>JBIKKG010000201.1:0-6619 GCA_044360485.1 Burkholderiaceae bacterium | reverse complement strand
GCATATCTGCGAGAGCCTGGAGCTGTTTGCCAATGAGGTGATGCCCGAGTTCCATGCAGCGGAACCCGCGCACCAGGAATGGAAGCGTCAGGTCATGTCGCGCGAGATCATCCTCGATGAGCTCGATACCTCGACGCACAAGGACCGCTTCGGCAAGACACTGGCGGCGGTGCAGCCCAACGTGGCGGTCGCTGCCAGCTGAGCACCAACACGCATCCGATCATGGCCGCTGGCCTGTCGTCCTGACCACTTCAGACCACACGAGCCGATCGGATGCCCGGTAAGGTTGCCATCATTGCCAATCCGGCATCAGGCCGGGATGTACGCAGGCTGGCGGCACGCGCCACCAATGTGACCCACGAGGCTAAGGGCGCGCAGGTGGCCCGCATTGCCACTGGCTTAGATGCGCTGGGCATCGACGAGATCATGGTGATGCAGGAGCCTGCGCGCGTGTCGACCAGCGCGCTGCAGTGGATGCCCCTGCGCGCCCGCGTGCGGGTGTTGCAGACCGGCCCGGTGACCAACTCGGCTGCCGATACCGAAGCGGCCGTGCGCGCAGCACGAGACGCTGGCTGCGATGTGATCGTGTCGCTGGGCGGCGATGGCACCAACCGCATCATCGCCCGCACCTGGCCCGAGGTGCCGCTGGTGCCCCTGTCCACCGGCACCAACAACGTCTTTCCAGTGTCGGTCGAGGCCACCAGTGCGGGCGTGGCCGCCGGGCTCGTGGCCTCGGGAGTCATTGAAGCCACCGAGGCCGGTGCCCGCTGCAAGCTCGTGCATGTGCAGACCGACACCTGGTCCGATCTGGGGGTGATCGACGCCGTGCTGCTGCGCAACGACTCCACCGGCAACCTGTTGCCCTTCGACCCCGACAGGCTCGGTGCGCTCGTTCTCACGCGCGCTGAACCGGGCTCGGTCGGCATGTCGCCCATTGGCGGCTATCTTGACCCGGTGAGCTTCGATGACGATTGCGGCCTGGCCCTGCGCCTCGGTAGCGGCCAGGCGCTGCATGTGCCGGTGTCGCCCGGGTTGTTCGGCACCGTTCAGGTGAGCCTGTGCGAACGCCTGGCCTTTGATGACGTCTTTCTGTTCGAAGGCCCCGGCGTGGTGGCCTTCGACGGCGACCGTCTGTATACCCTAGGCGAAAACGAGACCGCGCGGGTCACGGTGCGTCGTGACGGCCCGCTCGTGATCGACGTAGGCCGATGCATCGGGCTGGCGGCCCAACGCGGCCTGCTTGCCACCCCTCAGGCTTGATGCACGCAGACGCATCCCGCACAATCTGACTATAGACATATGACTATAGGCAAACGCTGTGGCTGCCCCGATCTCGAAATCTCAATTCAAGGCCCGTGCGCTGGAGTACTTCAGGCAGGTTGAGTCAACAGGTCAACCTCTGATCGTGTCCGACCATGGTCGGCCTGTGCTGGAAGTCAGGCCATACCAGCACACCAAGCCACACCCCCTGCAGGCCCTGAAAGGCTCCCTGCTTCACTATCAGCACCCCACCGATCCCGTGGGCGAGGACGACTGGGACGCAATGCGATGATCGTGCTCGATACCCATGCCCTGGTGTGGTGGGCGTCGGGTAGCGCGCAGCAGTTCTCGTCAAAGGCCCTGCGCACGATCGAGAAAGAGCATCGCAGCGGCGAAATCATTGTGTCGTCGATCTCGTCGTGGGAGCTCGCGATGCTCACGGAACGCGGCCGGCTGGCGCTGGCCATGGAGATCTCGCCATGGCTTGCGCTGGTCGAGCAGATTGAGCACCTGCGATTCGTCCCTGTGGACACCGCCATTGCTTTGGCCAGCGTGGCGCTCCCAGGCGAATTTCACAAGGACCCAGCCGACCGGATCATCGTCGCGACCGCGCGCGCCTTGGGCGCGCCGGTCATCAGTGCCGACGAGAAGATCCGGTCGTATCCCCACGTGCGCAGCGTCTGGTAGTGCACTGACTGGTGCGCAGCGCGAAGCCGCGCACCATCCTGCCTGCCGCGAACTCTTACAGCAGGAAGTCAGTCGCCGTCAGCGCATTCACCCCCGTGGTGTAGTTGCCCAGCAGTGCCAGGGTGAACTCGGGCGCGGTGGTGCCGCTGACGTTGCCACTGATCACCGTGGTGTTGGACGCCGCATCGAAGGCCATGTTCAACTGCCCCACTGCGGTGATGCCGGTCCTGCCCACAAAGGTGAACGCATTGTTCCCCGCTGCAGTCATGCTGGCATCGATGATCGAGAGGTCGATGCGGTCTGCGCCTTTCTGAAAGTCGGTGATGACATCGCGCAAAGCAGCCGTCAGACCCGATTCGGTTGTCGCGCTCAGGCGGAACACGTCCGCTCCGACGCCCCCTGACAGACGGTCTGCACCGGCACCGCCGATCAGCGTGTCATTGCCTGCACCCCCGATCAGGCTGTCGTTACCCGCAGCGCCACTCAGCACGTCATTGCCTGCACCGCCGGTGATCACGTTGTTGCCCGCGCTGCCTGTGCCGGTGAAGTTTCCGATACCGGTAAAGGTCAGGTTTTCGACGTTGGCCGTGCTCAGCGTGAACGATGCGAGAGCCACCAGCAGGGTGTCGGTTCCACCATTGACCGCTTCGACGATGGCGTCGGCGGCGTCGTACACATAGGTGTCATTGCCGGCACCGCCCGTGAGCCGGTCCGAGCCGGCACCGCCGTCGAGGAAGTCATTGCCATCGCCGCCATTCAGGATGTCATTGCCGTCGCCGCCATAGAGCGAATCATTGCCGGCCAAGCCGTTGAGCGTGTCAACCCCAGCCAGACCGCGCATCACGTTGTTCGCCGCATTGCCGTTCAAGGTGTCATTGGCGGCCGTGCCCGTGATCTCAGCCAGCACCGGTACGGTGGGTGCACTGACGACCTCATTGAAGAAGCCCCCGCCGTCGGTGTAGCGGGCGACGGCCGTGATGGTCTTGCCCACGTCGCTCGCAGTCAGCACATAGGACGCTCCACTCGCACCGGCGATTGCCGTGCCATTCGCCCGCCACCCCCAGGTGATCGTGCCGTTACCGTCCGGGTCGACCAGCGTGCTGGCTGCGGTGAGCGTGCCACCGAGTACCGCGGCACCAGCAACGGAGATCTGTCCGGTCGGCGCCTCGTTCACGTTGGTGATCGTGAGGTTGAACTCCTGCGTGGCGGAGAGCAGCCCGTCCGACGCAATCACGTTGACCGAGTAAATGCCATCCCGGTTGAAGTCGGTCCGCTGCTCGAAGTTCAGTGCCGAATTCAGACGCAGTTGTCCGAGTTGATCGACCGTGAAGAATCTTGCGTCAGCGCCCCCCAGGCTCAGCGTCAGCGGTGCGGCCTGGCTGATGGTGGCCTGTCCTGCTGCATTGAAATTCAGAATCAGGGCGCCGGTATTCGGGTCGACAAATTGCGCGGTCGCTACCAGCCCGGTGGTGTTCTCTGCCATCCGCACGTTGGTGTCGACAGCCACCGCGACAGCCGGCGCGCGGTTGAGCTGCAGCTGCTGGATACCCAGCGTGTTAAGACCCACCGGCGACGCGAACTGCAAAGCCTCAATGTTGTAGAGCCGGTCAATGCCGTCGTTGCCACCCACGATATTGGGTCGGGCATGCGCCACAGTCAGGCTGCCATCGGCATGACGGAAGAAGTCGTACTCGGTGACCTGACCGCGATACACCGCCACGTCGACAGACGTATTGTCCGCATCACCATCAAGCAACTCACGCACGATCTTCAGTTCGCCCGCGCCATACACGCGGTCGATCATCAGGGCGCTCAGCGAGCGGCCGTCATGCAGCACGTTGCCAGCCAGATCCGTCACCGCGGTGGACATGCCTTCGGCAGTGGCCACCTCCACACCGTTGCGAACGATGCCGATGCGCGTGTTCAGCCAACGGTCGCCATCGATGATGTCGTTGCCGTCTTTGCCGGTGATGACATCGGCACCGCCACCGCCCAACAGGATGTCGGCAGGTGTGTCATGCACGAAGATGGCAGCCCCCGCAGCATTGCGCACCACGCTGGCCTGATCGAACACCCGTACCGTGTGACGCTCGCCAGCCACGGTAAACGTCTCGGTCCCGAGGTGCGACACGATGGCGTTCAGACCGGTAATGCGATCCACACCTTCCTGGGTCAGCGCGTTGGAGTAGGACAGGTAAGGCGAGGTGGGGTCGGTGATGATCGCAGGCACGCCGACCTCGCCCACTCCGCCGTTCACGCCCAGCAGTTTATCCCGCCCGGTCAGCGTGTCGTTGAGGTTCCAGCCGGACAGGCCCTCGACCAGATCGAAGCGGTCGCGCAGGATAAAGTTTTGCTGTGTCGCGAAGATCGGGATGCCCAGGTCACTGCTGGCGGCCAGCGTATCGCCCTTGTGGGTCGCCCAGTCGAAACCGGCCATGCCGTTGCTGCGCTGCACGCCCGAACCCTGGATCATGATGTCGTCGCCCGACTCACCGTCGTAGTCGGAGTCGCCGCCGCGCCCATTCAGCACATCGTGTCCGATGATCGTGCTGTTGAAGAACAGTTCCGAGTTTTCGCCGGCCAGGCCATCGAAACCGCCACTGCCGTCGCCGCCCTCGATCCAGTCGCTGCCTTCGCTGCCCTTCAGGAAGTTGCTGCCCGATCCGCCCTGGATGAAGTCATCACCCAACCCACCGGTGATGTCCTTGTCATCCTGTGTGCCGAAGACGAAGTCGTTGCCTGCGCCGCCAAACAGCAGATCCAGACCGTTACCGCCGCTGATGACGTCGTTGCCGTCACCGCCGTCGATGACATCACCCACGTCCGAGCCCGCGTCGGTGATGATGTCGTCTCCGGTGCCACCGAAGATATGGTCGTTGCCCAGGCCACCTTCCAGGCGATCGTTGCCGCCGTCGCCCCACACCGTGTCGTCGCCCGCACCCGCTGTGAGCACGTTGTTCGCTTCGGTGCCACCCAGCACGATATGCAGGTCGCTGGTGTATTGGACGTTCTCCAGACCGTTGTCCTCATTGCCGTCGCCATCGGTGCGCATCACCAGCGGACGGATCGTGTTCAGAATCGGATTGGCATGAACCGGATCTTTGCCACTGACGGACTGATCCTCAGCGTCGTAATCGGCTTGCCGGGCGAGGTCTGCCTCGATGATGAGGTCGGGTGTCGCAAACAGGTTGGCGGCCACGTGGGTCGATCCAATCTGCCCGACATCGGTATTGCGATAGACCAGCGCACCGAGGGAGTCGGCTTCCAGCTCATTAAGAAGATTCAGACCCTGGGTGCGGCTCAGGTAGTAGAAGCGGTCACCGGCCTGCAGCTTTTCCATCTGCACTTCAAACACATGGTTGAAGGTGGTACCCAACATGCCGCCAAACGGCACCTTCATCTCGGCCAGGCCACCCACCCAGAAGTCGACGCTGTTCAAACCGCCCAGCGCGCCGCCGGCATACGCCCCTTTCGCGTTGAGAAAATCCAAGCGATCAGCGGGTGCGCCCTCGCCGCCGAAGACCAAAGCCTCCGCGGCGTCGCGCTTGCCTTGCAGCGTGGTGGCCGTCGTGATCGAAGCGTGGGTGCCGTAAGCAGCGATGAAATTGACGATCGACGCCGGGTTCTTCAGGAACTGTGCGAAATGCGTCCAGTTGTCGTAAGGCTTGAGTGTGGAGTCGTTGGTGGCCTCGAAGAACTGGCGGCGAGCTTCGTTCAGCGTGGGCACACCGGTCTCACGTCCACGGGCCAGGTTCAAAGCGGCCAGGTCCAGGGGCAGACCCACGAGGTTGTTGCGCAGCGCATCGGTGACGTGCTCATCGATCTCATTGCCCACCTGCAGCGACATGCCGCGGATGAGGGCGCCAGAAGCCGTGCGGGCATCGACCTGCTCACCGCCCAGCAGGTTGAATTCCACAGGGTTCAGGAAGGCCTGAATCAGGCTGATCGAATCGCTCGTGCTGCCATCGATCGACACGCGCTCGACGGTTTCGTTGAGCATCGAGTGGCCGAAGCGATAGACCACGTGCGCGAATTCAGCGGTGATCGCCGGATCGATATCCGGGTTGTTGGAGAACACAAAAGGATCGATCGTGGGCGAGACGCCCCGTGCGAACTGCTCGAACACCAGATGTTGGTAGACCATCTCGGTGCTGAAGCGCGCAGCCTGGAACAAGCGCTCACCGTCCCACACCAGCGTGCCCAGGTTGGCTGGAAGGGACTGGACGGGCTGCGCAAGCCATTCATTCAGGAAGGCCACATCGCCCTCCAGGGCGCTGGCGATCAGCACCTCCTTGACCTGGTCGATGCGGTGGTTGTGCTCGGAATGAAAGACTGTGTGCACGGCAGTCAGCACGATGTTCTCGTTGGCACGGCCATCGCCCACGATGAAATGCCGATCGAGCAACTCGTTGTCGTACGACAGCCTGACGCCCCGCGCATCACGCGGCTGAGCGTTGCCAGTCAGTGTGTCTGCATCGGCGGGCAACCCTCCGACCGGGTTGGCATCGTGGGCGAGATCGTCCAGAAACACGACGCCCGTCGCGACCCCGCCGACGGTGGAGACCGGGCTGGCCAGGTTACCCTCGACCAGCTCCTGCGGCGGGCCGGCTTTGACCAGCTGGGGCAGCCCGTTGGGACCGGCAATGAAATTGCCGTATGCGTCGGTCGCCAG
>JBIKKG010000031.1:0-21521 GCA_044360485.1 Burkholderiaceae bacterium | reverse complement strand
CTGATTCTCGATGAGCCCACCGAAGGCATCCAGCCCAACATCATCCAGGACATCGAACGTGTGATCGCCGGCCTGGCCCAGCGCAAAACCATGTCCATCCTGCTGGTCGAGCAGTACTACGATTTTGCCCGTTCACTCTCCGATCGCTACGTGGTCCTTCAGCGCGGTGCGGTCTTGCGCAGCGGTGAAGGCAATCGGATGGATGCAGACGGCGTGCGGGCACTATTGTCGGTGTGATCGCACGCGTGGCGGGCCGCACGGCTCGGTGTAATCTCGCAGTTGACTCCGGAGCACTGCCATGAACATCCCTGGTGAACTACTGATCGATGACGGCGACATCGAACTGAATGCGGGGCGGCCGAGCCGAACCCTGACCGTTCGCAATACCGGTGATCGTCCGATCCAGGTCGGTTCGCATTACCACTTCGGCGAAACCAACGCCGCCTTGGACTTCGATCGCGAGGCGGCACGTGGCTATCGCCTGAACATTGCTTCGGGCACGGCGGTGCGTTTCGAGCCTGGTCAGGCGCGTACCGTGGAGTTGGTGGCGTATGCAGGCGACCGGGTGGTCTATGGATTCCGACAACTCGTGATGGGCCCGCTCGACGCTATCGCGGCACCAGCGAAAAGAGCGGCCGCAAAAAAGACCGCCCCTGCGAAGACACCGGCTCGCAAAACGGCTGCCCGCAAACCAGCTCCTCCTTCCCGCAAAGGTTGAACATGGCGAAGATCTCACGCCGCGCCTACGCGGAAATGTATGGCCCCACCACGGGCGACCGGATTCGCGTAGCCGATACCGACCTCATGCTGGAAGTGGAGGCCGATCACACGATCTACGGCGAAGAGGTGAAATTCGGCGGGGGCAAGGTGATCCGCGATGGCATGGGTCAGGGCCAGCGGCTGGCTGCCGACGTGGTGGACACGGTCATCACGAACGCGCTGATCGTCGATGCGGTCTGCGGCATTGTGAAGGCCGATGTGGGATTGAAAGGCGGGCGCATTGCCGCCATCGGCAAGGCGGGCAACCCGGATATTCAGCCGGGCGTGACCATGGCCATTGGTGCCGCCACCGAAGTGATCGCGGGCGAGGGACTCATCCTGACTGCGGGTGGCATTGATACCCATATCCATTTCATTTGCCCCCAGCAGATCGAGGAGGCGCTCGCCTCGGGCATCACCACCATGATTGGCGGGGGCACCGGTCCTGCCACCGGCACCAACGCCACCACGGTGACGCCCGGGCCCTGGCATCTGGCTCAAATGTTGCAGGCTGCCGAAGGCTTTGCCATGAACATCGGCTTCACCGGCAAGGGCAATGTATCGCTGCCCGGGCCAATTGCCGAGCAGATCGAAGCGGGTGCCATTGGCCTGAAACTGCATGAGGATTGGGGCACCACGCCCGCGGCGATCGACAATTGTCTGGCAGTGGCCGATCAATACGATGTGCAGGTGGCCATCCATACCGACACGCTCAATGAGTCGGGCTTCGTTGAGGCGTCCATTGAGGCGATGAAAGGGCGGGTGATCCACACGTATCACACCGAGGGTGCGGGCGGCGGACACGCCCCGGACATCATCAAGGTGGTCGGCGAATCGAACGTGCTGCCCTCGTCCACCAACCCCACGCGTCCCTATACGGTCAATACGCTCGATGAGCATCTGGACATGCTCATGGTCTGCCATCACCTGGACCCGAGCATCTCCGAAGACCTGGCCTTTGCGGAAAGCCGCATTCGCCGCGAGACCATTGCGGCCGAAGACGTGCTGCATGATCTGGGTGCGATCTCGATGATGTCTTCGGACAGTCAGGCCATGGGTCGGCCCGGCGAGGTCATCCTGCGCACCTGGCAGACTGCGCACAAGATGAAGCAGCAGCGCGGGCCGCTCGTCATCGACGATAAACGTGCCGACACTGCGCGCAACGACAACTGGCGCGCCAAGCGCTACATCGCGAAATACACCATCAACCCCGCAATCACGCACGGCGTCGCGCATGAGGTGGGGTCGGTCGAAGTGGGCAAGTGGGCTGATCTGGTGCTCTGGCGCCCGGCGTTCTTCGGGGTCAAGCCGTCCCTCATCATCAAGGGCGGCACGATTGCCATGTCGCTCATGGGCGACCCGAATGCCTCCATCCCCACGCCTCAGCCGGTGCACTACCGGCCCATGTTCGGCAGCTTTGGCAAGGCCCTCACCGCAGGCTCGCTCACGTTCGTGTCGCAGGCTGCCCTCAAGTCGGGGATCGGCAAGCGCCTGGGTCTGAGTCGCCCGCTGGTGGCAGTCAAGGGTATTCGCACGCTGCGCAAGCAGGACATGGTGCTCAACGGTTACACGCCGCACATGCAGGTTGATCCCGAAACCTACGAGGTGCGGGCCGATGGCCAGCTGCTCACCTGCGAACCAGCTACAAGCCTGCCCATGGCGCAGCGCTATTTTCTGTTCTGATTCCGGAGGCCACACCGATGACGATGGCCATGGCCCATGCCTTCGCCGGACGCGACCGTCCGGCTGATGCAGTGCTTGAACTGCCCTTCGAACTCAGGGAGCGTTCGCGGTTTCGCGCCACGCTGCTGGGGGGCGAGGAGATCGGTGTCGATCTGCCGGTGGGCACGCTGATCCGCCATGCCGATCGCCTGCTGCTCTCAGACGGTCGGGTGGTGGCGGTCGAGGCTGCGCCTGAAGCATTGCTGGAAGTGCATGCACACGATGCGCCGGCACTGGCGCGCATCGCGTATCACATCGGCAATCGGCATGTCCCGCTGCAGGTGGGCAACGGGTTCTTGCGGCTGCTGCCCGACCATGTGCTGCAGGCCATGATCGAAGGCCTCGGCGGTCATGTGAATCGGGTCAGCGCAGGCTTTCAGCCGGAGTCAGGGGCATACGGGCACAGCCATGTCCATCACCAGCACGATGACCAGGGACACGGCGGGCGCATTCACATCTTTGACGCCCGCCATGCAGGCCATGATCACGGGCACGCGCAGGGACATGGTCACGATCACAGCCACGATTGCGATCATGGCCACGGCCATGGGCACGACCACACAGCACGCAAAGGCTGAGGCTGCATGTCGCCCCTGAGCTTGTCGGATGCGCCCGGGCGCGATGCGCTGAAGCAGATCGCCCTGCTGCAGTTGGCCAGCCCTGCGCTGCCCATCGGCGGCTACAGTTATTCCAGTGGCCTGGAATGGGCGATCGAGTCGGGTGCGGTCTGCGACGAGGCGAGCGCTGCTGAATGGGTGGGCGATGCGCTCATGCTGACGCTGGCGAGCTTCGATGCGCCGCTGATGCTCGCGGCGCTGCGGGCTTTGCGCGACACCCCCGATCCGGCTTGCGCATCGCTGCGGGCGCGACTCTCGGCCCTGAATGATGCCGCGCTGGCCGCGCGCGAGACTGCCGAACTGCGACAGGAGTCGCGCCAGATGGGGTACTCGCTGGGGCGCTGGTTGGCTGCGGTCGTGCCCGATCCGTTAACGGATGCCTGGGTTGCGGAAACGCTTGACCCGCTCTCGCTGCCCGTGGCCTGGGCGATGGCGTGCCACCGATTGGCACTCGACGAACGCAGCGCGGCCCTGGCCTGTCTGTGGAGTTTTGTCGAGAATCAGGCGATGGTGCTGATGAAGGCGGTACCGATGGGACAGATCGCAGCGCAGCGGCTGTTGCGCACGCTGGCTCCAATGATCGACCAGGCGCTCAGCCGTTCCCTCGACCTGCCCGAGCAGGCCTGGTCAAGCGCCGCGCCCCTGCTGGCGGTGGCCTCATGCCGTCACGAAACCCAGTATTCCCGACTCTTTCGTTCCTGAACCCCCTCGGCGTTATCCATGCCCGCATCTCCCATGTCCCCATCTCTACACTCCGGATCTCACGGCCCCTTGCGCGTCGGTATTGGTGGCCCGGTGGGCTCTGGTAAGACAGCACTCACCCTGGCGCTGTGCCGTCGGCTGCGAGAGCGTTATGACATCGCGGCGGTGACCAACGACATCTACACCCGCGAAGACGCCGAATTTCTGGTGCGCAACGAGGCCCTGCCGCGCGAGCGCATTCTGGGGGTTGAAACCGGTGGCTGCCCGCATACAGCGATTCGCGAAGATGCCTCGATCAACCTCGAAGCGGTCGATCGTCTGGTGCGCGCGTTTCCGGCACTGCAGATCGTGTTTGTGGAGTCGGGCGGCGACAACCTTGCCGCGACGTTCTCGCCGGAACTGTCCGACCTCACCATCTATGTGATCGATGTGGCGGCTGGCGACAAGATTCCCCGCAAGGGCGGGCCCGGCATCATGAAGTCCGACCTGCTGGTGATCAACAAGATCGATCTCGCACCGTACGTGGGGGCCTCATTGGAGGTCATGGATCGCGATGCCCGGACGATGCGCGGTGAGCGTCCCTTCGTGTTTTCGAACCTGAAGATCGGCAGTGGGCTGGACGATATCATTGCCTTCATCGAACATCGCGGGTTGCTGTCGGCCTGAGCGTGCCGACCCCTGCCCGTTTCCTGGCTGTCACCCCGATGGCCGTCCCACGCTTCTGACTGATCTTCTGGAGTTATCGATGTCCGCCCGCCGCTTGTTCTCCCACCTCGGTCGTCTGCCCGCTTTTTCGGCCATCTCAGCACTCGTGGTGTGGGGTGCCGCCACACCGGCGCAGGCCCATGACGGCCCTCACGACACAGGCGCCCTGGCGCTGTTGCAGCATGTGGTGGCCCACCCCGACCATTGGTTGGCCAGCGGCATCATGCTGGCGGTGGCTGCGGTACTGGCCGTCACCTCCGTGCGCCTGTGGGCACGTGCTTCGCGCGCGCAGGCCGCAGGTGCGCGGCGCGCCATGGCGACCGCCTGCCTGGCGGCCTCGGGCGTGCTGATCTGGACGGTGGCACGTACGGCCACCGCAACGATGCTCTGAACAAACGCCCTCCGGACTGCCTGCCGGCAGGCGTGCGCTTCGATTTAACCGTGCGATCGTGTCCCTGATGGATGCGCGCGTTGCTCACGCGATGTTTTCCGCGGTCGAGGGCAGTCCTGACAGCGTTGTGCTGATGCTCGACCGCTCGGCAAGCGTGGTGTATGCCAATCCGGCGGCACGCAGTTTGCTGGGGTGGCCCCAGCAGGGGCCTTGCGAAGCGGTTGACTGGAATGTCGCACTGGCGCCTGGTCAGCATGAACTCGTGGCCGAATCGGTCAGCCGATTGCTGGCCGGCGAAGAGGGCCTGGAGCTCGACCTGAACATCCGGCCTGCTGGCGTGAATGCGCCGCGCCGTATTCGCGTGCGCGTGCGGCGCGCGCAGCCGACACCGGACGATGAACCCCTGTGGATGTGCTGGGGCAGCGTCAATGCCTTTCGAGAGCAACTCGAAGAGCAATTGCGCCTGGCGACTGAACGCCTCGAACAAACCCTCGACAGTGGGTCGATCCTGGTTTTCGGACATGACCGAGACTTGCGGATCACCTGGGTCCGCAACCCCGCGTCGGGCCGTTCTGCGCAGTCACTGCTGGGCCTGACCGATCGGGATTTACTGGATGATCCCAAGGAGGCCGAGCGCCTGATGGCGAACAAGCGTCAGGTGATCGAATCCGGACAGCCGGTGCGTTTTCAACAAACCCTGACGTTTGGGGGCATGAGGTGCCACTACGACTACCAGGTGTTTCCCGAGCGTGATGTGCGTGGCGAGGTGTGTGGTGTCCTGGGCATTGCGTTTGATATCACCGACCGACACCGGGCCGAGCAGGCGCTGGTGGAGGAGCAGGAGCGCAAAGATGAATTCATTGCGCTGCTCGCCCATGAATTGCGCGCACCGCTCGCGCCTGCTCGCAATATCCTGGCGCTATTGCGCAACGCCCCGCAGACAGCACTCGAACAGGAGCGCCTGGCGCTGGTCGATCGGCAGTTGCGTTACATGGTGCGGCTCATCGACGACCTGCTCGATCTCTCGCGGATCAATCGCGATCAAATGACGCTGCAGCGGGCCTCCTTCGATCTGGCGCAATTGCTCAGGCGTCTGGCCGAGCCAGCACGCCACCGTGAATCGGTTCAACCTCTTCCGCGGCTTGAAGTCGACATCCCGTCCGAACCAGTGCCCTGTTTTGGGGATGCTGATCGCATTGCCCAGATCGTCGCCAACTTGCTGGAAAACGCCCGCAAATTCACGCCCGCGAACGGCTTGATCAGGCTGAGCCTGCACACCACTGCACACGAGATCCGCGTGTCGGTGCGCGATACCGGAATCGGTCTGGCACCGGCTGATCTGGAGCGGATCTTCGAGCGGTTTGTCCAAGTGCGGCCTGCGACTCACGACGCGAATCAGGTCGCTCCGAGTGAGGGCCTGGGGCTTGGGCTGTATCTGTCCAAACGGCTTGCCACCATGCATGGCGGCGAGCTCACCGCTCACAGCCAGGGCCTCGGTCAGGGCAGTCTGTTCACACTCACACTGCCGCAGGCGCTGTTGCAGGCGAGCGCGCCCCGCGAACTGCGACCGGCAGCGATTGCGCCGGGCCATGCCCTGCGCATTCTGGTGGTGGATGACCATCAGGATGCCTGCGACAGCCTGGTTCTGCTGCTGCAGGCCTGGGGATACACCGTCGAGGCCGGTCGAGACGGGCTCGAGGGCCTGAGCTTGGCTCAGACCTTTCGTCCGCATGTGGTGATCATGGACATTGCCATGCCGCGCATGGATGGCTTTGAGCTGGCCAGACGCCTGCGCGCTGAGTCTTTCGAACCCGCTCCGTATTTGCTGGCCCTGACCGGATTCAGCAACGCGCTGTACCAGGACAGGGCCCGCCACGCAGGCATCGACCTGTATCTCGTGAAGCCCGCCGACCCCAGACAGCTGCAGCAGGTGCTGGCTGACTGGAGCAGGGCCGATCAGCGCTTGTAGCGCTTCGGCACAAACGGCAGTTTGACGACCTCGACCGCCGGGCGCCGGTCCCGAACACAAGCCACCAAGCGAGAGCCGGGCGCAGCATGAACCGCCTCGACATAGGCCAGCACGATGGGCTTGCCCAGGGTCGGCGAGATGGTGCCGCTGGTGACTTCCCCCAGTCGGACGTGCTGCGCATCGGTGCCCGATGTCATCAACTCCGCATGCGCCCGAATCGGCACGTTTTCAGCTGAAATCAACCCGACCAGACGGCGACTGACCCCGTGAGTCAGATGCATCAGCACGGTTGCGGCGCCTGGAAATCCAGCGGCTTTGCTGCCCCCTGTGCGACGCGATGCCGGAATCGCAAAGGCCAAGCCGGCTTGCACCGGCGACGTCGTGGGCGTGATGTCCTGGCCATGCAGCGGCAGCCCGGCCTCCAGTCGCAGCGTGTCGCGCGCGCCCAGCCCAACCGGCGCCACCCTGGGGTCGGCCAGCAAGCGGCGCACGATCGCCTCGGCCCGCTCGGCAGGCATGGAGATTTCATAGCCGTCTTCGCCGGTGTAGCCGGAGCGCGTGGTGAAGCAGGCGGCACCTTCCAGGTTCAGCGTGCGTGCCTGCATGAAGGTCATGGAGGCTGCGTCTGGATCGAGTTGCGCCAGCACCGATTCGGCCGCCGGGCCCTGCAGGGCGATCAGGGCCGCCTCAACCCATTCGATGTTCAACGTCGGGCACAGTGCCGTCAGGCGCGCGAAGTCGGCATCGCGGTTGCCTGCGTTGACCACCATCCGGACTTCGTCGCCGAGGTTCACCAGCATCAGGTCGTCTTCGATGCCGCCGGCGTCATTGAGCAGGTACGAATACCGTTGTAGCCCGATCGGCCATCCGTCGAAGTCCACAGGCAGTGCAGCCTCAAGACCCCGATGCAAGGAGGCCGCCTGGCCATCACGCGCGCGGATGCGTAACTGGCCCATGTGCGAGACATCGAACAGACCCGCCTGAGACCGGGTGTGCAGATGCTCCGCCTTCAGCCCTGCCGGATACTGAATCGGCATATCGAACCCCGCAAAGGGCCCGAAGCGCGCACCCAGTTCGCGGTGCAGGGCATCAAGGGGAATCTGTCGGGTCGTCGTGGGCATGGGCTCAGACATAGTCCGCAACCGGCGGGCAGGTGCAGATCAGATTGCGATCGCCGGCTGCGTTGTCGATGCGCTTCACGTGTGGCCAGAACTTGGCCTCGCGCACCCAGGCGAGCGGATAGACCGCCTGTTCGCGCGAATACGGATGCGTCCAGTCGCCCATGGCCTCGAACGCGGTGTGCGGCGCGTTTTTCAGGGGATTGTCCTGACGGTCCATCGTGCCCGCCTTCACCTGCGCGATTTCGCCGGCGATGGCGATCATGGCATCGCAGAAGCGATCGAGTTCGCCCTGTGATTCGCTTTCGGTCGGTTCCACCATGAGGGTGTCGGCCACCGGAAATGACAGGGTCGGCGCATGAAATCCGTAGTCCATCAGGCGCTTGGCAATGTCTTCAGCGGTGATGCCGCATTCGCCCTTTAGGTGGCGTACATCCAGGATGCACTCATGGGCCACCCGACCACTGGTCCCGGTGTAGAGAATCGGGAAGTGGTCTTTCAGGCGGTGGGCGACATAGTTGGCGTTCAGGATGGCGGCTTCGGTGGCGTGCCGAATGCCGGATGCGCCCATCATGCGGATGTACATCCACGAGATGGTGGTGATCAGCGCGCTGCCGAACGGGGCGGCCGAGACGCTGTTGGCGTCATCGGTCGCCGAAAACGGGTCCGTTGGCAGATGAGGCTCGAGATGGGCCGCCACCGCGATCGGTCCCATGCCCGGACCGCCGCCGCCGTGGGGGATGCAGAAGGTCTTGTGCAGGTTCATGTGGCAGACGTCGGCGCCGATGTCGCCCGGGCGGGTCAGCCCGGCCTGCGCATTGAGGTTGGCGCCATCCATGTAGACCTGCCCGCCTGCCTCGTGCACGGCAGCGCAGACATCGCGGATCGTGGCTTCGAAGACGCCATGCGTGGACGGATAGGTGACCATCAGCGCGCACAGGGCGTCGCGATGCGCAGCGATCTTGGTCTGCAGATCGGCCAGATCGATATTGCCCTGATCATCGCAGGACACCACAACGATCTTCATACCCATCATCTGAGCGCTGGCCGGATTGGTGCCATGCGCAGACGACGGAATCAGGCAGACATCCCGGTGGCCTTGCCCGCGGGCCGCCTGCCAGTGACGAATCGCGAGCAGGCCGGCATATTCACCCTGCGCCCCCGAGTTGGGTTGAAACGACACCGCATGAAAACCGGTGATTTCAGCGAGCCATGCGCCCAGTTGCCGCAGCATCTCGACATAGCCTGCGGCCTGATCACGCGGTGCGAACGGATGCAGGTTGGCAAACTGCGGCCAGGTAACTGGCGCCATTTCGGAGGCGGCATTGAGCTTCATGGTGCAGGAGCCCAGCGGGATCATCGAGTGCACCAGCGAAATATCGCGGTTCTCGAGTTTCTTCACGTAGCGCACAAATTCAGTCTCGCTGTGATAGCGATTGAAGACCGGATGGGTGAGCACCGTGCCCGCGCGACGCAGCGCAGCAGGGATGGACGCAGGCTCTGCGCTGACATCGCCTGCCGCTTCCTGGGTGAGTGCATCGGCGCGACGGCCGGTGAACACCTCGGCGAGATCAGCCAGATCGGCCAGGCTCACGGTTTCATCGAGCGCCACCCCCAGGCGTCCACCTGCCAGATGGCGCAGGTTGATGCGATGCGCCTGTGCCCGGCCGAGGATGGCCTGTGGGTTCAGGCCCGCAGCCGCCGGGTCGAAGACCACCGTGTCGAAGTACGCGCCATGCACAGGCGGCAGCCCGGTCATTCGCACCAGCACACGCGCCATGGCGTTGACGCGCAAGGCAATGCGCAGCAGACCGTGTGGGCCGTGGTAGACCGCGTAAAACGCCGCCATGTTAGCCAGCAGCGCCTGCGCGGTGCAGATATTGCTGGTCGCTTTGTCGCGGCGAATGTGCTGCTCGCGAGTCTGAAGCGACATGCGGTAGGCGGGGTTGCCAGCCGCGTCTTTCGAGACGCCGATGATGCGCCCGGGCATCGTGCGCAGCAGATCCTGCTTGACGGCCATGAAAGCCGCATGTGGTCCGCCATAGCCCAGCGGCACGCCAAAGCGCTGTGCTGACCCAATGGCCACGTCAGCGCCCATGGCGCCGGCCGATTTCACCAGCAGCGCAGCCAGCGGGTCCACACCGATGCTCAACTTGCCGCCATGAGCATGCAGCCCATCGGCCAGTGCAGAGAAGTCGCGCAGGCGGCCTTCGGTATCGGGGCACTGCACATGGGCGCCAAACACGCCGGCGGGATCATGGGTGAGCGCATCGCCCACCACGACGTCCACGCCCATCCAGCGCGCCCGCGTGCGGATGACCGCAATCACTTGCGGGTGCACGCCCGCATCCACCAGGAAGACGTTCGATGCATGCCTGGACCCACGACGGATGACGCCAAGCGCTTCGGCCGCGGCCGTGGCTTCGTCCAGCAGCGAGGCATTGGCCACATCGAGCCCGGTCAGGTCGATGACCATCTGCTGAAAGTTGAGCAAGGACTCGAGCCGGCCCTGCGCCACTTCAGCCTGATAGGGTGTATACGCCGTATACCAGCCCGGGTTTTCGAGCACATTGCGCCGGATCGGTTCAGGGGTGAGCGTGCCGTGATAGCCCGCGCCGATGTAGCTGCGCCAGATCTGATTGTGCTGCGAGATCTCGGCCAGTTCGGCCAGCGCATCGGCCTCGGTGACAGGGGCTTCAATGGCGAGCGGTGCATCGCGCAGGATGGCTGCGGGGATGGTGTCGCGGATCAGCTCACGCCGTGAGGCGTAGCCGATCGCAGCAAGCATGCGCGTTTCCTGCGCGTTGGAGGGGCCGATGTGGCGGGCGTGGAACGCATCGGTATCCAGCAGGCTGCGCAATCCGCCAGCCTGCGAGTCAGCATGGTTCATGTGGTTTGCCTCAGGCGCCGGGGCCGTTGTCGTAATCGGAGGCGTTCAGCAGCCCGGCCAGTACGCCCGGGGTTGCGGGACGCAGCTTGAAGAGCCAGCCCCCGGCGTACGGCTCTGCATTGACCTTTTGCGGCTCATCCGAGAGCGCGTCGTTGACGGCGATCACTTCACCGGCGATGGGCGCATACACGTCCGAGGCGGCCTTGGTCGATTCCACCACGGCGCAGGCTTCGCCCTGGGCCAGGGTGCGACCCGCATCCGGCAGTTCGACATAGACCAGTTCGCCCAGCGCGTCCTGCGCATGCAGGGTGATCCCGACTGTGACGGTGCCGTCAGGGTTGCTGCGGACCCATTCGTGGGAGGCGGTGTATTTGAGGTCGTCAGGGCTGGTCAATTGAGGCTCTCCGGAGAAGGTCGGATGGAATCGTTTCAGGGCGCAATGAACGAAGAGGATGTGCGGACGCATGCACATCACTTGCGTGATGCGATACGCCCCCTCTGTCCATTTGCCTGAGAGATTGACCTTCGGCGAGGCCACTGCTTGCGCAGCGCCTGCTCTCCAGAGAGTCCGATCCGATGCGGTCCTTTTGCCTGAGAGTTTCCGGGGCGATACACCTTCGGCGCCGGCGCGATCCGATGCTGCGCATCGAAGGCCGGTCTCTCCCGCATCGGCGGTGAGACTGCTCCGACGGTATCCCGCCTGGCGGCGGGGTGTCAAGCCGAGAGGGCCGGCCGGCCCCAGCCCCGGCACGGCGCGCTTCGCCAAGCGCTGCGTCGCGTGTGCTGTCCCTGGCTCTGGGCGGTCTTGCGCGCCGACATGACAGGTCGGCCGGTACAATAGCGTGTTTAACCCGTCCAGATCACGCAAGGAACGGTGAAATGAACGCTCCCGAACGCGCCGTGCAGCCGGCAGAGCCGGAGCAGCGCTGGTCGGACGTCACTGCGACGCTCGAGCCTCAGCGCCGCGACGCGCTGGTGGCTGCGCTGACCTCGATCCTGCCTGTGGGCGCGCTGCTGTCGCGCACCGAGCAGACCCGCCCGTACGAATGCGATGGCTTGTCGGCGTTTCGCCAGCTCCCGGTGGCCGTGTGCCTGCCCGAAACCGAGGCGCAGGTGCAGCAGGTCCTGCGCATCTGCCGCGAGCACGATGTCCCGGTGGTGGCGCGCGGGGCGGGCACCAGCCTGTCGGGCGGTTCGATGCCGCATGGTGCAGGGGTCGTGCTGTCGCTGGCCCGCCTGAACCGCATCCTGTCGATTGATCCGGTCGGCCGAACGGCGCGGGTGCAACCCGGGGTGCGCAACCTGGCGATTTCCGAGGCCGCCGCGCCCCACAATTTGTACTACGCACCCGATCCGTCCTCGCAGATTGCGTGTTCTATTGGCGGCAACATCGCCGAAAATTCCGGCGGCGTGCACTGCCTCAAATACGGACTGACCGTGCACAACGTGCTGCGCATCCGGGGACTGACCATCGATGGCGAGGTCATCGAATTCGGCAGTGCCGCCCTCGATGCACCAGGCCTCGATCTGATGGCGCTGGTCATTGGCTCTGAAGGCATGCTGGTCGTGGTGACCGAAGCACTGGTCAAGCTCGTGCCCAAGCCACAGCTGGCGCGGGTGTTGATGGCCTCGTTCGATGATGTGGTGAAGGCGGGCGATGCCGTGGCGGCGATCATCGGCGCGGGCATCATTCCGGCCGGTCTGGAGATGATGGACCGCAAGGCCACGGCCGCGGTCGAGCCCTTTGTGAAGGCCGGTTACGACTTGCAGGCCGAAGCCATCCTGCTGGCCGAGTCGGATGGCACGCCTGAGGAAGTGGAAGAGGAAATTGCCCGCATGCAGCAGGTGCTGCGTGAGGCGGGTGCCACGCAACTGGTGGTCTCGGGCTCGGAAGCCGAACGGCTGCGCTTCTGGTCGGGGCGCAAGAACGCGTTTCCGGCCGCGGGCCGCGTATCACCCGACTATTACTGCATGGACGGCACCATCCCGCGCAAAAATCTGGGGCGCATGCTCTCGGCCATTGCCGAGATGGAACGCACCTACAGCCTGCGCTGCATGAATGTGTTCCACGCCGGTGACGGCAACCTGCATCCGCTGATTCTGTTCGATGCCAATCAGCCCGGTGAATGGGAGCGTGCCGACCGCTTCGGCGCCGATATTCTGGAGCTGTGTGTTGAACTGGGCGGCACGGTCACGGGCGAGCACGGCGTGGGGATCGAGAAGATCAACTCGATGTGCGTGCAGTTCTCGCCTGCCGAGCGCGCTGCGTTCTTTGCGGTGAAGCGCGCCTTCGATCCCCCGGGGCTGCTGAACCCTGGCAAGGCCATCCCGACGCTGGCCCGCTGTGCCGAATACGGCAAGATGCATGTGCATGGCGGGCGCATTGCGTTCCCCGAATTGCCGCGGTTCTGAGGCGCACCCGTCATGTTGACGCCTGATACCGCTGCCGCCCCCATCGCCGCCTCACCCGACCAGGTTGCGCTGCGGGCCCTGCGTGAGCAGGTGCTTTCGGCCCATGCCGATCATGTGCGACTGCGCCTGCGCGCCGGCGACACCAAGGCGTTTTATGGCGAGGCCTCGTCGGGCGAGGTGCTCGATCTGCGGCCTTACTGCGGCATCGTGTCGTATGAGCCGACCGAGCTCGTGGTCACGGCACGTTGCGGCACACCGCTCATCGAACTCGAGCAGGCGCTCGCTGCGCAGCGTCAGTGCCTTGCCTTTGAGCCCCCGCATTTCGGCCCCGGTGCGACCGTGGGGGGCATGGTGGCCGCCGGGCTGTCCGGCCCCGGGCGCGCCAGTGCCGGTGCCGTGCGCGATTTCGTGCTCGGCGCGGTGCTCATGAGCGCCACGGGCGAGCTGCTGCATTTCGGTGGTCAGGTCATGAAGAACGTGGCGGGCTACGATGTCTCGCGCCTGCTGGCGGGCTCGATGGGGGTGCTGGGCCCGATCCTGCAGGTATCGATCAAAGTCCTGCCACTGCCGGCTGCGCAAGCGACCCTGGTCATGCGCAGTGGCTTGCGCGAAGCGTTGGCCACCATGAACAGCTGGGCCGGCCAACCGCTTCCGGTGTCGGCCACCTGTTGGACCGATGGGCGCCTCATGGTGCGACTGTCGGGCGCGCAAGCCGCCGTGCAGTCAGCTTCACAACGGTTTGCAAAGAACCATGGCGCACAACCGGTCGATCGCGATGAGGCGGACCAGACCTGGCGTGCGCTGCGTGAACAGACCGCCGCGTTTTTCGATGGTGATGCGCCGCTGTGGCGTCTGTCGGTCCCTTCGACTGCACCGATCTTCGAATTTCCGGGCCGACAACTGGTGGAATGGGGCGGCGCATTGCGCTGGTTCCGGACCGATGCCGACGCGACCCTGGTGAGGCAGGCCGCGGCCACGGTCGGCGGCAGTGCCACCCTGTTTCGCGGTGCGCCTCAGGGTGTGGCGGTCTTCGAGCCGCTGGCGGCCCCGCTGCTGGCGCTGCATCGGCGCATCAAGCGCGAATTCGACCCGCATGGCATCTTCAACCCCGGCCGGCTGGTGCCTGGCCTCTGACCCCCCCATTTTTTGAGCGCACACGATGGAAACCCGGCTCGCAGACTGGTTGCGCGATACCCCGCTGGGTCGTGAAGCTGACGACATCCTGCGCAGCTGCGTGCATTGTGGTTTTTGCACCGCCACCTGCCCGACGTATCAGTTGCTGGGTGACGAACTGGACGGCCCCCGTGGGCGTATCTATCTCATCAAGCAGGTCATGGAGGGCGTCGCACCCACCCGTGAAACGCAGGTACACCTGGATCGCTGCCTGACCTGCCGCAACTGTGAGAGCACCTGCCCGTCGGGTGTGCAGTACGGGCATCTGGTGGACATTGGCCGAGAGCTGGTGGAGGCACGGGTCGAGCGTCCACGCAGCGAGCGTCTGATGCGCACGGTGCTGCGTGAGGGCCTCACACGGCGCGCGCTCTTCGATCCGGCCATGCGTCTGGGGCAGGCCGTGCGGCCCTTACTGCCCGGGGCGCTCAAGGCCAAGGTGCCGGCCCGGGTTGACCCCGGGCACACACCGACCCGCACGCATGCCCGCAAGGTGCTGATGCTCGATGGCTGCGTGCAGCCCGCCATGGCACCGTCCATCGATGCAGCCACCACGCGGGTGCTGGATGCACTGGGCATTCAGACCGTGGTGGCACCGCGTTCCGGCTGTTGCGGCGCAATTCGCCAGCACTTGAGCGACCCTGAGGGTGCCCGGGCAGATGCTCGGCGCAACATCGACGCCTGGTGGCCGTATATCGCCCAGGGTTCGGGTGACGGCGCCGTACTTCAGCAGTCCGACGCCCAGGCGGCGCAGCCCGGTTCGGTGTCGGGCGTGGAGGCGATCGTCATGAACGCCTCGGGTTGCGGCGCCATGGTCAAAGACTATGCGCACCTGCTGCGCGATGACCCGGCGTATGCAAGCAAAGCCAAGCGGGTGGCGGCGCTCACGCGCGATTTGTCCGAGTACCTCGCCACCGAGCGTGATGCCCTGGCGGCGCGCTGCGCGGCCGTGGCCGGCGCACCGGGCGTGCCGCAACGCATCAGCTTTCATCCGCCCTGCACACTGCAGCACGGCCAGCAGGTGCGCGGTGTGGTCGAAGCGCTGCTCACAGCCTGCGGCGCCGAACTGTTGCCGGTGGCCGAATCACATTTGTGCTGCGGCTCGGCTGGCACGTATTCCGTGCTGCAGGCCGACCTCTCGAAGCAATTGCGCGCCCGCAAACTGGGCCACCTGCAGGCGCAGGCGCCTCAGATGATCGTCTCGGCCAACATTGGTTGCCTCACCCACCTGCAGGCGGGCACGGCCGTGCCGGTGCGCCACTGGGTGGAGTGGGTGGATCAGGTCTTGAGCCGACGTGCGGTGACTCACGCCATCGCATGAGTCTGTCTGTCATCGTCATCACCAGGAACGAGGCGCACAACATCCAGGCCTGCCTGCAGAGCGTTGCATGGTGCGATGAAATCGTGGTGGTCGATTCCGGCAGTACTGATGAAACGGCGGCGCTTGCCCGGGCCTGCGGGGCTCAGGTGGTGCAAACGGCGGACTGGCCCGGCTATGGACCCCAGAAGAACGTGGCGCTATCGCATGCGCGCAGTGACTGGGTGCTGTCTATCGATGCCGATGAGCGGGTGACGCCAGCGCTGCGTGACGAAATCCTTGCGGCCATGGCTTCTGGCACGCATGACGCTTATCGCCTGCCGCGGCTGTCGCGGTTTTGCGGCCGATTCATTCGTCACGCAGGCTGGTATCCCGAGCCCGTGCTGCGTCTGTTTCGTCGTGGCGAGACCCGCTTCAGCGATGACCTGGTCCATGAACGCGTGGTGGCTAAGGGCTCGGTGGGTATGTTGCGTGAACCGCTCATGCACTACACCTATGCCGACTACAGTGAAGTGCTCACCAAGATCGATCGCTACTCCACACTCGGTGCACGGCAGGCTTTTGAGCGGGGTGAGCGCGCCACACCATGGACGGCGGTGTTTCACGGCCTGTGGGCGTTCGTGCGTACGTACGTCTTTCGCGCCGGTTTTCTGGATGGCGCGCAAGGCTTTGGCGTGGCACTGATGCTGGGCGAAGCGAGTTATTACAAGTACATCAAGCTGTGGTACCTGCATCGCGACGCAGGCAGCAAGCGTGATGGCTGACCCCGTTTTGCCAACACCTGACCGCGAGGCGATCTCGCTGGCTTCCGACGCATCAGCCTCTGGTGCAGGGGCGGATCAGCGCGAGGGGCCGGCCATACGTGCGACCGGGTGGCGTGGCGCGCTCCATGAAGCCGGGCGCTGGGCGGTGGTGGCGTCATTGTTCTGCGTCCCGCTCAACAAACCGGCTACCAGCATTGCGTTGGCCTTGGCGCTGTTGTGCTCTGCGCTGGCTCCCGATCTGCCAGGACGCCTGCGTGCGGGTCTGCGCCAGCCGGTGGTCAGGGGTGCGCTGATCTGGATGGGTGTCCTGGCGCTCAGTGCGCTGCACGCAAAGCTGGCGCACGGCAGCTCGTTTCCGCGTGGCTCCACGTTGTTCGCGCTGGCTTATCCGCTGCTGGTGGCCACATTGCTGGACAGCAATCGCTGGAGACGACGAGCCGTCCTGGCGTTTTGTATCGCTGTCACCGCAGTGTTGTTGATTTCGTGGGGGCAGGCTCTGGGCATCGTGCCTCAGCGTGACCTGGCATTGCTTGAGTCCGGAGCGCGGATGCGCAATACGGTGTTCAAGGAGTACAACCAGCAAGGCGTGGCATTTCTGATCCTCGCTGCGTTTGCATTTTCTTGGTTCATGCTTCGCGCTTCTTTGCGGATTCGCCTGTCCTTGGCATTCATCGTCCTGCTGGCATGTGCCAACGTACTATTTCTGATCGACAGCCGAACTGCGCTGGTGTCGCTGTTGTTGTTGATAGCCTATTTTTCTTGGAGATTGACAGGTACTCGGCAGTTGCCGGACTCGCGGCGGCTTGTGATGTGGGGTGTCTGTGCGGTGTTGACAGGTTCGATACTCTGGAGCCTCCCAATGACCCGGGAGCGTGTGTTGGCGCTGCAACGCGAGGCGCAGTTGTATGACGCTCAAAGCGCTGCGACTCCAACCGGGGCGCGGTTGGAGATGTGGCGACAAACACTGCCGATGATTGCTTCGGCCCCGGTGTTCGGCCACGGATTGAACCAGTGGCGGCCCATGTATCACCATGCCATGCAAGGCAAACCCAACCACGAGGCGTTTCTCTTTGATCATCCTCACCAGGAGTATCTGTGGATCCTGGCCGAAGAAGGCGTCGTCGGCCTGCTGATCTTTGCGGGGCTGATCGTTTCCCTGCTACGTCACGTTGCGCGACTGGGCTCACCGGAGCGCGATGCCTGGACCAGTCTGATCATTGTTTTTCTGGCGGCCGGTTTGTCGCACTGCCTTTGGTTTGATTTCGCGCACCGCCATACGTTCATCTTGCTGCTGGCCTGCATCCCCATCTTGTCACCGCCGCGAGCGCAAGCCTCTCACTGACGGATCAATCCGGCGGAGCGTTCCGGCTCCTGATGACGGCAAAGGGGTCGCGATCGGACGTGATCAACATCTCTGCATGTGTCAGGCCCGCCTAACAAAGCGGTCGGGTTGCCCCGAGGTGCTGGCTCAATTGCCAAATCCGGCAGATTTCCCGGTGAATTTCCAATGTCGTGACGGGTTAAAGGTGTTTTGTCACGGAGATCGCACAATAAGCGACTAAAATCTTTTTCGCTTGCTACCGCCCACGACGCGGTGCACCTTGATGACAAACCCCTTGGTTTTCCATTTTGCAGTCAGGTCAGTGATGAATACGCGTGTGGTCGCTTTTGAAGAGGTCTCGCCTGCAACGGTGCAACGCCGTTCGATCTGGACGACCGTCTTGTCATGCCTGCTGATCGTGCATGCAGCGTTGCTCATCAGTGAAGTGCTCACGGGACCCGGATGGCTGGCTTGGGTCGAGTGCATCGTGGCGTCGCTTTTTGGTCTGGTGGGCCTGCGTGAGCGCGCGTCTGAAGCCGAGCCCAAGGTCGCTCAGCAATCCGCCCAAGACATCGCAGCCCTCGTGGCTACGCCGGCACCCCTGCCGCGTCGACCAATCTGAAGCGAGCCGCCGCTGATCGGGGACGCTTGCAGAGCCCTCGACTCAGAGCGGCATGGGCTGACCGTCGTTCAGTCGCAGCAAGCCCTTGATCATCCGGTACAGAAACCACACGCCCGGCACCAGGAACAGGAAGCTCAGCAGCCCGAAACTCACCACGGTGAGCAGGCCCGCCGGGATGGCAATCGCCACCATCCAGAACAACGTCCACCAGAACGTGCGGATCATCCAGTCCATGTGACTTTCGTAGATCGTGCCCCGGGCGTTGTCGCGCTTGACGTAATTGACGATCAGCGCAATGACCGACAGCAGCCCCGCCGACAACAGCGCACCGGCAATGTGCAGCAGGTAGTCGAACAGGCAGATTTTACGCAACGCCTCCAGGCGCTCCGGATCTTCTCCGGAGGACCTGGGTGCGGATACTTGGCTGAGATCGGTGCTCATGAGAGGCCCCTGCGAGTGGCGTCAACCCGACGCTCCCCGATGATGGGGGCACCCGTGCCGTCGTTCAAGCCATGCTCAACCGCTGGGGTGCGCCGGTGCGCCCTTGGCCGAGCGCTTACTCGACCGCCTTGACCATGTCTTCGACCACCTTCTTCGCGTCGCCGAAGACCATCACGGTCTTGTCCATGTAGAACAGCTCGTTATCCAGACCCGCATAACCCGAGGCCATGCTGCGCTTGTTCACGATCACGGTCTTGGCCTTGTAGGCCTCCAGGATGGGCATGCCGGCGATTGAGGACTTGGGATCCTTGGCCGCCGGATTGACCACGTCGTTGGCGCCCAGGATGAGCGCGACATCTGCCTGACCGAATTCGGCATTGATGTCTTCCATCTCGAAGACCTGATCGTAGGGCACCTCGGCTTCAGCCAGTAGCACGTTCATGTGGCCAGGCATGCGGCCTGCGACCGGGTGAATGGCGTACTTGACGGTGACACCCCGCTCGATGAGCTTTTCGGTGAGTTCCTTGAGCGCATGCTGGGCACGGGCCACGGCCAGGCCGTAGCCCGGCACGATGATGACCGAGTCGGCGTTGCTCATGAGGAAGGCGGCATCGTCGGCCGAACCGCTCTTCACGGGCCGCTGCTGTTGCGCGCCGCCCGCGGTGGCTGCGGCGGCATCGCCACCGAACCCGCCCAGGATCACATTGAAGAACGAGCGGTTCATGGCCTTGCACATGATGTAGCTCAGGATGGCGCCCGAGCTGCCCACCAGTGAACCCGCGATGATCAGCATGCTGTTGTTCAGCGAAAACCCGATGCCTGCCGCCGCCCAGCCCGAATAGCTGTTGAGCATGGACACCACCACTGGCATGTCGGCGCCACCAATCGGGATGATGATCAGCACCCCGAGAATGAACGACAGGGCCAGCATGGCCAGGAACGCCGGCCAGCTTTCGGTGAAGGTAAAGACCAGGCCCAGTGCCACGGTGGCCAGGCCCAGCACCAGGTTGAGCATGTGCTGACCGGGAAACACCACCGGTGCGCCCTGGAACAGGCGGAACTTGTATTTGCCCGACAGCTTGCCGAACGCGATCACCGAGCCGCTGAAAGTGATGGCGCCGATGGCCGCACCCAGGAACAGCTCAAGACGGTTGCCCAGCGGGATGGGCGGGTGGGCGATGACGTCGGCCACGACAGCGCCGGCCGGCGTTTGCGCACCGATCAGTAGTTCCTTGGGATAGGCGGTGATGCCAAAGGCCCAGGGCTCTGCGACCGCCGCGATCGCGATGCACACCGCAGCCAGACCGATCATGCTGTGCATGAAGGCCACCAGCTCGGGCATCTTGGTCATCTCGACGCGCTTGGCCATGATGGCCCCGGCCGAACCGCCCAGCAGCAGGCCCAGCAGCACCCAGGCCAGTCCGCCCGGGGCGACTTCAGCGCGCAGCGTAAAGATCAGGCCGACCGTGGTCAGCGCGGCAATGGCCATGCCGACCATGCCGAAGACATTGCCTCGGATGGAGGTGGTCGGGTGCGAGAGCCCTTTGAGTGCCTGGATGAAGCAGATCGAGGCGACGAGATACAGCAGGACGATGATATTCATGTTCATGCCTGGCCTCCATTGCGAGGCGATTGGCCGGAAGAATTTCGGCGTGCGCCGAGGTCGAGTCGACCGGTGATCCACCCGATGCGCCCCAGCAGCCAGGCAACGGGCGCGACCACAGCCGCGGAGATCACCAGGACGGTGAAGGTGCGCTCAAGCCCAGGGGCCGAAAACCCCTGAGCGACCCGGTCGGCGAAAAAGATCGCGATCACGGTGACGATCAGCAAAACGATGAAGGCACGCACGGTCATTTGGCATGCCCCTTGGCGCCTGCGCGATCTTTTTTCTTGAACATGTCGAGCATGCGCCGCGTGACCAGAAAGCCACCAAACACATTGACTGCCGCAAGCGCCACGGCGGCCACACCCATGAACTTGCCCAGCGGCGTTTGCGTGAGTGCTGCCGCCAGCATGGCGCCGACGATGATGATGGCCGAGATCGCGTTGGTGACCGCCATCAGTGGCGTGTGCAGGGCGGGCGTGACGTTCCAGACCACGTGATAGCCAACGTAAATGGCGAGCACGAAAATGATCAGGTTGATGACGGTGGGATTGATGGCATCCATGGGGTGTCTTTGCCTGAGTGAGCGTGGAGCAGTGCCTGAGCCGGGTGGGCTCAGGCGCGCAGGACCTGCCCGTCGCGCGCGACGAGACAGGCCTTCACGATGTCGTCTTCCAGATCGACCTTGAGCTTGCCGTCGGCATCGACCACGAGCTTGAGGAAGTCGAGTACGTTGCGCGCGTAAAGCGCTGAGGCATCGGCTGCGACCATGGAGGGCAGGTTGGTCTCGCCCACGATGTGCACGCCATGCTTGGTCACGGTTTTGCCGGGCTCGGAGAGCGGACAGTTGCCGCCCTGTTCGACCGCCATGTCGATGATGACCGAGCCGGGTTTCATGGACTGCACCATCTCTTCGGTGACCAGTACCGGAGCCTTGCGACCAGGAATCAGTGCGGTGGTGATGACGATGTCGGCCTGCCGAATACGTTCGGCCACC
>JBIKKG010000200.1:0-6653 GCA_044360485.1 Burkholderiaceae bacterium | reverse complement strand
GCTTGAGCAGTTCCCCGGTGTGGGTGTGGTGGACTTTGCCCCCGACTCGCGCCTCAAGGGTGATGCAGCCATTCTCGAGAGCGACATCGGCGTGGTCGAGTCCAGCATCGAGAGCCAGCTCAGCGCGCTTGAGGCGGGCTTTCGCAAGGTGTTTGGCAGCCGTGTCTGAGCCACTTGAGTCAGAGTCCCTGGAAGCCCTGGCCGAACGTGGCCGACGGGCGCTGGATCGGCTCAGAGATGAGATCGACTGGTCAGCGCTTGAGGCACTCATCGAGCCCGACCCCAGGCAGCTCGAGGCATGGTTCGATGCCGGGCAGCTCGCCCTGACTGAGGGCCGAATGGACGATGCGCTGGATGCCTTCTGTGATCTGGCGACGGCCGCGCCGGGCCAGGCGCCCTACCAGTTCGGATTTGCACTGTGTCTGCTGCACTTCGGCGACATCGAAGCGGCAGGCCGTCACTTCAGCGCTGCCTACGCGCTTGACCCCAGCGATGCCGCAGCCGCCTACCGGGTCGGCGAGTGTCTGGTCGCACTCGGGCATGTCGAGGACGCGCGCGAGGCCCTGCTGACCGCCAAGACGCTCGCCCGACAGGCGGACGCCGACCCGATCATCCTGGACCTGAGCACGCAGTTGCTCGACACCCTTAATTGAAGTGGATGGAGGCTTCCCGATGTCCCCTGCTCACATCCGTCTGACTCGGGAGCACCATGCCACCGCCTGATGGTGTGTCGTCCGTCAGATCCTCAGGCGATAGCTTCCGCCTCGGGAATGAATCGATCGGTGCGCCACCGCGTCGCAGCGCCTCGGTCAACGAGCCTCGGCAGCCGGGGTTTGCGCCGATCGGATTGACCCTGCCGCGGGCGCCCGTCCGCTCAGCCAGTATCTCAAGCCCTTCCGAGCCTGATCCGCATCTGTCGACTGGCGCTCAGCGTTCCACCAGCACCGCCAGCCGAACCTTGAGTGAATCCGAATGGCTGCCCTCGCCTCGACAAGAGGCCAGGACAGCTGATGAGTATCGAAAAAATAACAACCGTCTGGGCTTGAACCTCGACAACGTGGCCGAGAACATCGACAAGGCCATGAATGCCGGGGTGCAGCCGGCCCGCAATACCTGGCTCAAGAAACTGGCCGGCGTTGCGGTGTCCGGACTCTTCACCCTTGGCCTGGTCGCGGCGGGCGTTGCCACCGGCGGGGCTGGATTCTTTGTGGCGGCCGGTGTGTCCGGCCTGATGCTGACCAAGATGTCGGCGGATGCAGCCTGTGCCAAGGCCCTGCTCAATGACGCACGCAAGGAGGCCGCAGGCGATGTGCTGGTCACGCGGCGATTGCCGATGGGGGCTGACTCGCTCGGCAACCTCATTCACTGGACGCTGCCGAACTCGTGGAGCCCTGACACCCGAACGAAGGTGGCCGGCGTCACGAGCTTCATCCTGAACCTGGGCATCGCCACCGCCTCGACCATCATGTCGGGTGGCGCCTTGGCCATGCCGGCAGCCATCACGGTCGGTGTGGGCTACACCGGCCTGTTCGTCTGGTCCGCGGCGACCCAGGGCCTGAAGAATCCTGAACTCAAGGATGCCGATGGGGTGATGCTCAACCGCTACATCGAGGTGAAGGAGCAGGCCGACGCACTCATGGAGGCACTGCTGCACGACGACCTCCCCCTGGATAAACGGGTGCGGCTGATGACGCAACTCAAGACGGCCAATGAGGCGGTGATGGGGACGATGGATGCCGCGGTCGATCGGATGGCCGAACGGGTGGAGGCAGCAACCGTGCTGCACGGCAAGCAACTCGCCGGGCTGCGTTCAGAAGTCGCCCAGCAGAGTCTCGACTGGGTCGCATCCGAAGTCGGCTTCAAGACTGTGCTCGATCCGGTGCTGGTTGGCGGTAAGCTGCTGATGACCGGGGTGGCGGCGCTGAGCGCGCATCAGGACCGCAAGGTGCAACTCGAAGATGTCAAAACCTTTCATTCGGTGGCCGCCGAGGTGCAGGCCGAGTTGAGCAAGGTCCGACGGCAGGCGACGATTCCGCAAACGAATCCTGTTCAGAGCACCGAGTCGCCGGTCCGTCAGGACCGCGTGCCGTCGCCTGAGGAATTGCTTGCCGACTCCCTGATGCAGGCCCAGCTCCGGGATATCTGATCCGACGCCGATGAAATCCTTCGACTACGTGACCCACCTGATGCACCTGGCGATCGAGGACACACCCGTCCTCGCGGTCAAGGGCCGGGTCGTGCAGGTGGTCGGCACCATTATCAAGGCGGTCGTGCCTTCGGTGAAGATCGGTGAGGTGTGCATCCTGCGGCACCCCGGCGAGAGTTTCGAGATGAAGGCCGAGGTGGTCGGGTTTGCCCGCGATGCCGCGCTCCTCACCCCGATCGGCGATATGTACGGCATCTCCTCGTCAACCGAGGTCATCCCGACCGGACGGGCGCACATGGTCCCGGTTGGCGACGGGCTGCTCGGTCGTGTGCTCGATGGCCTGGGGCATCCGCTCGATGTGGCCGAGCACGGATCCTTGCAGTCGGACTGGTTCTATCCGGTGTTTGCCGATGCACCCGATCCGATGAAGCGCAGGGTCATCCGTGACCCCCTGCCGCTGGGGGTGCGGGCGATCGACGCACTGCTGACCTGCGGTGAAGGGCAGCGGATGGGCATTTTTGCTGCGGCCGGCGGTGGCAAGTCGACCCTGCTCGGGATGCTCGTCAAGGGTGCTCAGGTCGATGTCACCGTGATCGCGCTGATCGGCGAACGGGGCCGCGAGGTTCGGGAGTTTCTTGAGCATGAACTGGGGCCCGAGGGGCGGCGGCGTTCGGTCATCGTCTGCGCGACATCCGACAAGTCCTCGATGGAGCGTGCCAAGGCCGCGTATGTCGCCACCGCGATCGCTGAGCACTTTCGCGACCAGGGCCGCAAGGTCCTGTTCCTGATGGATTCCGTCACCCGATTTGCCCGCGCTCAGCGCGAGATCGGGCTGGCAGCTGGCGAGCCGCCCACGCGGCGCGGCTATCCGCCTTCGGTCTTTGCCAACCTGCCCAAACTGATGGAGCGGGTCGGTATGAATGACAAAGGATCGATCACCGCGCTCTACACCGTGCTGGTCGAAGGCGATGACATGACCGAGCCGATCGCCGACGAGACCCGATCGATCCTGGATGGGCACATCGTGCTGTCGCGTGCGCTGGCGGCGTCAAACCACTACCCGGCGATCGATGTGCTGGCATCGGCCAGTCGCGTGCAGAATAATGTCGTGCCTGCTGAGCATCGTGCCGCAGCCGGCCGGCTGCGCGAGCTGATGGCCAAGTATGCCGATGTCGAACTGCTGGTGAAAATCGGCGAGTACCAGCGTGGTGGCGACAAGACGACCGATGAGGCCATCGACAAGATCGAAGCGATTCGGGCTTTCCTGCGTCAACGCACTGACGAGCGTGCCGACTTCAACCAGACGATCGAACAGCTGTGTTCGATCGTGGGTCTGCCCGTGCCGCCAGCCAGCCCTTCACGCTGATCTCCAGAGGCCGCCATGTCGATGATGGATCAGTTGCTCTACATCAAGACCTTTCGCGAAAGTCAGGCGCAGACGACGATGCTGCGTTGTCGCGCTGATCACCTCGAGGCGCAAGCCCAAGAGCAGGCCTGCCGCGAGGCACTCGAGCGTTTCGTGCTTGAGGCCCGCGAGGATGAAGTCCGCTGGTATCGGGAGCTGTGTGATCGCCTGGTCAAGTTGTCCGATATCGAGTCGCTGCAGCAGGACATCGCCATCCTGCGCGCCGAGGAAGTGGCCCGCGAGGATGAGGTCAAGGCGAAGATCGCCCAGACCGCGGCGGCCCGGGAGGCCCTGACGGCATCGACGACTGCCCTGCGCGAGGCTTCGGCTGCGCGCAACAAATTCGAGGAGTTGCGACGCCGGGAACGGGATGCGGTGGCTCGCGAGTCCGAGCGTCGCGAAGAACTCGAACTCGAGGAGGTTGCCGGCAATCGCCGTGATCGGGAGGAAGAGGTGAGTTTCGAAGATGTCTGAGCGCCCGATTTTCCTTGATGCGCGGGACCTGGCCGGCCGGGCCTTTGCCGAGCAGCGTCAGGACGATGCGGGTCGTTCAGGCGGCCTGTCATCGGGCACGCCAAGTGATCAGGATCAGTCCAGATTCCGCCAGGCGGTCTCAGCCGGCGCGCAGAGCCTCGAGCCGGCTGCAGCCGAGCGCAATGAATCCGATGCCATCGCATCCAGACCCGCGAGTGCCTTCGAGCTCTTTGGCCGTGTGTCGGAGACGGTCGATCGTCGGGGTGAATCGGGGCAGGCGAGTCTGACGCCGCTGTGCGCCACCATCGACCGCTTCGTTCGGCGCATGACACTGTCCGACGGGCAGGATGGCCGGCGCGGCCTGAACATCGACCTCGACCTTGAAGGCGATGCCATCCCCGGCGTCACCCTGTCGGTCTTGCGCGACGCCGGAGCCTGGCTGGCCGAGTTTCAGTGCAGGCAACCCGAGTCCTATCGTCTGCTGGCGGGGTCGGCCGTCGAGATGGCCGCAAAGCTGGCCCAGGCACTTCAGTCCGATGCGGTCTGGCGAGTCCTCGCGCAAGAGGGCATTGCCCCTTCTGACTGGTCCGATCTCGATGGTCTTTGCGATGACCGCGGTACCGTCGAGGCGTTTTGCAGTGCGCCCATGGGTCGCGATCGATGAAAGCACCGCTCCCCATCCGGCGATTGAGCGCAAGCGAGGCCAGCGCCTTGTCGACGCTCGCCTGCCGGGCCGTCGATCTGCCCCTGCCGCCCGGTTCCGGCCCGGCCCGCTCGAATGTCAGCATCAGCCTGAGTTCGATGAGCGGGCAGGCCGCTGATCCTTCGGATACGCACTGGGTGCGCCTGCGTATCGATTGGGCGGGCAGCCGGATGTTTCTTGACCTGCCCGAGGATGCCATCGTGCACTGGGTCAATGCCAGCCTGCGCGGCAGTGCGCCGGTCGATCTGCCACCGCCCTGGCAAGATGCCGCTTACGAACATGCGCTGGGGTGGGTCGTCGATGCATTGACCGCCTGCGGCCGCGGCGTGGCGCGCATCGCTCGCCTGGAGGCACCCGAGCCGCCTCGCCCGACCGGGTTGCATGGGTTTATCGCGACACTCCGATTCACCGACCAGCCCAGCGCAATTCATGCGGTGGCGCACCTGGATTCACTCGCGCTCCTTCTGGTGGCGAGTCTGGTGGATGCGCCACCTGTTCCTCAGGATGCGGCAGCCTCGGCTCGATGGCGTGCGCTGCCGGTCGTGATGCGCCTGACGCTTGGCGAGACCGAGTTGCCGCTTGATCGCCTGCGCCGCCTGGCGCCGGGCGACGTGGTGTTTCTGAACGATCCGTTTTTCGAGCCAGGCCCGCCGCTGGTCCTGCACCTGAGAACTGATCCGCTGCCCGGAACGGTGCTGACCTGTGTGGTCTCGCTCGATGATCTGACCTTGACCCTGGTGGACCCCCCGATGGCGACTGCACTGACTGCTGCGACCGAAACGCTGGCTGAAGACCCCGAGGATGCGGTGCTTGCACTGGATGCACTGCCTATCAGACTGAGCTTCGATCTGGGCAACAAGACCATCAGCCTGGCAACACTCGAGCGGATGAGGCCTGGGGAGACGATCGCCCTGGATCGCCCGATACGGGAATACGTGGTGATCCGGGCCAATGGTGCAGCCGTCGGCACCGGACATCTGGTCGAGATCGATGGCCGGATCGGTGTCTCCATCGATTCACTGCGCCCTCCCACGCTGAAACCTGCGCGCGAAGGTGAGGGCGAGTGAGTTCCTTCGATCCGATCTCGCTGGCACTGGCTCTGGCGCTGATGGCGCTGGTGCCGACGATCGCCGTGGTGACCACCTCGTTTCTGAAGCTTGCGGTGGTGATGTCGCTGGTGCGTAATGCGCTGGGCATCCAGCAGATTCCGCCCAATCTGGCTCTCTACGGGCTGGCGCTGATCATGAGCGTTTACATCATGGCGCCGGTGGGCCAGAAGATGTACGAAACGGTGATCGAGAACCCGGCTGCTATCCGCGATGTCAATTCGACGATCAAGGCCATCGGCCGCGGGGCCGAGCCTCTGCGCGAATTCATGTTCAAACACAGCGACCCTCGGCAACGCGATTTCTTTGTCAGAGCCACCCGCGACCTGTGGGGTAAGGAGCTGTCGGCTGGTGTGACCGAGAAGGATCTGATGATCCTGGTGCCGGCCTTCATGATCACCGAACTCACCGAGGCCTTCGAGATCGGCTTTTTGCTGTTTCTGCCCTTCGTAGTGATCGATCTGGTCGTCTCCAACGTACTGCTGGCCATGGGCATGATGATGGTTTCCCCAGTCATGATCTCAATGCCGCTGAAGCTCTTCCTGTTTGTGATGGTTGATGGCTGGACCAAGCTCATTCAGGGCCTGATCATGTCCTACAGCTGAGGCCTGAATGAGCGGTTCCGACATCACCAGCTATCTCGTGCAGGCCCTGTACCTGACCCTGATTCTGTCGATGCCGACCATTCTGGTTGCAGCCATCGTCGGAACGCTTTTTTCGCTGCTGCAGGCCCTGACCCAAATTCAGGAGCAGACCCTGTCGTTTGCAGTGAAGCTCATCGCCGTGGGCATAGTGCTGTTTCTGACCGCTGGCTGGATG
>JBIKKG010000198.1:0-6671 GCA_044360485.1 Burkholderiaceae bacterium | reverse complement strand
TACCAGGACGTTGAGCGCAGAGCCCGCGAGGCCGAGGCGCAGCGGATGCAGGCCGAACGCATGGAGCGCGAAGCCAAGCGCACCAATGACCAGAACCAGGGTGCGATCCTGCGATTGATGAATGAGCTGCAGGAAGTGGCCGATGGCGACCTCACTGTGCAGGCCACCGTCTCCGAGGACATCACCGGCGCGATTGCTGATTCGGTGAATTACACCATCGAGGAATTGCGCAATTTGGTGGCGCGCATCAATGCCACAGCAGGCCTGGTCAACGATGCGTCGTCGCGGGCCCAGTCGGTGGCCGCCAGCCTGCAATCGACCACCGAGCAGCAATCGCGTGAAATTCGCCAGACCGGCGAATCGGTGCTCAGCATGGCCAACCAGATCAACGAGGTCTCCGAGCACGCCTCTCAGTCTGCGCAGGTGGCCCGTCAGTCACTGGGTGCAGCAGAGCAGGGCCGTCAGGCAGTGGAAAAAGCGATCGCCGGCATGGATGGCATCCGCGACCATATCCAGGAAACCGCCAAGCGCATCAAGCGACTGGGCGAGTCGTCGCAGGAGATCGGCGAGATCGTGAATCTGATCTCCGATATTACCGAGCGCACCAATGTGCTGGCGCTCAATGCGGCGATTCAGGCGGCGTCGGCTGGAGAGGCCGGCCGCGGGTTCACCGTGGTTGCCGAGGAAGTACAGCGGCTGGCTGAGCGCAGTGCCGAAGCGACACGGCAAATTTCCGGGCTGATCCGCACCATCCAGATCGATACCCACGATGCCGTGGCCGCCATGGAGCGCAGTACACAGGGTGTGGTGGCTGGCACGCGGCTCTCGGATGCGGCGGGCCAGGCGCTCGAGGAAATCGAACGGGTCTCCAGACAGCTGACCGAGCTGATCGAGGACATTTCGACCACGACCTCGTCGCAGGCGCAGTCGGCCACCGGCGTGGCGCGCAACATCGGCAAGATCCTGCAATTCACCGAGCAGACCAGCCTGGGCACCCACCAGACCGCTGCATCGATCCTGCAGCTCGCCACGCTGGCGCATGAATTGCGCAATTCGGTCTCACGTTTCAAGGTGAACTCATGACGGTGGCCACGCGCGACCTCACCGCGCTGGGCTGGTGCCTGGGCGAAATCCGCGAGTCCCTGTCCCGCGCGCAGGGCGTGCTCGAGGCCCGTCTGAAGCACCCCGATGGAGTGAGCGAACCCGGCACGCGGTCGGCTGCCAACTGGCTGCATCAGGCGCAGGGGGCACTGCGGTTTGTCGAGCTCCATGGCGTGGCCACGGTTTTGCTGCAGGTCGAGCAGATGCTCGAGTCGATCGACCGCGGTGATCGGCCTTTGGATAGTCAGACAGTGGCGCTCTGTACGGGTACGTTCGCAGCCACGCTCGAGTATCTCGAAGCAGTGTGCGCCGGCTCGGTTGAGTCCGCGGTGGCCTTGTTCCCCCAATATCGGGCATTGCTCGCGGCCCAGGGTGTCGAGCGCAGCGAACCGGCCGATCTGTACACCCCCGACCTGGCCCGCCTGCCGGTGTTGCGAAGCGATACGTTGCCCGAGCCCCTTGCGCCACAGGAAGCCTCTGCTGTGAAAGCAGGGTTTGAGCGGGGGTTGCTGGGTTTCTTGAGAGACCCGACCGATGGGGTGTCGCTGCAGGCGATGCTCCATACCGCCACGCGCATGCAACGGGCGCAGAGCGAACCGCTGCAGCACCGTTACTGGTGGGTCGCCGGCGCCTTTCTCGATGCATTACGCACTGGCGCCTTGCCGCCCGATCTCTACGCCAAGCGTCAGGTGGCCCGCATTCAGCAATATCTGCGTCGGGCAGTCACCGACGTGGCGCCGGTCAATGACCGGATGCTGATTGACATGCTCTTGCTGCTCGCCCGCGCCGGCCAGGGCAGCGCGCAGGCCGATGCCGTGCGGATGGTCTTTCAGCTTGAGGCGACCGTGGCGCAGGATTTCGATGCGCCGCGATTCGGATTGCTCGATCCCTACAGCCTGCAACAGCTGCGCAGCGATACGGCGCAGGCCAAAGCCGCCTGGGAGCGCTTTGTGCGCGGTGGTCTGCAGGATCTGCCCGACTTTGCCACGGCGGCGCAGCAACTTGAACTCTCCTTGAGCCGATTGCCCATCGCAGGCATGCGTGAGCTGGGCAGCGCGATCTCAGCGCTGCGCAGGCCGCTGTCGGCCGGTGATGCGCAGTTGCTGGAGGCCGTGTCCCTGGAGGTCGCCAGCGCGTTGCTGTTCATCGACATGGCACTCGAGCAAGGCCCGCGTACCCTGCCGGTGAACGATTCGCGTGCACAGGATCTGGCACATCGCTTGCAGACTCTGATGCATGCGGGGGGCGCAAGCGCCGCGGTGCAGCAGGTCTCCTACACAGCGATGCCTGACTGGCTGCGCGATCTCACCCACGAAGCGCAGGAACGCCTCACCACTGCCGCTTTCGTTGCTGAATTGCAGGCCAATCTGAAGGTCTGCGAAGCGAGGCTCGACGCTTTTTTCCGCGATCCGCAGCAACGCGAACCCCTGGATGTGGTGGGCGTCGCCCTGCAGCAGGTCAGCGGCGCCTTGCGTTTGCTGGGTCACCATGAAGCCGCGAGCGGGGCCGATGACATCTCCCGTGAGGTGGCTGGACTCATCGCCTCTGCGGATGCGCCGCCCGCTCAGACCTGCGAACTCGTCGCACACAACCTGGGGGCGCTCGGGTTTTTTGTCGACGCGTTGCGTCGCGGCGATGGGCGCGATGAGGCCTTTGCGTTCAGCCAGGGGCCGGACGGATTTACGGCGCAGCTGTTGCAGCCTGGCGCCCAAGCGCCAGCGCGGCCGTTACCGCGTCATGAGCAGGCCACGCCGATCCTGGAATCCGCTTCCCGGTCGGAACCGCTTCAGACGCAGGCACCTGCCGTGCACGCTGCTGATGCGCCGGATACCGAGCTGCTGGGCATCTTCCTGGATGAGGCCGAGGATGTCCTGCTGGCCATTGAAGCGCAGCGCGTGATCGTCGAGCTGTCGCCCGGTGATCGCGAAGCACTGACCACGATCAGAAGAGGCTTTCACACGCTCAAGGGTTCCAGCCGCATGGTGGGCCTGCCGGACTTTGCTGAGGTGGCCTGGGCGCTGGAGCAAACGCTGAACACCTGGCTGGCTCAGGGGCACGCTACCCCAGCGCAGGGTTTGACCCTGATCGCTCAGGCGCAGCACGGTTTGCAGGCGTGGGTCGCGCGATTGCGCGACGATCCGGGCGCCGTGCAGGAGATGTCCCTGGTACAGGCGCTGGCGGCGCAATGCCGCGATGAACATGCACCGGACGACAGCGCAGACCTGATCGATCTGCGCGACGCAGGCCTGTCCACGCCGGTGCTCAGCACCGCTGTCGAAGCCGGCGACCCGATTGATTTGAGCGGCATCGAGACCGTCGACCTGCCTCTGCCAGAAGTCTTGCCACCCACGAGTGATCCGTCGGACGCAGTGGCGACCACATCCTCCGACCCAGCAGAAGATCTGGTGCGTGTGGGTGAGCGCGAGTTGCCGGTGGCCTTGTATCGCCTGTTTCTGGACGAGGCGGATCAGCTGCTCGAGCAACTGGGGGCGCTGCAGCACAGCTGGCAGAGCGTAGCGTCTGCGGTGCCGCAGGCACAGTGGCTCGACGCGGTGCGCGCAGCGCACACGCTTGGTGGCAGCGCGCGGCTGGTCGGGCTGTCCGATGTCTCGAGCGCCGCGCTCAGCCTCGAGATCTTCCTGCAGCATGTTGCCCACAGCGCGCCCGGCGACGACGTGCGCGAGCCCGCAGGCGCCACGGGGGTGCGCTTTGGCGAAGTGCTCGATCGACTGCGCGCAGCCTTGCATCAGTTTGCTGCGGGCATCGAGCCTGCACACGATGCCCTCCTGATCGCGCAAGCCGAGTCGCTCGCGCAATCCGCGCGTTCGGTGTCCCTGGTCGATGACATCGATCCCGATCTGCTCAACCTCTTTGTTGCGGAGGCCGATGAGCTGCTGCCGCAGATGGGCGATGCCCTTCAGCGGTGGCGCGATCAGCCCAATGACCGTGAACCATCGGCTGCGCTCATGCGCTGGTTGCACACGGTCAAGGGCAGTGCACGCATGGCGGGCGCCATGCGGCTGGGACAGTCGCTGCACGACATGGAGACCCGGATCGAGGCGCTGCCCGTCGACGCTGCGACGCCGGTGGTCGCGGCACTGATCGATGAGCTGGTCGCGCATCATGACCGCGCACTCGCGCTGTATGAGTCGATGCGCGATGCGCAGTCCGGCGCAACACAGCCTGAGCCAGCACAGACCGTGACGGCGGTGCCCGGGCCAAGCGAGCCTGCGGTCCAGCCAGATCCGCCTGCCACGCCGCCTGTCGGCGATCGGCCTGCGGCGTCGCGGGCCCTGGTGCGCGTGCGTGCCGATCTGCTGGATCGTCTGGTCAATGAGGCCGGAGAAGTTTCGATTGCCCGGGCGCGACTGGACAACGAGCTCACCGGTATTCGCCAGTCCATGGGCGAACTGGCCGAAAACGTGGCACGCCTGCGCATGCAGTTGCGTGAAATTGAGCTGGCGGCCGATTCGCAGATCCAGGCGCGGCATGCCCGCTCGCCTGAAAGCGAGGCTCAGTTCGACCCGCTGGAATTCGACCGCTACACGCGCTTTCAGGAACTGACGCGCATGCTGGCCGAGTCGGTCAATGACGTGGCGACCGTACACCAGAATGCCCTGCGCGGCCTGGACGATGCCGGCCGCGACCTCGCGCTGCAAATGCAGCTGACCCGTGAGTTGCAGCAGGACCTCATGCGCATTCGCATGGTGCGATTCGGCAGTGTGGCCGACCGCCTGCATCGCGTCGTGCGCCAGGCCTCGGGAGAGCTGGGGCGACAGGCTCGCCTGGTCCTTGAAGGCGGCGAGACTGAAATTGATCGCGGCGTGCTTGAACGCATGATGGGGCCGCTTGAGCACATGCTGCGCAATGCGCTGGCCCACGGCATTGAATCGCCCGAAGATCGGCTCGCAGCGGGCAAGTCGGCGATGGGTGCAGTGACGCTGAATGTGCGCCAGGATGGCCATGGCGTGATCATGACCGTGACCGACGATGGCCGCGGACTCGACCTGTCCCGTATTCGCACCGGGGCGATCGAGCGCGGCCTGATGGCGCCGGACGCAGTGCTGGCCGATCGCGAACTCGCGCAGCTGATCTTCCTGCCCGGATTCACGACCGCCACGCAGGTCAGCACGCTGGCGGGGCGTGGCGTGGGCCTGGACGTGGTGCGCGCTGAAGTGGCCGCCATGGGCGGGCGTATTGAACTGGATGGCGCACTGGGGCAGGGCACGCGCTTCACCGTACATCTTCCGGTATCGCTGGCGGTCACGCAGGTGGTGGTGCTGACCGTGGGCACCACGCGCATTGCCGTGGCGGCCAACCTGGTCGAGCAGATTATGGCCCTGCGCCCGGATGCACTGGCCCAAGCCTATGCGCGGCATGCGATGCTGCTGCGTGATGAGGCGGTGCCGCTCTATTTCCTGGGTAGTCTGCTCGAGCTGTCCGATGCGGCTCCGCTTGCACAGCGCCAATCGCCGGTGGTGGTGCTGCGTTCAGGCAGCCAGAGCATCGCCTTGCATGTCGATCATGTGGCGCCCAGCCAGGAGGTCGTGGTCAAGCAAGTCGGGCCGCAACTGGCCCGATTGACCGGCATGGCCGGGGCCACGGTGTTGGGCAATGGCGACATTGTGCTCATTCTCGACCCGGTGCAAATCGCAGCCACCAGCCGCGTCAAGCCCGCAGGCCTGGGCGATACGGCCAGTTTTGCGCCCACGCGCATTGATGTGGCGCCCACCGTCATGGTGGTGGACGACTCGGTCACGGTGCGCAAGGTGACGCAGCGGCTGCTGGCGCGCGAGGGCTATCAGGTGGTGCTGGCGCGCGATGGCATTGATGCGCTGGGCCAGCTGCAGGACACCGTGCCCGATGCGATGCTGCTCGACATCGAAATGCCGCGCATGGACGGCTTTGAGCTCGCGGCGCAGTTGCGTACCGATCCACGCTGGCAGCACGTGCCAGTCATCATGATTTCCTCGCGCACGGCCGACAAGCATCGCGAGCAGGCGCAGTCGCTGGGCGTGACGGCGTTCCTGGGCAAGCCTTACGATGAGTCCGAACTGCTCGAGCTCTTGCGCAGCCATACGCGACGGAGTCAGGCTGCGGGCTGAGCGATGCGCAGGGGCGCGCCTACGACGCCGTCTTGGCTTTCACCACACCGTAGCGCGCAAGCGTGGTCAGGCGCGCCTGGGCATGATCCACCACAGGCAACGGATAATCCTGGCCCACGATGCACCCGGCCTGCACCTGTTGTACATGCGGCGCCAGCCAGGGCGCATGAATCCATTGCGCTGGCATGCGCGCCAGTGCCGGAACATAGCGTCGGATGAAGGCGCCCTGCGGGTCAAATTTTTCTGATTGCGTCACCGGGTTGAAGATCCGAAACCAGGGCTGTGCATCGCAGCCGCTGGAGGCCGCCCACTGCCAGCCGCCCACATTGGCCGACTGGTCATAGTCGATCAGCTGTTGCGCGAACCAGCGCTCACCCCAACGCCAGTCCAGCCCCAGGTCCTTGCACAGGAAGGAGGCCACCACCATGCGCAGCCGGTTGTGCATGTAGCCACTCGCACGGATCT
>JBIKKG010000197.1:0-6683 GCA_044360485.1 Burkholderiaceae bacterium | reverse complement strand
CGCCAGCGCGATCATGCCGCCGCGCACGGCCCATACCCCCTGCATCTCGACCTGCGCCACCAGCATCAGCGTGGCAGGTGCCTCGAAAGGTGACGACCCGCAGTAGGTGGCGTAGCGTGCAAACAGTTGCTGCAAACGGACGTCGTGGAAATGCCGGCCGAGGGAGCGCCACAGGTTGCGAAACGGACCGAGACCGGTGAGCACTGCCGTGCCCCGTAGCCCGATGTCACGCGTGAGCGACGCCGCGCTTGGGCGCGACGACCGGATATAGGGACCCTCGAGCGTGTCGTAGACCTTGCGCGCTTGCTCGCAAAATGCGCGAAACCGCCGCGCCTCGGCGAGCCCGCTGAACATCCCGATCGCGTCGGCCGAACGTGCGACATCGGCATGCAGATCGAGCTGACCGCCCGCGCCCCAGGCATGACGGGCCAGGACGCTGAGCGGCTCCAACTGCAGGTGAGATGACAGTTGCAGGCCGGCGTCGGCAAACAGATCTTCAAAGACCCATCTCATCGTGAACACCGTGGGCCCGCTGTCGATCCAGGCGCCGTCGGCCTGGACCTGCCGCAGTTTGCCCCCCGGCACGGCTGCGCGCTCCAGTACCGTGACCTGCATGCCGCGGCGCGCCAGGTCGGCTGCCGCGACCAGTCCGGCAACACCTGCACCCACCACGATCACGTGATGATCAGGCAAGCGAGCGCCCTTTCCAGCTGCCCTGGGTGGTTTCCACGACAAACCGAACGAACATCGACTCGGAAAAAAAGTGCCCGCTGCGAGCAGCTTCGATCGCATCACGGTGTGCGCCGCTGCGCGCATACCGGTCCATGTCCGCCACACTCTCCCAAATCGTGAAGGTGGCCTGGCGCAACACAGGTGCTTCCCCGATGCCCACGGCAAGCTGCACGCCCTGCGCCCCGGCCAGTGAGCGCTCGGCTGCGGGTTGCATGCGCCAGAAGGCTGCTGCACGCGTTGGGCGGATCGATGCCCGGGTCAGCGAGGCGACCGGCCCGAGTGCGGGCGAATCGATGCTCACAGGCAACGGCGCGCCTGCCCAGGAGCCGCGGCTGGAGTACGCCCGCAGGCGGCAGCAAAACCATTCGCTGGCACGCGAACGCAAGGCCTGCATTGGGCCGTCAGCCTGCATGAAGGTGTCCGCATCGGCCGCGCTGTCGAATACGCAAAACAAACCCTGGATGGATGCGCTGGGCTTGAGTCCGAAGCCTCCGGCATGGCCGCTGCCCATGACCTTGCCAAAGCGCAGGCCTGGTATTTTGCGCAGCAGGTGACGACCTACGACGAAGCGCGACCAACCCCACAAGCGATGGGCCGGCGCGATGTCGGCCAGCACGACGACGACGACAGGACCAGGCGTCACGTCGCCGGGCATAGCAATCGGCGACGACTCAGGCGTCGGTGTCTGCAGCCGGCTCGCCCAGCCCGAATCGGCGCAGCTTCACGTAGAGGCTTTGCCGCGACAAGCCCAGCATTTCGGCGGCTGCCGCACGATTGTCACGGGTCAGGTGCAGGGCGGCCTCGATGCACATCTGCTCAATGAGATCGGTGGTCTGACCGACGATGTCCTTGAGCGGCACACGACCCACCAGCTCGGCGAGCTGGCTCACCGCCTTCGACAGGCCCGGGTCGTCACGCGCATCGGTCTTGGGCCGACGCCCGACATCGCGCAAGGTGAAGCCCAGGCAGGGGTGCTTGGCATCGTGGACTGCGGCCGCTGAAATTTCGACCGAGGTTTCGTTGCCGAAGCGGCCCCGAATAATCGTCGGAAAGAGCCGCACCGCATCGCTTTGACGCAAAGTGGCCATCAGTACGCCCAGGTCCACGCCTGATCGGCCCAGCCATCTTTCCAGGGATTCGCCCACCACCGCTTCGGGGGAATCGAACTGAATCATTTCGGCAAAACTCAGATTGGCATAGAGCACCTGGCCTGCCGGATCGGTCACCACCAATGCGTCGGGTGCGCGGTCGACGGCCGACAGCACCGCACGTCGCGACGGTGCTGCGGAGTCATCCTGCGAGACTGGCGGCGGTACCACGCGGACCAGAAAAAAGGTGTTGCCGTCGAGCCGAAAGATGGAGGCCGAGACTTCCACTTCGCCGGCACGATTTGCTTGCAGACGCTGCACACCCGTGTCGGCCTGGCGTGAATTGCGCAGGCTCTCGAAGCGCGTCAGCAACTTGGAGCCGCTGATCGAATCGAAGCAGTCCACCACAGGCCGCCCGGACAGCCGACGCGGCGATTCGGCAAACAGCACGCTCGCCGCCGGATTGGCTTCGACGACCCGCAAGGTGGCGGCATCGACGATCAGAACTGGTTCCGCGATGGCTTGAAACAGTGCGCGATACCGGGTTTCAAGTTGACGCAGGCGGGAGTAGTCGCGCTGCATCGATTGTTGCGCCGTAATCAGACGCTGCTGCACCGTTGCAAATTGACGCAGGTCGCGCCCGATGGCGACCACCTGCCCGGAGGGTCCTGCCGGGATCGTCGCGTACATGACTGGCACATCGCTGCCCTGGGTGGACGCGTGATTCACGTGCCGCCACTGGGGCGAGTTGTCTCCAGAGGGTCCTTGCAGCAATGCAGCCACCTTGGCCCGACTCTCAACCGTGACGGTTTCTGCCCAGGCCTTTCCGATCCACTGTGCGGGCCCGAGGTCGGCCAGTTCCTGGTTACCGATCGAAACATCGCGGATGACGCCCTGCGCATCCACCAGCAACGCGACGTCGGCTGCAGCAGCAATCAAAGATGCCGTATCCGCAGGCTGAAGGCCGGCAAACGCGTGTTTAAGTGAGGCAGATGGATTCACAAGCAGTCAGCGGTGACTTCGCAGGTCGGAGGGAGGAGGTTGTTTTGTTGTGTGAAGTGGCGCATCAACTTCGCAATCGGCCTTTGGTGACCCACTCCTGCGCCATGTCGAGTGCCTGGGGGCCATCAGACGCCGTCAGGTCCGCCCCGATCATTGCTGCTCGCTCCGGGTGGTCCACGAAGAGAGGCCCGCCCACCATCACAGCCAGGCCGGCATACTTGGACACCCGCCGAAGATTCAGGATCACCGCAGGCAACTGCTGCAGATGCATATCCTGGCTCGCCGAAAGGCCGACCAGGTCGTAGCGGTCGGCCGCTAAGGCTGACTCCAGATCCGACAGATCGGCCTCGGGGTCGTGCCAGACGTCCCAGCCGGCGCGTCGGAAGAACTCGGCGAGCATCAGGACGCCCAGCGTGTGATCCGATCCGGGCATCGCGGCCACCAGAATGCGCCCGACGGTGCGCTCCGGATGATCGAACAGCGGAGGCGACGACTCGCTCAAGCCGAACAGAATCGACTGGATCCGCCACAGGCCAAGGGTCACCTCCGTGAAATCGCACTCATCGGCCGTCCAGCGCTCACCCAATCTGCGGGCCGCCGGGGCGAGCAAGTTGAGCATGACGTCGCCAAGCGAGACTTCGCGCTCGCGAAACGAGCGCACGAAGTCCAGCCCCGGCTGTTCGTCGTCGCGCAGCAAAAGGTCGGTCAGCGTTTCAATGTCTGCCGGTTCGGGCAGTTTGGCCGACTGAGGGGTGAAATCGGGGAAGGCGCGCGCCTCGCTGCGATGAGCCAGCATGAGTCGGGGTACGAGTTCGAGTTCGATGGTCCGTTGCAGCCACGCCTGATTCTTCAAGGAGAACGGGTAGGTGCGCGTCGCCTCCGGCGACAGCGAAGTCTCTCGGTGGTTGAAGGAGCCGCCTCCTTCTTTGTCCTGTTCCCAGTGAGCCATTCCACCCCCCCCCCGTTACGGAATCGTCCCGTAAGCCCCCGAGCATCGTTTCACAGGGGTCGTAGCGCCAACGATCCAAACTGCTGGCAGGCGAATCCCGGCCTGGATGGACCGTGTGACCGACCGCGTGATTGAAATCTTTTAGTACGTCTTGCAGTGTCAACCTAGCTTGCCAACTTTGTCAAGGCACGGATCTTCATGATCAAAACGCCTAGTCCATTGCGGGGTTGGCTTCGGCTGTTCCAGGGTGCTCACAGTAATGTCAGATTAAATTTACGTCAACACAGGTTGACACAACCGGATGCCCAGTCTAGATTGGGCTCATGAAGACGACAACGGACGGGCAAACCCGGACGGTGGAGACGCGTCGGCCCGGCTCGCGGCCACCCCTCTACACCGAAGCACAGCGCAAGCGGCGTGATGCGTCCGGCTGGACGTTTGTGCAAGGTGTGCTTGCGCCGGTGCAGTTTCTGGTTTTTCTGGTGAGCCTGGTTCTGGTGTGGCGCTTTCTGGCGACTGGCCAGGGTGAATCGGCAGCTTGCGTATCGGTCGTGGTCAAGACCGTGGTGCTCTACACCATCATGGTGACCGGCAGCCTGTGGGAGAAAGATGTCTACGGCGTCTACCTCTTTGCGCCCGCTTTCTATTGGGAAGACGTGGTCAGCATGGCGGTGTTGGCGCTGCACACCGCCTATCTGGTCGCCCTGTTCACCGATGCGCTGGACGCCCGCGCGCTGATGTATCTGGCCCTCGCTGCCTATGCCATCTACGTGATCAATGCCGCGCAGTTTGTGCTGAAGCTGCGCGCGGCACGACTGACTGCGCCTGGCCCAGGTCGCCCCGGCAATCCGTCGTCGGCGCACGTGGAGGCCGCATGAACGCCATTGTCCCCATTCACCGGCTTGCACCCGGCTGCGACGAGCGGCCGGTCTTGCGCGAGCGCGGTCAGCGCGAAGTCTTCTGCGGCCTGACCGGAATCATCTGGCTGCATCGAAAGATCCAGGATGCGTTCTTTCTGGTCGTGGGTTCGCGCACCTGCGCCCACCTGATCCAGTCGGCTGCAGGCGTCATGATCTTCGCCGAGCCCCGGTTCGCAACGGCCATCATCGACGACCGCGACCTCGCCGGGCTGGCCGATGCCAATGAAGAGCTCGATCGCGTGGTGACTCGCCTGCTCGAGCGTCGACCCGATATCAAGCTGCTGTTTCTGGTGGGGTCATGCCCCTCGGAAGTCATCAAGCTGGACCTTTCGCGTGCTGCGCAGCGCCTGGGTGCGCGCTTTTCTCCAGCGGTTCGCGTGCTCAACTATTCCGGCAGCGGGATCGAAACCACCTTTACCCAGGGTGAAGATGCCTGCCTCGCAGCGATGGTGCCGGCATTGCCACCGGCTTCGGAAACGGCCGCACCGGCTCTGATGGTGGTGGGTGCGCTGGCCGATGTGGTCGAGGACCAGTTCCGGCGGCTGTTCGACGACATGGGCATCGGCCCGGTGGCGTTCTTTCCGCCGCGCTCATCGAACGCGCTGCCCGCAGTCGGCTCAGGCACACGCATGTTGCTGGCCCAACCGTTTCTGGCTGATACCGCACGTGCGCTCGAAGCGCGCGGCGCCGTGCGCCTTGAAGCGCCGTTTCCGCTGGGCGAAGAAGGCACCACCGCCTGGCTGCAGGCAGCCGCGCGGGCGTTTGACATACCTGACGACCGTTTCGAGCGGGTCGTGGCCCCGGCACGCGAGCGCGCCCGCCGTGCGCTGCAGCGGCACCGCGACGTGCTGGCGGGCCGCAGCATCTTTTTCTTTCCCGACTCACAACTCGAGATCCCGATCGCCCGATTCCTCTCGCGCGAACTGGGCATGCAGCTTATCGAGGTGGGTACGCCGTATTTGCATCGGGCACATCTGGCAAGCGAACTCGTCCAGCTGCCGGACACCGTGGTGATCTCCGAGGGACAGGATGTCGAGCGGCAACTGGACCGCTGCAGGGCTGCGCAGCCCGACATCGTGGTGTGCGGCCTGGGTTTGGCCAATCCGCTCGAGTCTGAAGGGCTGACCACGAAGTGGGCGATCGAGCTGGTGTTCTCGCCGATTCATGGCTACGAACAGGCTGCCGATCTGGCCGAACTCTTTGCACGCCCGATCGACCGTCGTCGTCGACTGGCCGCCTGAGACCGCCGCCATGCAACTGACGCTCTGGACGTATGAAGGCCCCCCGCACGTGGGCGCCATGCGCGTCGCCACCGCGATGCGTGGTTTGCATTATGTGTTGCATGCGCCACAGGGCGACACCTACGCCGATCTGTTGTTCACGATGATCGAGCGGCTGCCCCAGCGGCCCCCGGTGACCTACACCACATTTCAGGCCCGCGACCTCGGGTCCGATACCGCCGAACTGTTCAAGACGGCTGCCCGCGAAGCGTATGAGCGCTTCCGTCCTCAAGCCATGATCGTCGGGGCCTCGTGCACGGCAGAGCTGATTCAGGACGATCCGGGTGGGCTCGCCAAGGCGCTGGCACTGCCTGTGCCGGTGGTGCCGCTGGAGCTGCCGTCTTACCAGCGCAAAGAGAACTGGGGCGCAGCCGAGACGTTCTATCAGCTGGTGCGCAACCTGGCCAAGCCGATTGCGCCCGAGCAGCGCAGCCCGCGCGCGCGGCCGCTGTGCAACATCCTGGGACCGACAGCGCTTGGATTTCGTCACCGCGACGATCTGCGCGAAGTGCGCGGTTTGATCGAATCGCTCGGTATCGACATCAATGTGGTTGCACCGCTGGGTGCCACCCCCGATGACCTGACTCGTCTGGGCGAGGCCGACTTCAATGTCGTGCTCTATCCGGAAACCGCGATGCAAGCCGCGCAATGGCTGTCGCGCAGTCTGCGCCAGCCCATGACGCGCACGATCCCGATCGGCACTGGCGCCACG
>JBIKKG010000196.1:0-6689 GCA_044360485.1 Burkholderiaceae bacterium | reverse complement strand
TCCTGATACGTCTCGTGGCCCTTGCCTGCAATCAGCACGACGTCCTGGTCTGCGGCTTCAGCGAGTACGGCTGCGATGGCGCGGGCGCGATCAGCATCGCGCAGCCGGGGAGCGACAGACATGCCGCCCACGATGTCGTCCAGGATCTGCTCGGGCGCTTCGCTGCGCGGGTTGTCGCTCGTGATCACCGCATGGTCGGCATCACGCTCGACGACTGCACCCATCAAGGGGCGCTTACCGGGATCGCGATCGCCGCCGGCGCCCACGATGCACCAGAGCTTGCCACCGCGCGCCTGAGTGACAGGTCGCAGTGCGGCAAGCGCATTGGATAGGGCATCGGGCGTATGCGCATAATCGACCACCGCAAGCGGGCCACCCGCACCCTCTACGCTCACCGGTTGCAAGCGACCGGGAACCGGGGTGAGTGTTCGCAGCTGCGACACCACCTCTTCGAACCGCAGGCCCAGGGCAAGCCATGCACTGGCCACTGCCAGGAGATTGGAAACGTTGAAGCGTCCGATCAGCGGCGTCTCAACCGTGGCAGTGCCCCAGTCTCCGTCCAGCGCAATACGCATGCCCTGCGCGGTGGATTCGATCGCAGTCGCCAGCAATCGCGGGCCGGTATGGGCCACGCGTGTCGGGCGTGCGGTGTCCGTCTGGTTGGCGTCGATACCGTAACCGATGCAGGGCGTGGAAGGCGCAAGCGCCGCCCGCATGGTGGCGCTCCAGGGGTCGTCCAGATTCAGCACCGCCGTACCCAGCGACGGCCAGGCAAACAGTCGCGCCTTAGCCTGGGCATAAGCAGGCATCGTGCCGTGGTAGTCGAGGTGATCGCGTGTGAGATTGGTGAACACCGCCACCGCAATGCACGTACCGTCCAGACGATGCTGCTCCAGTCCGATCGAAGACGCTTCCATGGCGACTACCTCGACGCCCTGCCTCCTGAAGTCGGCAAATTGCGCTTGCAGGGCCAGGGCATCGGGTGTGGTCAGCCCGAAGTCTGTGAGCATGTCGGGACGACCCGCGCCCAAGGTTCCGATCACGGCGCTTCGACGACCGAGTGACTGCAAGCCCTGTGCCATCCACTGGCTGCAACTGGTCTTGCCGTTGGTGCCCGTCACGGCCAGCACCTGGAGTTGCGCAGTGGGGGCGCCGAAATACAGATTGGCAATCGGGCCGCTCAGACGTTTGAGATCGCCAACGCTGCGGCTTGGTACGGACCAGCGCTCGCCCCTGTCCTGATCATTCCCCTCCAGCACCAGGGCAGCCGCACCGCGCGCAAGGGCTTGACTTGCGTAGGCCCGACCGTCTGATCGCTCGCCGGGATACGCGAAAAACGCATCGCCCGGCATCACCGAACGGCTGTCCGACCGCAGTTGACCGCCTGCAGGTAAGGTGGCCTTGAGCCAGCCCGCGAGGTCAGTGACCACCCGATCGCGCCCCACGTCCATTGCAGCGGTCACAGACTCTCCCGCACAGGATCGGCAGGCTGGATCAGCGTGGCGAACGGAGCATCCGGCTGCACGCGCAATGCACGCAAGGTTTCGCCGGTGATCCGTGCGAAGACCGGGGCAGCGACCTGCCCACCATAGTATTTGCCGGCAGAGGGCTCATCGACCATGACCGCGACAATCACCCGCGGGCGAGAGATAGGGGCCAAGCCCACGAACGATGCAATGTATTTGTTCTGATAAGCGCCGTTTTCCTGCTTGTGCGCGGTTCCGGTCTTGCCCCCGACGCGATAGCCTGGAATTTGTGCAAGCGGCGCAGTGCCCTGCGGGCCTGCTGCCATTTCGAGCATCCGGCGTACGGCGATGGCAGTTTCGGGTTTGAACACGGGCACACCCTCGGCCGGGGCGTCATGACGCAACATGGTGAGCGGAATCAGTTCACCGTCGCGCGCGAATACCGAGTAAGCCCGAGCCATCTGAATGAGCGACACGGAAATCCCGTGCCCATAGGACATGGTGGCCTGCTCGATCGGCTTCCAGCTCTTGTGGGGGCGAACCCGGCCTGCCACGGCCCCGGGAAAGCCCAACTGCGGCGCCTGACCGAATCCGAGCGAAGTGAACCCTTCCCACATGCGCTGCGGCGGCAGTTGCAACGCCATCTTGACGGTGCCGACGTTGGACGACTTCTGGAGCACTTGCTCAACGGTCAGCAACCCGTAGGTGTGGGTGTCGCCAATGGTCGCGGTGCCGATCGTGAGCTTGCCGGGCGAGGTATCGATCATCGAGGTCGGCTTCACCTTGCCCTGTTCGATTGCCATGGCGATCGAGAACGGCTTCATGGTGGAACCGGGCTCATAGGTGTCGGTCAGCACCCGATTGCGCAGTTGGGCGCCGGTGAGCTGCAGACGATTGTTCGGGTCGTAGGTGGGCCAGTTGGACAGGGCAAGCACTTCGCCTGTGTGCACGTCGATCACCACCGCAGCGCCGGCTTTGGCCTTGTGTTCGCGCACGGCATCGCGCAGCGCGTTATGCGCCAGAAACTGGATGCGGGTATCGATTGACAAGGACAGGTCGGCGCCATCCTGAGGCTCACGCCCCGATCCGATCTGCTCGATGATGCGACCCAAGTTGTCCTTGATCACTCGCCGACTGCCAGGCTTGCCGGCAAGCCGCTGCTGCTGCGAGAGCTCGAAGCCTTCCTGCCCCGCATCTTCCACATTGGTGAACCCGACCACATGGGCCACGGTCTCACCTTCGGGGTAGTGGCGCTTGAACTCGTTGCGCAGATGCACGCCCGGGATGCGCATGGCCGCGACCTGCGCTGCCACATTCGCCTCCACCTGACGCTTCAGGTAAACGTAGTTCTTGTCTTCGGCGAGCTTGCGGTTGAGTTCGCGCAGATCCATCCCCAGGAGCTTGGCGAGTTGACGGCGCTGCTCGGGCGAGGCCGAGACATCGTCCGGGTCCACCCAGACTGCCTTGGCCGGCAGACTGCTTGCCAGCATGGTGCCGGTGCGGTCAACAATCTTGCCCCGATTAGCCGGAATTTCGAGATTACGCACGAACCGGGAATTGCCCTGCTGCTGCAGGAAGTCGTTGCTGAATGTTTGCAGCCACACTGCGCGCGCGGCTAGCGCCAGGAACGCGATGGCCATCAGACCCATCATGCAACGCGAACGCCAAGCCGGCAGCTTCGTGGTCAGCAAAGCATTGCGGGTGAGCTTGACGGGTCGGGCCATCTCAGCGCGCCTTGGACTGCGGGGACCCGGTGCTGCGCTGCGCAGTCTGCGGGGCGTTCAGATAAAGCGTGCGTTCGGGGCTGACCGGCTGCATTTTCAAGTCGCGTCGCGCCACAGCGTCGATCAGCGAATGCTTGGCAAGTCGCGTCTGGTCGAGCAGCAACTGCTGCCACTCCACTTCATGTTTGCGGGCCATGGCCTGCGCCCGCTCCAGATCAATGAACCCCTTGCGGGCGCGATGCTGCGAGGTCACCAGCAGCAGCGAGCAGGTGATCAGCATCGTGGCGAGCAGGACGTTCAGCTTGACCATGGATCAGACTCGCTGCGCCACACGCAGCACCGCCGAGCGGGCGCGCGGATTGAACCGAATCTCGTCGTCATCAGGCAGCACGCGAGCGACCGCCTCAAGACGCGGGGGCGCATCGTGCACCGGCGCACCGGTGATCGGATCGCGGCGTGCCAGCCGACCCGATTCGCGCACGATGAACTGCTTGACCATCCGATCTTCCAAAGAATGAAAACTGATGACTGCCAGGCGCCCGCCAGGCGCCAGGCGCGCGACTATCCGATCGAGGACGAGCGCGAGCTCCTCAAGCTCTTGATTGACGAGAATCCGAAGAGCCTGAAAGGTGCGTGTGGCCGGGTCCTTGCCCACCTCCGGCCTCTTTTGCCTGCGACGGACGACGCCCGCCACGAGAGCGGCAAGCTCTCCGGTGGTGCCCAGCGCGTCGGCGCCGACGTCCCGGCAGCGAGCAGCAATCGCCTTTGCAATCGGAACAGCAAACCGTTCTTCCCCATAATCTTTCAGCGCCTCCGCAATGTCCTGTTCCGACGCCTGGTGCAACCACTCGCTTGCTGACATGCCGTGCGCCGGATCCATGCGCATGTCGAGCGGCCCGTCCTGTCTGAAGCTGAATCCGCGAGCCGCATCGTCCAACTGCGGCGACGACACCCCCAGATCCAGCAACACCCCGTTCACCGGCCCGATGCCCAGGGCATCAAGCACACCCTCCAACTCCGAGAAGCGCGCCCGCACGATCTGGAACCGCGCATCCGACCAACCCAACCCCACCGCGACCGCCTGCGGATCGCGATCGATCGCCACCAGGCGCCCCAGCGGTCCAAGCGCCGCCAGGATGCGAGCCGAATGCCCGCCACGCCCGAAGGTGCCATCGACATACACCCCGTCGGGCCTGATCGCCAGGCCCTCCAGGCACGCCTGCAACATGACGGGCTGATGGCCGTCCTGACGATCTGCCGCGGTCAAGCCGGCCCCTTAAATCGACAGTCCGGACAGCGCCTCGGGCATGCCCCCGGCAATCGCCTCGTTTTCCCTGGCCGCCAGCACCACGGCATCCCACACTTCAAAGTGGGCGCCCATGCCCAGCAGCACGACGTCTTTGTTCAGCGACACCGCCTGACGCAGTTCGGGAGCGATCAGCACGCGCCCCGTACCGTCAAGTTCCACATCGGTCGCATTCCCCAGAAAAAAACGCTTCCAGCCGCTCGCCGCCAAAGGCAAGGCAGCAATGCGCTCGCGCACCTGCTCCCAGACCGGACGCGGATAGAGCAGCAGGCAACCGTCAGGGTGGCGCGTCAGGGTCAAGCGCCCTTCGCACTGCAGCGTCAGGGCGTCGCGATGGCGCGTGGGGACCGACATGCGGCCCTTCGCATCCAATGCCAACGCGGATCGCCCCTGAAACATCACACTTACCCCCACGACCACCACTCAAGCCCGCCAGCACGGATGCCGTAACAGAGCACTCCCACTTAAATACACTTTATTGCACCTTTTCCCACTTTACGGAAAAGGCCGCAGGCGGTCAAGGCGGCCAAGCGCATTTTTTCCAATCGGGACAAGGACTTAGGAGTGTTTCGGGAGACTGGATAAATATCCAGTAAACGCGGCGAGAATTGATAAGAATCAATCTCTTAACAAATGATGCTCAGAATTGGGGTGAAGGTGGAGCGGGTCTGTAGGCCGGATTCTGTGCGCCGGTTGCCCGGCTGACGATCATTCCTCTAGGCCCCGGGTTGCCCCGGGGCTCAAGCCACCTACCCGCACGCTAGGAGGGGCGTCCTGCAGCCTGGAAGCTGCGCGCGTGCCTATTCGGTGTTGCTCCGGGTGGGGTTTGGCGTGCCGCGACTGTCGCCAGCCGCGCGGTGGGCTCTTACCCCACCGTTTCACCCTTGCCGTCGATCGCTTGCGCGACCGCTTAGGCGGTCTGTTCTCTGTGCCACTGTCCGTCGCCTTGGGCGCACCTTTGCGGATGCGCTTGCTGCGCCTGGCCGTTAGCCAGCACCCTGCCCGCCGGAGTCCGGACCTTCCTCCCGGGCATTGCTGCCCCGGCGATCGTCCGACCCGCTCCGCGCCGAAGTGTATCCCCTCGCAGCGGCCGCGCTAGCGTGAGATGCCGGCCAGCGCGCCGGGGTTGTCCTCGATATAGGCCCTGACGATCGATGCAAAGTCGGCATCGGCCTCAAACCCCATCGCATGGGCACGTGATGTATCGAACCGTGCTGCCCAGGTCCGCACCAGTCGAATCACTTGCTCGTCAGGCTGATAACGGATGCGCGCGGCGACCGCTTCTCCAGCCGCGGCTTTGACTGCAGCGATTTCTTCGTGCATCGAGGCGGTGAGGCCAGGCAGGTTCAGGCTGCGCTGCCATCCCCAGTCCTGCGCGGACAACTCGAGCGCACGCAGCAGCATGGTGACCACGGCGCGCGGCGAGGCGAGCCACATTTCAGTGTCGGGCGACACAGGCAGGACGGCATCGAGCCCCGAGAGCGGCTCGCGCACGATGCCCGACGCGAACCCGGAGGCTGCGCCATTAGGCCGCCCCGGCCTGACCACAACCGTCGGAATGCGCACCGAACGTCCATCGATGATGCCCTTGCGGCTGTAGTCCTGCACCAGCAACTCGCCGATCAGCTTCTGGATGCCGTACGAGCCCTGGGGCGTGGGCGTGGTGGCATCGGTGACCACCGAGGGCAGGTCGCCTCCAAACACCGCGATGGAACTTGAAAAGAGCAGCCTTGGCACGTGGCCCGCCGTGCGACAGGCTTGCAGCAATGCGCGCGTCCCGTCCACATTGACCCGCAAGCCCAGATCGAAATCAGCTTCTGCAGTGCCGCTGACCACCGCAGCCAGGTGCACCACAACGCCCGTATCCCGATCGACCAGCGCGCTCACCTGTGCGGCATCGGCGATATCGCCGGCCACATTGTGCACGCGCGGATCCTGCAGGTTTCCCAGGCCCTGGTCGAAACAGGTGATGCGACCGATCGGTTCGGTGCGCGTTGCGTGGCCCTCGGCAAGCCTGAGGCCGCCCTGGGACAGGATGCGGGCAATCAGCTGCTGGCCCAGAAAACCGGCGCCTCCGGTGATCAGAATATTCATGGCGTCTTCAGGGATGGAGGGAAACGTGGCGAGTCAGGGGGCCGATGGTCCAGGGCGGGCTTGCGGCGCATCCTGCCACGACGAAACACCTGCTCATCC
>JBIKKG010000195.1:0-6697 GCA_044360485.1 Burkholderiaceae bacterium | reverse complement strand
GTCTACTTCGCCCGCCAGCTGGTCATGGAGCGGCTGATCGAAATTTCCGGTCGCATGCCGCAGGGCGTCACGCCGGTGCTCGGTCCGGTGTCCACCGGACTGGGCGAGGTGTACCAGTACACGCTCGAGCGACCCGATGACGGCAATCGCACCTTGTCGGTCGAGGAGCAGACCGAACGGCGCACGGCGCAGGACTGGGTGGTGCGCCCGCTGTTGCGTTCAATCCCCGGCGTGGCCGAGATCAATTCTCAGGGCGGTTACGAAAAGCAGTATCAGGTGCTGGTCTCCCCTGAAAAGCTGCGCTACTACAACCTGTCCATTCAGCAGGTGTTTCATGCGCTGGCTGTCAACAACGCCAACTCGGGCGGTGGTGTCCTGCCTCGCTATGCCGAGCAGTACCTGATCCGCGGCATCGGCCTCATCGAAGATGCCGAGGACATCGGCATGATCGTGTTGAAGGAAGTGCGCGGCACCCCGGTGCTGATCCGCGATGTCGCAGAGGTGCGCGTTGGTACCGCGGTCAGGGTGGGTTCGGTCATCAAGAACGGTGTGACGGAAACCGTGGGCGGCATCGTGATGATGATCCGCGCGGGCAACGCCAAGGACGTCGTCGCCCGCATCAAGGCCCGGGTCAAAGAGATCAACGCGAGCGGTTCGCTGCCGGGCGGGCTGAAGATCGTGCCGTACTACGACCGCTCCGAGCTGGTGGATCAGGCGCTCGCCACGGTGGTCAAGGTGCTGCTGGAGGGCGTGGCCCTGGTGGTCGTGGTGTTGCTGCTCTTTCTGGGGGACATCCGGTCGGCGCTCGTGGTGGTGGCGACCCTTGTGCTCACGCCCCTGCTGACCTTCCTGGTGATGAACCGCATCGGTCTGTCGGCCAACCTGATGTCGCTCGGGGGCTTAGCGATCGCGATTGGTCTGATGGTGGATGGCTCGGTGGTCGTGGTGGAAAACGCGGTTGCGCAGCTGGCGCGTGCAGCCCGTACCGGCGCATCGCGCATGGCCATCCTGCTTAAAGCGGTGACCGAAGTGGCGACTCCGGTGATCTTCGGGGTCGGCGTGATCATCCTCGTGTTCTTGCCGCTCATGACGCTTCAGGGCATGGAGGGCAAGATGTTCGCGCCCCTGGCGATCACGATTGCCATTGCGCTGTTCATCTCGCTGGTCCTGTCGCTCACGCTCACGCCGGTGCTTTCCTATTACCTGCTGAAGGTCAAATCGCATGCGCATGCAGACGGGCACGCAGCCCCGAATGATGAGCACGATGAGGAGGCGCACGACACCTGGTTGGTACGCAAGCTGAAGCGTCCCTACCTGGCCATGCTCAATTGGGCAGTCTCGAATGCGCGCAGCACCTTTGCCATTGCGCTGGTGGCGCTGGCCGGGTCGCTGATGCTGTTGCCGTTCTTGGGCACCGCCTTCATTCCGGAGATGAAGGAAGGCTCGGTGGTGCCAGGCATCAACCGCGTCCCGAACATTTCGCTCGAAGAGTCGATCCGCATGGAGATGGAGGCGATGCGCCTGGTCATGCAGGTGCCAGGCGTGAAGTCGGCGGTCTCGGGTGTGGGTCGGGGCGAGTCGCCGGCCGATCCGCAGTCACAAAATGAATCCACGCCGATCGTCTCGCTCAAGCCGCGCAGTGAATGGCCCAAGGGCTGGACGCAGGACACGATCACCGATGAGATCCGCAAGAAGCTCGCCGTGCTGCCCGGCGTGCAGGTGGTCATGGCACAGCCGATTTCGGATCGGGTGGACGAGATGGTCACCGGTGTGCGGGCAGACATCGCTGTGAAGGTCTTTGGCGACGACCTGCAAGTGCTCAAGGACAAGGCCGATGAGATCGCACGGGTGGCCGCCGGTATTGCCGGCGCACAGGACCTGCGGGTGGAACGCATCACGGGCCAGCAGTATTTGCAGATCGCGATTGATCGCCGTGCGATTGCACGCGCCGGACTCAACGTGAGTGATGTGCACGAAGTCATCGAGATGGCCATTGGTGGCAAAGTCGCCACCGACATCTATGAGGGTGAGCGCAGGTTCTCCGCCATCGTGCGTTTGCCTGAAACCTATCGCGACGATATCGCTGCGATCCGTAATCTGGTGCTGACTTCGCCACAAGGCGCGCAGATTCCGCTGGCGAGGCTGGCCACGATCGAGGTGGCCGACGGGCCTGCGCAAATCAGCCGCGAAATGGCCAAGCGCCGGGTGGTGGTGGGCATCAATGTGGCCAATCGCGACCTGGGCGGCTTCGTGGCCGAACTCAAGCAGGCCATCGCCCGTGATGTGAAACTGCCCGAGGGCTACATGCTTGAGTGGGGCGGTCAGTTCCAGAACATGGAGCGTGCTCTGGGCCATCTGGCCGTGATCGTGCCGATCACGATCGCAGCGATTTTCTTCGTGCTGTTCCTGCTCTTTCGCTCGGTCAAGATGGCCACGCTCATCATCCTGGTGTTGCCGTTCGCCTCGCTGGGCGGCGTGATCGGCATGTTCGTGAGCGGGGAGTATCTCTCGGTGCCGGCCTCAGTCGGGTTCATTGCACTGTGGGGCATTGCGGTGCTCAACGGTGTGGTGCTGGTGAGCTACATTCGCGATCTGCGCAAGCAAGGCATGAGTGCAGCGCAAGCGGTGATCCAGGGCGCGCGGCTGCGCTTTCGGCCGGTGATGATGACGGCCACCGTGGCGGCGCTGGCGCTGATTCCGTTCCTGTTTGCCACGGGCCCAGGTTCCGAGGTTCAGCGTCCACTCGCCATTGTGGTGATCAGCGGGCTGATCAGTTCCACGCTGCTCACGCTCGTGGTGCTGCCTGCAATTTATCGCTGGTTTGATGACACGCCGAGGCAGCCTGCCCCCGCACTGCCGGTCCCCACGCTGCCAGCCTGAAGGGAACCCCCCGCTGTGAATGCCTGGCGTTGAGCACCCCAGTGCCGACCTGCCTCGCGAGCAGCGGGGTCAGGCCGGCACCGGCTGGCCGTCCCACGCGTAGACCTGGCCAGTGTCTGCAGCCCCCAGCGATGTGAGTACGGCATCCAGGGCTGCCACCGACTGCTGCGGCGTGAACAGTCTGTCCTGCGCCACATTTGATTGAAACGGTGCTGACAGGGCCGTGTCGACCGTGCCCGGATGCAAACCGACGCACACCGATTCTTTGGCCGTACGTGACCACTCGATGGCCAGCGTGCGGATGAACTGATTGAGTGCGGCCTTTGAAGCCCGATAGCCGTACCAGCCACCCAGTCGGTTGTCGGTGATGCTGCCAACGCGCGCCGACAGCGCCGCAAAAACCACCCGCCCGTCGCGCGGCATGAGCGGCATGAAGTGTCTGGCCACCAGTGCTGGCCCAATGGCATTGACCGCAAACAACCGCTGCAGCTGCGCGCCATCCAGTGCACGCATTGATTTTTCGGGCGCGAGCCCATCATCCGCATGCAGCAGACCGCTGGCCACGAACACCTCGCGGATCGGCGGCAAGGTGCTGGCCAGCGCCGCCGCCTGCGCAATGCTGGCAGGCTCCTGCAGATCAATGTGGCCTGCGACTAGCCTGGCCTCATCTTCCACAGCGGCGTGCGCTCCGGACGGTGTACGCGACAGTGCCAGGACGGTGGTGAACCGACCGCAGGCGAGACGCTGCGCGACCCATGCGCGGCCAATCCCACCGTTTGCGCCGATCACGACGGCCGTGGCGTTTGAGCTCAAATGTGTAGGCATCCGCCAAGCCTAAGCCATCTGGCGATCTTGTGCGCCTCCCCAATGTATGGGAATATGGGTCGTTAAGCCATCAAGACATACGCTATGAAAACCACCCTTGATATCGACGATGTGCTGCTTCAGCGTGCCAAGGCCCGCGCACTCGAACGCGGCACAACGCTGCGTGCCGTGGTGGAAGAGGCCTTGCAGCGGTCGCTGGGGTCGGCAGCGCCGGTGCATGCCCCGCTCAAGCTGGTCACATGGCCGGCGAGCCCGGCGAGTCGGTTCACTGACGACCACGTCCTGGCAGCCATCCGATCAGACCGCGATGCAGCGGCTCACCCGCCTGCGCGGCTCGGCGCGAGCCTGGGTGGGGCCGCATCGCGCAGACGCCTCAAGAAGGGTGCCGCATGATCGCCCTGGACACCAACCTGATCGTCTATGCGCATCGCCCGGATACGCCCTCTCACACGGCCGCTGCACGGGTGCTCGAGCAACTCGCCGAATCCCCGTACACCTGGGCCGTTCCCTGGCCTTGCGTGCACGAGTTCGTGGCAGTGGTCACAGGCTCGGCATTCGGATCATCCGCCACCCCTCTGGCCGTGGCACTTGAAGCGATCCGGCAGATCGTGGCGCATCCGCGTTGCATCATGCTCGCCGAAACCGAGGGCCACCTTGAACTGTTGGCCGCGCTCTGCCAGCGCGCCAACTTGCGTGGTGGTGCCGTTCACGATGCCCGTATTGCTGCGCTATGCATCAGCCATCAGGTTGATGAGTTGTGGAGCTGCGATCGGGACTTCCACCGATTTCCGGATGTGCGGGTACGCAATCCCCTGTTCCCGTCGGTGCACGAACCACTGCTCGACACCGACTCAGCCTATTCACCACACGCAGCGCCACGCAGGGCGCGCCGCCCTGGATTGCCCCCACAGACCATGCAGGGCGTCACCGGCCGCAGGTGACGAACGATCAGTCGCGCGCTTCTTCAGACGCGGGCCTTGAGCCGCATCGACAGCCCCACTGGCTGCATCGTGAACGACAGCTCCTCTTTCGCCGGCAGGCCATCGGGGGTGTCCACACTCACTATGTCGAAGCGTGACAACAGCATCGCCATGGCCATTTTCATTTCCAGCAAGGCCAGATAGCGACCAGGGCAGATACGCGGGCCGGCGCCAAAGGGCATCGAGACCCGCTTGGCTGACTTGGCCTGCTCGCTCGGGCCACCCGCGCTGAGCCATCGATTCGGATCGAATTCAGCGGCACGCTGGATCACCGCTTCGTTCACGCTGTCATAGCGCAGCAGGGTCGTCACGACGGTGCCGGCCCGGATGCGCACATCTCCGACCGTGGTGTCGCGCAGGGCCTGAAGCGGCAGTTGCGGGCCCACTGGCTTGAGCCGCATGGTTTCGTGTGCGCAGGCTTCCACGTAGTCCAGCCCGGCCACCTGTTCAAGCGTGGGCGCCAGGCCATCGCCCACGGCTGCACGCACCTCCTGCGTGGCGCGGGCCAGGCACTCGCGGTTGAGCCACAACAGATGAATCATCCAGGCGATCGTGTTGGCCGTGGTGTCTTCGCCTGCCAGCAGCATCGTCATCACATTGCCTGCCACCTGATCATCGTCAATGCCGCTACCCGGCTCATCGGCCGCCACGATCATTGCTTCAAGCAGGTTGGAAGGATGCTCGCGCAGTGCAGGATCCGCTTGCAGGCGGGTGCGCGCCTTGGCGATGAACGCGGCCACTGCCGCATTCACCTCGGCCATGCTGTGTTCCAGTTCACGATCTTTTTTGCGCTTGAAATAGCGCCAGATCGGAAATGGCGCCAACAGCCGCTCGAACATCGCCGGAAAAATCTTGTCCAGATGCTTCTGGATGATGTCGTCGTCCGACTCGAGTGTGTTCACTTCGGTGCCAAAGGCCAGACCTGCAATGGTGTCGACCGTAAAGCGCATCAGGTCCGCTTGCAGATCCACGGGCTGGCCTGTCGCGGCAGCCTTGTTCCACCGACCCGCCAGACGCTGACCGACCTTCAGCAAGGAGGGGTAGTAGCCCTTCACATGCCCGGGATCGAAGCCCGCCATCACCATGCGGCGCTGGCGCTTCCACATCTCGCCATGCGCGCCGAAAACCCCGGGCTTGAGGCCCATCTCGATGCCAATGTGCTCCAGGCGCGCCGTGCGCCGAAAGCCATCAGGCCGATCGCGCAGCAAAGCGGCTACCACTTCATGGTCGCTGACCACGAGTGTGGGATGGCGGCCGAAGCGCACCACGAAATACGGGCCGTACTGATCGCGCCAGGCTTCCATCTGCTGGTGAAAGCGTGGCGGGTCAATCTGTAGCAGATTGCCCAACACCGGCAGGGCGCGCGGCCCGGGCAGATCGCTGAGTTCGCGCAGTACGGCTGTGGGGGTGGCAGCGTGGTCGTTGGTGTCAGGCATGGTGAGTGCGTTCGTCGAAGTGGGCCGATGCTACGCGATCGGACGGCGTGGATCGAAGTCCGGCAACTCCCGTGCCATGGATTCATACAAGGCCCGCACCCGCGGGTCGCTGGCATCGGGCAGTACCACCTTGACCTGCAGTTCGAGGTCACCCGGCGACGTGCCCGGCAGGCCTTTGCCGCGAACGGTCAGTCGCTGCCCGCTTTGTGCGCCGGCTGGCACACGCACCTTGAGCGTGCTGCGGTCGGGCAGCGCCACCACCACGATGGCACCCAGCCCGGCCTCCCAGGGTGCGACCGGCAGTTCGGCCACCAGCACGTTGCCTTCCAGTTCGAAGCGCGGATGCACGCGGAACTCGATTTCCAGCAGCAGGTCGCCGGCTGGCGCCCCGCTCAATCCAGGGCTGCCCTGACCGGCTAATCGAATGCGCTGGCCAGGCCGAATGCCAACCGGAATTTTCACATCGAGCGTGCGGTCGCGCAGTGTGGTGCGACCGGTTTGGTCAAGTGCCGGACTGCGCAGCGTGACCTTGCGCATTGGCCCGGACCAGGCATCGGCCAGGTCGAGCAGAATTTT
>JBIKKG010000194.1:0-6701 GCA_044360485.1 Burkholderiaceae bacterium | reverse complement strand
TCCACAGCCTGTCGCTCCCCCAATCGGATGCATGGTACGGTGATTGTCGAAACGCGCCACCGGGTTTCGGCGCGCCGCGACGGGTCGGAGTCGGTTATCGTGTTCGAATATCGAATGAGCGTCTCCAGACGCCACCCTCACCAGTGATCCAATTCGTCGATGAACTCCGCGCCCTTTCGCATTGAGTCGCTGCGCGCGCTGCTGTACCGCTGCCCGATTGACACGCCGGTCGTGACGTCGTTTGGCGTCATGCGCGATCGCCCGATGGTGCTGGTGCGCGCGCAAGACGATGCCGGCAACGTAGGCTGGGGCGAAGTCTGGTGCAATTTCCCCTCGGTGGGGGCCGAGCATCGGGCCCGATTGCTCACCGGCGTGCTGGCGCCTCGTGTTGAGGGCCGCGCCTGGCACGGTCCTGCCGAGGTCTTTGCCGATCTCACCCAGGGCACATCCGTGCTGGCCTTGCAGTCCGGCGAGCCCGGCCCGTTTGCCCAGACCATCGCCGGGATCGATCTGGCCCTATGGGATCTCGTGGCCCGCCGTGAAGGGCAGCCCTTGTGGCGTCTGCTGGGGGGGCAAACCCCCACGGTCGGGGTCTATGCCAGCGGGCTCAACCCCGACTTGCCGGAGCGACTGGCGCGCGCGCGCTATGAAGATGGCTATCGGGCGTTCAAGCTGAAGATTGGTTTTGACGGCGCACGCGATCGCATCAACCTTGACGCCGTGCGCCATGAACTGGGCGACGATGTTGAACTGATGGCCGATGCCAACCAGGGCTGGTCCCTGGACCTGGCCTTGCATCGCGTGCAGGAGCTGGCTCGCTTCGGGTTGCGGTGGCTTGAAGAGCCACTGCGTGCCGATGCGCCCTGGTCCGACTGGCAAACCTTGGCCAAGGCTGCGCCCATGCCCCTGGCTGCAGGCGAGAACCTTGCCGCAGTCGACGCCTTCGATGCCGCCATCGCCTCAGGCGCCTTGCAGGTGATCCAACCCGATGCCGCGAAATGGGGCGGGCATACCGCCTGTTTGCCGGTCGCGCGCAAGGCTATGGCAGCGGGTCGGCGCTATTGCCCGCATTGGTTGGGAGGCGGTGTGGGTCTGCTGCATTCAGCGCATCTGCTGGTGGCCGCTGGCGGCGACGGCAGGCTCGAGGTCGATGCCAACCCCAACCCCTTGCGCACGGCGCTGTGCGGCGCGCTCAACCGGATTCAGGCAGGGCAGGCTGTGCTTGACGATGCACCGGGTATCGGACCGGCGCCCGATCTGGCGGCCATCTCGCGGTACGCAGCCAGGTATTGACGCAAGACACATTGATGCCAGGCGCACATTGACGCCAGGCATAGGTTGACGCCAGGCGCCTGGTGCGTGGTCTCCCCGATCGGGGGTCAGACCATCTTGACGCTGATGGCTGCCACGCCCGCGACGCTGCCTTGCATGAGGTCGCCGCGTACCACGGCGCCCACGCCTTCAGGCGTGCCTGTGAAGATCAGGTCGCCTGGCTCCAGCCGCCAGTAGGCCGACAGATGCTCGATCGTCTCGGCAATGTTCCAGATGAGTTTGGCGGTGGTGCTGGACTGCTTGACCGCGCCATTCACTTTCAGTTCGATGGCGGCACTGCTGGGGTTGCCTGCCTTGGCAGCCGGCACGATCGAACCAATCGGCCCTGAGGCGTCAAAGGCCTTACCAATTTCCCAGGGGCGTCCCTGTTTTTTCGCATCGTTCTGCAGGTCACGGCGGGTCATGTCCAAGCCCACCGCATAACCCCAGACATGCTTCATCGCATCCGCGGCCTTGATGTTCGCGCCACCCACGCCGATCGCCGCCACCAGCTCCATCTCGTAGTGCAGATTGGCTGTGCCGGGCGGGTAGGGCATCTGGCCCACGGTGCCCTCAGGCACATGCAGCAGACCGTCTGCCGGCTTCATGAAAAAGAAAGGCGGCTCGCGACCGGTGAAGCCCATTTCCTTGGCGTGTTCTTCGTAGTTGCGTCCGACGCAATACACGCGGCGCACCGGCCAGGAGCCTCCGCCGGCAACCGGCAGCACGACGGGCGAAGGGGCGGCAACGACATGGCTCATGGGAGGCTCCAGAAAGATCTTCGCTGCGAGGACGCAGCCGGGGGCTTGCGCAGACGCGTCGGGGCGTTGTGCAGGCGACTCAATCAGGCAAGAACTTGAGCGCGACGCCATTGTTGCAATAGCGCTTGCCGGTGGGCGCAGGGCCATCGTCAAAGACATGGCCATGGTGGCCGCCGCAGCGTGCGCAGTGGTATTCAATGCGCGGCCAGATCAGGCGGAAATCGCGGCGAGTTTCGAACACACCGGGCAGCGTGGTGAAAAAACTCGGCCAGCCGGTGCCGCTGTCGTACTTCATGGCGGTGGTGAAGAGCGGCGTCTCGCAGCCGGCGCACACGAAGGTGCCCGCGCGTTTCTCGTCATTCAGCGGACTGGTCCCAGCGGGTTCCGTGCCCTCGTGGCGCAGCACCTGATAGGACTCGCGCGACAACTGTGCACGCCAGGCTTCGTCGGTCTTTTCGATCTTGTCGGTCATCACTTCACCATGCGTTTCATGCGGGCGAACTCGGCCACCTGGCGCCCGACCATGGCACACGCCTCGATCGCTGCGGCATCGGCCGGCTGACCCTCTCCGCCGAATGGGCGTTCGCGCGAATTGAGCGTGGCGGAAAAAGGCGTGGGCCAGCCGCGCAGCGCATGCACGATGGCGCGCAGTGAGGCCAGCGTGGAGCCCATGGCCTGCGGCCCATCGGCCGATACGATGCAGCCGATCGCCAGCCCGTCGAAGTAGACCCGCGCATCGCCGCGCAGGTCCTCGGTGAAATCGATGGCGTTCTTCACCAGCCCTGAGATGCCGCCGTGATAGGCCGGGGTGGCGATGATCACGCCATCGGCACGCCGCAGCGCCTCGACCAGCGCCACCGCCTGCGGGCTGCGCTCGGGGCGGGTGGGGTCATAAGGCTCAAGGGGCAAGGCCGATGCGCCCAGCAGCTGCGTGGTGCAGCCTGCTGCTGCAGCGGCTTCGAGCGCCGCGGCAAGGGCTTTTTCGGACGTGGAGCCGGCGCGCGTCGTGCCGCCCAGCCCCACGATGAAAGGTGGGTGTTGCATGGCCATCCCTGAGGGTATCGGTGGGAGCGGCCCTTCAACAATCTTGCTGGCCGTTTTGAGACGATGCTAGCACGTGGCCTCACCACTTCTCCATCCAGGGCCGCAGATCAATCTCATGTGTCCAGGCCGATCGATGCTGGCAATGCAGTTGCCAGTAGTTCTCGGCGATCGCGTCGGGGTTCAGGATCCCGTCCAGCGGTTTCAGATCGTCGTAGCGTTGCGGATTGCGCTGCTGAATGAAGGCCGTGTCGATCCCACCGTCGATCACGACATGGGCCACATGAATGTTCTGCGGGCCCAGCTCACGCGCCATGCTCTGCGCGACGGCCCGCAGCCCATGCTTGCCTGCAGCAAAGGCCGAAAAGCCCGAGCCGCCACGCAGACTGGCGGTGGCCCCCGTGAACAGGATCGTGCCGCGACCGCGAGTCAGCATGACCTTTGCCGCCTCGCGCGCATTCAGAAAACCAGCCAGGCAGCACATCTCCCAGACCTTGCGAAAGACCCGCTCGGTGGTTTCCGTGATCGAGAAATTCACGTTGCCGCCGATGTTGAACACCAGCACTTCGACCGGGCCGATGTCGCGTTCGATCTGTTCAAAGAGCGCCACCACCTGCTCTTCCACACGCGCATCGCAGCCGAAGCCGTGCGCCTGCCCGCCCGCCGCGCGAATCTGCGCCAGCAAGGGCTCAAGTGGGGCCGCTGTGCGACGGGTCACGCAGGCGGTGTACCCCTCACGTGCGAATCGCCGTGCAATGGCACCGCCAGTGGCGTCACCTGCACCGATCACCAATGCGACTTTGTTTGTGCTCATGGTTGTCCTTCTGTTCGGTCCGTCTCGAAATCGCTCACCCGGCATGCCGCACGCAGCCGTCGAGGCGGATACTATAAGCTTGTATATACATCGACTGAATGCATCGACCAAAAGTTGCGCGGGCGTGCTCCACCCGAGACGCGGATGATCAGATTGCAATCCATCGAGCTCAAGGAGTTTCTGTGATGACCACCTCGTCCGCCCCGCTGGCCCCTACCCGTCAAATCGGTCGCCTCAAGCGCCCCGACTGCGAGATCCACTACGAAGTCACCGGCAACGGGAGCGGTCCGGCCATCGTGTTCGCGCACGGCTTAGGCGGCAACCAGATGTCGTGGTGGCAGCAGGTGGGGCACTTTGCGGCTACGCACACCTGCGTCACGTTCGCGCATCGCGGGTTCGCGCCGTCGACCATGCCGCCTGGTGGTCCCGATCCGGCTGACTTTGCCGATGATCTGGTGGCGCTGACCGACGCATTGAAGCTCACGCGCTTTGTCCTGGTGGGCCAGTCCATGGGTGGCTGGACGGTGGTCGAGTACGCCATGAAACGCACCGGCAAGCTCGCGGGCGCGGTGTTGTGCAACACCACCGGGTCGATCGATTTCAGAAAAATCGCGCAACCCTGGCTGGGTCGTGTCGATGCCTGGGAAGTGCAAGCGCGCGCCACTGCAGCACGGCTGGTCGCTGGTGGCGTGCATCCGGGCTGCGGCGAACGCATGGCGCGCGACCAGCCCGCGTTGCACAACCTCTATTTGCAGATCGATCAGATGGGTCATGCGCTCGACAAGGACGCCTTCCGGCCCAAGCTCTCGGCGCTGCGCCGGCGCGACCCTTCTGACATCGCCGGCATCGGCTGCCCGGTCCTGTGCATCGTGGGCACCGAAGACATTTTGATTCCGCCTTTTGCACAGCAGGCCATCGCAAGCGTTGCCCCCAATGTGCAGGTGGCACTCGTACACGGCGCAGGGCACTCCGCTTACTTTGAGCGGGCCGCCGAATTCAATCGGCTGCTCGAGGCATTCGTGGCGCCGCATTGAGCTGCCACTGAGCTTGTCACGGAGCTCCCCACTGAGGGCCACTTGGCGCCACCCCGACCGCCATGGATTGCCTTTCGAGATTGAAGCCATCCTTGGATGGAATGTGCGCTATTTCTGCACGTTTGCGTTGTGAATTACACGCCCCCCGCCATTGATACGGTTTGAGGGTTTGCCTCAGGCGGGTGACGTGCCCGGCCCCGCCGATCGGCTGAAGACCCGCATGAATACTGGATTGGCATTGCCTTTGCATAGTTGTCTGGCATCGCAGCATGTCGTCTGCAGCCACTTCACACCAAAGGGTAATGTCATGGTCGCTCTCGTCAAACACGATCTTCAGTACATCCTCAAGCAAATCCGAATCGCTGAACGTCATGCCGCAGGCGAAGACCTGCTCACGCTGGTGTCGGGTGCGGCGCTTGGCTCCACCCAAACCAGCCCGCAGCTGCTGCCGCTGGGCCTGCGAACCGTCGACGGAACCTTCAACAACCTGATGCCTGGCATGAGCGCAATTGGCTCTGCCCATCAGGCAATGCCGCGCCTGCTGCGGCCGGTCTTCAGCAACGATGCCGATGGCGATCGCATGCCCCTGGGCCCTGGCCCCACCGCGCAAGTAGTCAGTAACACCGACTATGCGGTGGTGGGCAATGTGGCCGATGCCAACCCACGCATCATCAGCAACCTCGTCGTCGATCAGAGCCTGGGGAACAAGGCCGCGATCGTGGCGGCCCTGACCACAGCCGGCAGTGCCGACCCGTGGGGTGTGGCGCAGCAGATTCATCTGGCCTATCAGGACCTTACGCGCTCAGCGCCTGCCGACAAACCCGCCAAACAGGCGGTGCTCGACTTCATGCTCGGCACCAACGGGCTGATCATGGACGGCAGCTCGGTCGCCGTGCTCAATGTGGCTACCGATGGTGCCTCGGCCCCCTACAACTCGTTTTTCACAATCTTCGGCCAGTTCTTCAGCCATGGCCTGGACATGATCGACAAGGGTAACGCGGGCAAGGTCTACATCCCGCTGCAGCCGGACGATCCGCTGTATGTGCCGGGTGGGCGCAGCAATTTCATGGTGCTCACGCGAGCCACCAACCAGCCTGGTGCCGACGGCATTCTCGGCACGGCCGATGACGTACAAGACACCACCAACCGCACCACGCCCTGGGTCGACCTGAATCAGGTCTATACCTCCCACGCTTCACATCAGGTGTTTCTGCGCGAGTACGTGTTGCGCGATGGTCGTCCTGAGGCCACTGGCAAGTTGCTCGAGGGCAGCGCTGGCGGGGCGCCGACCTGGGCCGATATCAAGGCACAGGCCTTGAACATGCTGGGCATTCGCCTGAGCGATACCGATGTGTCGCGCGTACCGATGCTGGCGACCGACGCATACGGCAATTTCATTGCCGGTCCCAACGGGCTGCCCCAGCTGGTCAAAGCCGGCCCGCCGCAGGAGCTGGTCGAGGGTAACCTGGCCAGCCCGGTCTCCACCGTCGGCGCGGTCGCGACGGGCGTCGTGTTTCTGGACGATCTTGCCCACGACGCCAACCCGGTCGGAGGGTTGCCCGCCGATGCGGACACACTGACTGGCAACGCTCAGCCGCGCGATGCGCGGGGCAACAGGCTGTCGTACGACAACGAGTTGCTCGATCGGCATTTCATCGTGGGCGATGGCCGTGCCAACGAGAACATCGTGCTGACTGCCGTGCACACAGTCTTTCATTCCGAGCACAACCACCGCATCGA
>JBIKKG010000193.1:0-6741 GCA_044360485.1 Burkholderiaceae bacterium | reverse complement strand
GGCGCAGCTTGCCGGCACGCCAGTGCGACTCGGCCTCGATCGGATTGTTCACGGTCGAGTCAATGTGCTTGCCCACCAGTTGCACTGCCACGTCGCCGCCCCCTTTGAAGGGGATGTAGGTCATCTTCTTGCCGGCAGCTTTTTCCATCATCACGGTGATGATCTGGTCTTCCTGCTTGGAACCCGTGCCACCCATCTTGAAGGTGTTGTCGGGCTGGGCCTTGATCGCGTCGAAATAGGCTTTCGCGTTTTTGTACGGTGCTTCGTCATTCACCCACAGCACGAACTGATCGAGCGCCAGCATCTGCACAGGGGTGAGGTCGCGCCAATTGAACGGCACACCCGTGGCCAGCGGCGTGGTGAAGAGGTTGGACAGGGTAATCACGATCTTGTGCGGATCGGCATTGGCCGACTTGATGGCCAAAAACCCTTCAGCGCCTGCACCGCCGGACTTGTTGACCACCACGATGGGCTGCTTGGACAGATTGTTCTTGGCCACCACACCCTGGATAAACCGCGCCATCTGATCGGCACCGCCACCCGTACCAGCGGGCACGATGAATTCGACAGGCTTGGACGGCTCCCAGGCCTGAGCGTGGGCGGTGCCCACTGCGGCGGCCATCATCAGACAGGCCGCGCCAGCGCGTCGCAGATCGGACGCAAGACGACTGAGGGTCATTGAAATCGGGGGCATGGTGATCCCCTGGCCTGAAGGCCGCATGTGACGCAACAAAAAGAGGTGTGCCTGGCGATCAGGCCAGTCCGAGTTTTTGGGCCAGACCAATGCGCTGCAACTTGCCGGTCGCACCCTTGGGAATTTCTTCAAGGATCAGGATGCGCTTGGGCACCTTGAAGTCTGCCGCGCGCGAGGAAACGAAGTCCTGCAGTTGACGCTCGGTGACCTGCTGCCCCTCACGCAGCACCACAGCGGCGGCCACTTCCTCGCCAAGCTTGGGATGGGGCATGCCAAAGCACACCACTTGCGCCACGGCTACGTGGTCCATGAGGATTTCATCAACCTCACGCGGGCTGACCTTCTCACCGCCGCGGTTGATGATTTCCTTCAGGCGGCCGGTGATGGTGAGATAGCCCTCGGCGTCCATCACGCCCTGATCTCCGGTCCGAAACCAGCCATGCGTGAAGGCTTCCGCATTGGCCTTGGGATTGCTCTCGTAGCCTGCGGTCACGTTAGGGCCACGAATCACGATCTCGCCGGTATCACCTCGTGCCAGCAGTGCTCCGTCTTCCGACATGATCGCAATCTCAGGGCCGGCCGCCACGCCCACGGAGCCAGGCTTGCGCACAGCGGGCGGCAGCGGATTGGAAGCCATCTGATGCGTCGCCTCGGTCATGCCGTAAGACTCGATGAGCGGCGCACCGAACACCTCCTCCAGTTCGCGAATCACCTGCGGAGGGATCGACGAGGACGAGGAGCGCAGGAAGCGCAACGGATGGCGCTTGATGATCTCGGTGTTCTTGCTTGCGCGCGCCAGGATGGTTTGATGCATGGTGGGCACAGCCGTGTACCAGGTGGGCTTGGCCTCGTCCATCCAGGCAAAGAACTTGAGCGCATTGAAGCCAGGTGTGCAGAACACCTGGGAGCCGGCCGACAACGGCGCCAGCACACCCGCGATCAGGCCATGGATATGAAAGAGCGGCATGATGTTCAGGCCGCAATCAGAGGCCTGAAGCTGCAGCGTGCTGCGAATGTGCTGAGCCGATGCGCACAGGTTCGCTTGCGACAGCGGCACGATCTTCGGGCGCGAGGTTGTGCCCGAGGTATGCAGCACCATGGAGACATCGTCGGGCTGGGCGGGGCCCGGGTGCGCCGCTGCACGCGCGGGTGCGTTGTCGCGCGCCGCCAGGGTGAAGGCACCTGCACCGGCATCGGTCTGCGCGATCAGGTCAATGACCCGTACGCCCAACTGCTGAGCCACCTCGATGGCAGGCGAAGCACTGCCCTGCGACACGATGAGGGCGGCCGCCTTCAGGTCTTCCAGGTAGAAGCGGAATTCGTCCGCCCGATAGGCCGCGTTGAGCGGTGCGCTGGTGACAGCACAGGCACACGCTGCAAAACAGGCCGCCATCTCGGGGCCGTTGTCCACCACGATGGCCACCCGGTCATTTCGGCCGATGCCCAGACCATTGAGCTGCTCGCGAGTCGCGACAATCAGCTTGCGCAGGGCGCCGTAGCTCAACGGCGTACGACCCGGCGCACTCAGCGCGGGAGCGTGTTCGGCTCCGTTAGACAGCAGTTCAAACAGCGTCTGTCGCATCGACATCCTCGACAAGGTTCAAAGAAAGATTGCAAATCAGCAAGGCGACACCTGACGAAAGGGTCGCCGTGCTCAAGAGAATCATTGGGTTGGCACGAGGTGCCTGCCTGTGCGGTCATCATCCACAGAGCGTGGATATTCAGCGCCGCTTGGCGTTATAGCCAAGTTGTCCTGGACAAACAAGCGAAACCGCAAGATCTTTCGCCGCTCGACAGGGTATTTCGTATGGTGAAATTTTCAGATGCGTCGCCCGAGCGCTGGGACGATCGAGCGGATTCAGGTTGAAGGCCGACGGGTATCCTTGCGGCGCCTTGACCACGGCTTGACCGCAATGAAAATCGCCACCTGGAACGTCAACTCCCTGAAGGTCCGCCTGCCCCATGTTCTGGACTGGCTCAAGACGCAGCAGGTGGACATTCTGTGTCTGCAGGAAACCAAACTCATTGATGAGCGTTTTCCTGTGCAGACGCTGGCCGATGCGGGTTATGGCGCACTTTTCAGCGGCCAGCCCACCTACAACGGCGTCGCGATCCTGTGGCGCGTCGATCGCCATTGGGAACCCGCAGAGGTGCAGGTCGGCAATCCGCATTTCCCGGATGAACAAAAACGCCTGATCAGTGCCTCGTTCAATGGCACTCGCGTGATCAGCGCCTATGTACCCAATGGCCAGGAAGTGGGCAGCGACAAATACGCCTACAAATTGCGATGGCTCGACGCCCTAAGGGACTGGGTGAGCGAGACCCTCAGCCAAACCGGGAAACTCGTGATCGCCGGCGACTACAACATCGCGCCAGATGATCGTGATGTCCATGACCCACAGGCCTGGGCGGGTCAGGTACTGTGCTCCGACCCCGAGCGGCAGCGCTTCCGCACACTGCTTGACCTCGGACTGCACGATGCATTCAGGCTGTTTGAGCAGCCTGAGAAGGTCTACAGCTGGTGGGACTACAGGCAGCTCGCCTTTCGTCGCAACAAAGGGCTGCGCATCGATCACCTGCTGGTCAGCGACGCCTTGCGGCCCCATGTGACGAGTTGCACAGTTGATCGCGCCCCGCGCAAGCTGGAGCAACCGTCCGATCACGCGCCGGTGCTGATTGAGCTGACAGACTGAGCAGAATCAATGCTGGGCTGCGGGTGTGCGCGCAGCATCGACTGGTGGCTTCATTGGAGGACACCATGCGAGAACCAACGAACACGAGGCGCCCGGAACGGGGGCGCATGCTGAGCCAGATCGCCCTGGCCAGTCTGATCGGGCTCATGTCGTCCGCACCAACGGAAGCCGAGGAAGCGGCGGTCGATGCAGGACGCATTGACTATGCGCGCGCCGAATACCTCTCAAACTGCGCGGGCTGTCACGGTCCATCGGGCCAGGGTAACGGGCATTTCAGCGAGTTTCTGACGCGTGCACCTGCAGACCTCACGCTGCTGAGTCGCAACAATGGCGGCGTCTTCCCCTATCAGCGGCTCTACGAGGTCATCGACGGTCGGTCCGCCATGGCCGCGCACGGTGGTCGCGACATGCCAATCTGGGGGGCCGACTACCGCGCACAGGCGGTCACCATGTCGGGGCCACCCGCCTCGCCCCGACCGGAAGTGTATGTGCGGCACCGTATCGGTCTGCTGCTCGATTACCTCTACCGGATACAGCGGCCATGAATACCACCGCATCCATGTTTCGCCCCGTGCTGGCCCTGCTCAGTGGGGCGGTGTTGTGGTCGACATCGCTCCCGAGCGTCGCCCAAACCGCGCTCGAAACCTTTGACTTTGGCCGACGCGAATATGTGTCGAACTGCGCGGGATGCCATGGACCTGCCGGTCGTGGCGACGGGGCCTTCAAGCCGTTTCTGAGCGTCAGCCCGCCTGATCTCACACGACTGTCGCAGCGCAATCAGGGCCAATTTCCTCAGCAGCGCATCTACCGGACCATCGACGGGCGCCAGGAGGTGCGTGCCCATCTGGGCGGCGACATGCCGATCTGGGGCGCAGACTATCTGAGCCGCTACGCAGCCGACTATGCCGATGTGCCCTATGACCCGGAGAGCTACGTGCGGACCCGCATTGCCGCGCTGGTGGATTATCTGAACCGCATCCAAACGCGATAAGTACAGTGTGATTGCTGCGCGCAGCCTTGGCGCTGCGCCAGGAATTCAGATGTGCGCAGCAGCCAGCGCGCCCAGCACCAGGCCGGCAGCGCCTAAGGCATAAACGCCGCGCATCAGCCAGTTGCGTCGCGTGAGCAGTGCGATCGCCGACAGACCAATCGCAATTTGCAGCACGGTAGTGGCCTGGGCCCAGCGGTGATGCTGATGCATCGCTGCCTCGCTGCGCTCCTCCCACATCTTGGATTCTTTTTCGAGTGCTTCCGCGTTTTCCTTGATCTTGACCTTTTCGGTCTCGTAGCGCTTGACCTCGCTGCGATACTTTTCGCGCAGATCATCAGCCACGATCTGAGCCGACAAGTCAGCGAGATTTTGCTTGTTGCTCTTGGCCTGGTAGTAGTTCCACTGGTCTGACGCCTCCGTCTTCTTGATCTGCGCATCGTTCTTGGCGAGCATCGCGTTGACTTGAGTCACGCCACCCTGATACGAAAACAGAGCGCCAACAGTCGCCAGCAGCGCCGTGATCACCGCAATCCGGCCTGAGAACGGATCGTTCGCACCATGCTGAGCAGCGTGCTCAAGCTCATGGTCATGCGGTCCATGCACATGAAAATGGTCACCTGACATGCGGGCCTCCGTAAAAAGCCCGCATTGAACCACACTCGATCGCCGCGGCCGGGTGTGCAGGCACGGCCCATACAAGGCGCTTGCTGGGTGCGCTTAGGCGTCGTCCTCGAGCCCGAGGTCCTGAATCTTGCGCGTGATGGTGTTGCGTCCGATGCCCAATCGCAAGGCGGCATCAATGCGCCGCCCTCTGGTATGACGCAAAGCCGATCGAATCACTGTGGACTCGAAGGTGCGCGTCAATTGATCCATGAGGTCAGAGGACTCGGGTGCAGGCTCACCTCGCGCAGACTGTGCGGCCAACAGCTTGCTCACCTCGGTCTCCAGGAGGCTTGCCCAACGGGTCCGCGCATCAACAATAGCCGGCACTTCACCTAACCCCCCCAGGGTTGCCGGCGCCGCCCATGAAGCAGTCAGCCCCGAAGGTACCGAAGACGATGATTCGACACCACCCACGGCGAACATCGCTCCCGCAGCCATCACCGGCGCATCAGTGACCAGACCCGAAGAAGCCTGTTCGAAGGGCGTCGCCCAGGGCTTGACCGGCACGGCCGCCCCGCTCATCGGTTGAATTTCCGGAGGCAGGTCCTTAGCCTCAACCACCTGCGCAGGAGCCATCACGGTGAGCCAGTGACACACGTTTTCCAGCTGTCGCACATTGCCGGGCCAGGAGAACGCGCACAACCTGGCCAAGGCCTCTTCCGAAAGCCGCTTGGCTTCGACGCCTAAGTCGCGCGCACTGCGCGACAGGAAATGCCGGGCGAGCAACGGCACATCCTCACCGCGCTCGCGCAGCGGTGGCAGCCTGAGCCGGATCACATTGAGGCGATGAAACAAGTCTTCTCGGAACAAGCCCTGACGCACCCGCTCTTCCAGGTTCTGGTGAGTGGCTGCAATCACACGCACATTGGCCTTCAGGGGCTGATGCCCCCCAACGCGATAGAAATGCCCATCTGACAGCACCCGCAGCAAGCGGGTCTGCAACTCGGGCGGCATGTCGCCGATTTCATCGAGAAAGAGCGTGCCCCCTTCGGCCTGCTCAAAGCGTCCACGCCGCATTTGCTGCGCACCGGTAAATGCGCCACGCTCATGCCCGAAGAGTTCCGACTCGAGCAGATCGCGCGGAATGGCTGCTGCGTTCAGCGCCACGAAGGGTTGGGGGGCACGCACGCTGTGGCGATGCAAGGCCTGAGCGATCAGCTCCTTGCCGCTGCCCGATTCACCCGTGATCAGGACGGTCACATTGGACTGAGACAGTCTGCCGATGGCCCGGAACACCTCCTGCATCGCAGGGGCTTGGCCGAGCATTTCGGGGGCATCGAGCACCCCTTCATCGGCTGCGGCTTCGCGGTCGCTCTCGATGACAGCACGTCGAATCAGCTCGATGGCATGCGGCAAATCAAAGGGCTTGGGGAGATATTCGAATGCGCCTCCCTGGAACGAAGACACCGCACTGTCCAGGTCCGAAAACGCGGTCATGATGATGACCGGCATCCCGGGGCGGCGCGCCTTGACCTGCTGCAGCAGCTCCAGGCCGCTTTGTCCGGGCATGCGGATATCCGACACCAGCACCTTAGGCGCATCGGTTTCGAGGGCGCTCAGGCAATCCTTCGCTGAGCCGAAGGCACGCACCTCGAAGCCATCCCGTTGTAGCGCCCGCTCGAGCACCCACCGGATGGACTGATCATCGTCGACGACCCAAACTGCATTCATGCGCGAGATCCCGAATCTGCCGCGCCCGG
>JBIKKG010000192.1:0-6743 GCA_044360485.1 Burkholderiaceae bacterium | reverse complement strand
TCGAGCAGGACGTGGTGCGCATTGAGCATGACGATACGGTCGATGACCTGGTGCGCTATGGGCGCGATGTCGAGAAGGCCGTGCTGGCGCGTGCCTTGCGATACCACTTGGAGGACCGCGTGCTGCTCAACGGGCATCGGACGGTCGTTTTTCGCTGAACGCTACAATGGCGGCCCCAATGCATCACCGGCCCCGCCCGGGCCGGTCCCGAGCAGGCGCATGCCGATGGTTCCTCATCTCCTTACTTCCCTGACCGGCCCGCTACTCGAACTCGAGCGTCGCGTTCTCGACGCTTCCACAGGGATCGAGCAATGGTTCCGGCATGCCTGGCAGGAACACACCCCGCCTTTTTATGGCTCGGTCGACCTGCGCAACGCGGGCTTCAAGCTCGCCCCGGTCGATACCAACCTCTATCCCGGCGGGTTCAACAATCTGTCTCCCGAGGCCGTGCCGCTGGCGGTGCAGGCCTCGATGACGGCGATTGAGAAATACTGCCCGGATGCCCGCAATCTGCTGCTGATCCCCGAGAACCACACGCGCAACATGTTCTACCTGCGCAATGTGCTCCGACTGCAGGGGCTGCTGCGCCAGACCGGACTGACGGTGCGCCTGGGTTCGCTCAACCCTGAGGTCACGACTGCGCAGGTGCTGGAGTTGCCCGAAGGACAAACGCTCACGGTCGAGCCGCTGGTGCGGCGCGGTTCGCGGGTGGGGCTCGAGGGCTTTGACCCCTGCGCCATCTTGCTCAACAACGACCTGTCGGCAGGCATCCCTGACATCCTGCGTCATCTTGATGGCCAGATTCTGTTGCCCCCGCTGCATGCGGGTTGGGCGGTGCGCCGCAAGACCCTGCATTTCAGCGCTTACGACACGGTGGTCGACGATTTTGCGCAGCTCATCGGCATCGATCCCTGGCTGGTCAATCCCTACTTTGCTGCCAGCGGCCCCATCAATTTTCAGGCCCGCGAAGGCGAGGACCAGCTGGCCGCGCATGTCGACGCCACGCTCGCGCGTATCCGTACCAAATACGCCGAATACAAGATCGACGCCGAACCTTTTGTCATCGTGAAGGCCGATGCAGGCACCTATGGCATGGGCATCATGACCGTGAAGGATCCGGCCGAGCTGCGCAACCTGAACCGCCGCCAGCGCAACAAGATGGCGGTGGTCAAGGAAGGACTCGAGGTCTCGGAGGTCATCATCCAGGAAGGTGTGCCCACCATTGAGACCGTTGAAAACGGTGTCGCCGAGCCGGTGGTCTACATGATCGACCGCTACGTGGTCGGTGGGTTTTATCGCGTGCATGGCGAGCGCGGACGCGATGAAAATCTCAATGCACCGGGTGCGCACTTTGTGCCGCTGCCGTTTGCCGCGCCGTGCAATGTGCCCGACGTGGCCGGTTCACCCGACTGCCCGCCGAACCGCTTCTACGCCTATGGCGTGGTGGCCCGACTGGCGCTCCTGGCTGCTTCGCTGGAGCTTGAGCGTACTGACCCGGCCGCGCAGCCTGCCGCCTGATCGATCTCTTCGGAGTCTTAGCCATGCGCATCCTGATCGTGCTTGACCCGGTCGACACCATCAAGACCTACAAGGACTCCACCTACGCGATCATGCAGTCAGCCGTTGCCCGCGGGCACACGCTGCATGTGTGCGAACTGGGCGGGTTGTGGCTGGGTGGCGGTCACGCCTGGGCTGATGCGCAGTCGCTGGCGCTGTCTGGCCCGCAGCTCGGCGAAGCCGGACACGATCCCCATCAGTGGTGCCGATTGGGTGAGCCCGTGAGCGAACGCATGAGCGCATTCGATGCCGTGCTCATGCGCAAGGACCCGCCCTTCGATCAGGAATACGTCTACGCGACCTGGTTGCTCGAGCATGCGGTACGGGAAGGTGCGCGCGTATTCAATCATCCGCGGGCCATTCGTGATCATGGCGAGAAATACTCGATCGCCGAGTTCCCGCAGTTCACCTCCGACACCATTGTGAGCCGCAGCCCGCAGCGATTGCGCGAGTTCGTGAAGCATCACGGCGAGGCGGTCTTCAAATTGCTCGACGGCATGGGCGGGGCCTCTATTTTTCGTGCGCGTGCCGATGACCCCAATCTCTCGGTGATCATCGAAACGCTCAATCAGTTCGGGGCTTGCAGCGTGATGGCGCAGCGCTATCTGCCCGCCATTGCTGATGGCGACAAGCGCGTGCTGATCATTGGCGGCCACGTGGTTCCATTTGCCCTGGCGCGCATCCCGAAGCTGGGCGAAGCCCGCGGCAATCTGGCCGCAGGCGGCACGGCGCGCGCGCAGCCGCTGACGGCACGTGATCGCGAAATTGCCCAGACGCTCGCCCCGGTGCTTGCGGCGCGTGGCCTTTTTCTGGTGGGCCTCGACGTCATTGGTGACTGCCTGACCGAAATCAATGTCACCAGTCCGACGTGCTTCAGGGAAATTGCAGTGCAGGCGGGCTTTGATGTGGCCGGCCTGTACGTTGAAAGCCTCGAGCGTGAGGTAGCGCAGCCCGCATGATCGGCATCCTCATCGTGTCGCATGAGCCGTTGGGTACGGCTCTGCTGCATTGCACGCGCCATATTTTCGGGCGCCTGCCGGTGCAGCTCGCCGCACTGGACGTGATCCCGGATGAAGATCCAGAGGCCGCGCTGCAGGCCGCACGACAGCTGCTTGCCCGCATCAATGACGGGTCAGGGGTGATCGTGCTCACCGATTTGTATGGCGCGACGCCCGCGCGGATTGCGGCGCGGTTGGCTGAGCCGCACCGCACCGTGGTGATGGCGGGGGTCAACCTGCCGATGCTGGTCAAGGCGCTGACCTATCGCAAGGGCCCGCTCGAAGAGGTGGCGGCGCATCTTCTGGAAGGCATGCGCGACACCATCCTGCGCATCGAGCCCGAACCCAACGGAACACAGGCATGAAGCAGATTCAGGTGACGATCGTGAACAAGCTGGGTCTGCATGCACGGCCCTCGGCGGCCCTCACTCAGACGGCCACCCGGTTCAAGTCGGAGGTGTGGCTCACGAAAGGCACTCGACGGGTCAACGGAAAGAGCATCATGGGAGTCATGATGCTGGCGGCAGCGTGCGGGGCTCAGCTGACGGTCGAAGCCAATGGTCCCGATGAAGACGAGGCCTTGGCGGCCCTGAGCACGCTGGTGGCGGGTGGCTTTGGCGAAGGGCCGGCCGCGCGTTCAGACGGCTGATGACCTGCCCATACGCTCACCCTACTCTCATCGCATCATGTTCAGTCTGCACGGCACGGGAATTGGCGGCGGCATCGCGGTAGGACGTGCGGTGGTGCTCGAGTCACGTCTGATCGACGTGCCGCGTTATCAGATCGATGCGCCCGGGCGTGCCGCGGAGATTGCGCGTCTTGAGCGGGCCGTGGACATGGTGCGCGCGGAGCTGCAGAGCATCGGCGAGCATCTGCCTGCCGATGCGCCCACCGAAGCGCCAGCGCTGTTGCAGGTGCATGCCATGATCCTTGACGACCCTGCACTCTTCGAGCAGGCCCGCACGGTCATTGCACACAGCGGGCACAACGCTGAATGGGCTTTTGCATCGCAGGCCGAGCAGCTCGCGGCGCAGTTCGAGCAGTTTGAAGATGCTTACCTGCGCGAGCGCGGTCGCGATGTGATGCAAGTGGCCGAGCGCGTGCTCAAGGCGCTATCGGGTTCGGTGCGCCCCCTGGCCGAACGCACGGCGCACAGTCACGACCCGCTCATTTTCGTGGCGCATGACATTGCACCGGCCGACATGCTGCAACTGAAACGAGCCGGCGGATTTGCCATCGACCTGGGCGGGACCGCATCGCATACCGCCATTTTGGCGCGCAGCATGAACGTGCCTGCAGTGGTGGGGCTGGGCAAGGCGGCGCAGCTCGTGCGCGATGATGACTGGCTCATCCTTGACGGTGAGGCGGGCGTGGTGATCGTGGCGCCCGATGAAGCGGTGCTGCAGGAGTATCGCAACCGCATCGCGCTGGAACAACTGGAGCGCAAGCAGCTCGAGCGCCTCGTGCACGTGCCTTCCGCCACGCTGGATCAGGTGCCGATCGAGCTGCTGGCCAACATCGAGTTGCCTGCCGAATCCGCTCAGGCGCTGGATGCCGGCGCCGCTGGGGTGGGTCTGTTTCGGACCGAGTTCCTCTTCATGAACCGCAGCGAGATGCCGGGCGAAGACGAGCAGTACGAGGCCTACCGCGAAGCGGTGTTGGGCATGAAGGGCCGACCGGTCACCATCCGCACAATCGACGTCGGCTCGGACAAGGCGCTCGATGCGTCGCATGAAGGCCCTGAACCGGCCACGTCCACCAACCCGGCACTCGGGCAGCGGGCCATTCGATACAGCCTGGCCGAGCCCGATATTTTCCTGGTGCAGTTGCGAGCCATTTTGCGCGCTGCGGCGCACGGTCCGGTGCGGCTGTTGATTCCCATGCTCGCGCACGGCCATGAGGTCGATCAGTCATTGCGCCTCATCGCTCAGGCACGCGGCCAGCTGATCGACCGCGGCCTGTCCGAACCGCCACCCGTACCGGTGGGCGGCATGATCGAAGTGCCTGCGGCAGCACTGACAGCGGGCCTTTTCGCCAAGCGCCTCGACTTTCTGTCGATCGGCACCAACGATCTCATCCAGTACACGCTTGCCATCGACCGCGCTGATCACACCGTGTCGGCGCTCTACGATCCCTTCCATCCCGCCGTTCTGCAATTGGTGGCGATGACTATTCGTGCAGCCGAGCGCGCAGGCAAACCAGTGGCGGTCTGCGGCGAGATGGCGGGCGATCTTGATGCGACCGCCTTGCTCATCGGCATGGGGTTGCGCGGGTTTTCCATGCATCCGGCCAGCCTGCTGCGGGTCAAGCGCGAAATCCTGAAATGTGATGCGGCACGGCTCAAACCACGGGTCAGCCGGCTGCTGCAGTCTGATGATCCTGTGCGCGTGCAATCCGGGCTGGCCCGATTGCGTGAGGGGTGAGTCGAACGCCAGTCCTGCATGGGCGCATCTGTGGGGTCTGCGTTGACAGCCCGCAGGCTGGCCGCTAAGGTTGCGCCTCGCGCCGATTTGAACCAGCTTGCGGGCGCGTTAAAAATTCGGCTAAAGCGGGCGCACCGTGATGCCGTGCCCGACCGCCGCAGCCCAAGCCGGTCGGGGTTTTTTATTCTGCACCCAGGCAGACGCACGGACACACTTCAATGACCGCTTCGGTCGGCACTATCACACCGCAACGCCTGCGTTTCGATGCGCCGCTCGCGCTATCGAGTGGCGCATCCATTGCCGGTTACGAACTGGTCTATGAAACCTATGGGCAACTGTCGGCTGCGCGGGACAACGCCGTGCTGGTCTGTCACGCGCTCAATGCGTCTCACCATGTCGCAGGCCTCGCAGCCGATGATCCCGCCGATGTCGGCTGGTGGGACAACATGGTCGGTCCGGGCAAGCCGTTGGACACCAACCGGTTCTTCGTCGTCGGGGTGAACAATCTGGGCTCGTGTTTCGGATCGACTGGCCCGATGTCGGTCAATCCCGCCACAGGCAAGCCCTATGGTCCCGATTTCCCGGTCGTCACGGTCGAAGATTGGGTGCGGGCGCAGGCGAGGCTGGCCGATGCCCTGGGCATCGAGCGCTTTGCCGCCGTGATGGGTGGATCACTCGGCGGCATGCAGGCGCTCGCCTGGAGCACGCTCTTTCCTGATCGGCTGGCTCATTGCATCGCCATTGCCACCGCGCCGAAGTTGTCGGCGCAAAACATTGCCTTTAACGAAGTGGCGCGACGCGCCATCGTCACCGACCCGGATTTCCATGGTGGGCGCTTCTACGACCATGGGACCGTTCCGGCGCGCGGCTTGCAGGTCGCCCGAATGATCGGGCACATCACGTACCTGTCAGACGATGTAATGGCCGAAAAATTCGGGCGCACGTTGCGCCGACATGCGCAGGACACCGCATTGCGCAGCGATTATCAGTTCACCTTTGATGTCGAGTTCGAAATCGAGTCCTATCTGCGCTATCAGGGCGAAAAATTTTCGAGGTATTTCGATGCCAATACGTATCTGCTGATCACTCGCGCGCTGGACTACTTCGATCCGGCACGGGAACATGAGGGGCATCTCGCGGCTGCGCTGGCCCCGGCCCGGTGCGACTTTCTGCTTGCATCGTTCAGCACCGACTGGCGCTTTGCGCCCGAGCGCAGTCGCGAAATCGTGGCGGCGCTGCTCGCCAATCGCAGGCGGGTCACCTACGCAGAGATCGATGCGCCCCATGGCCACGATGCGTTCCTGCTTGACGATGCGCGCTATCACGCGCTGCTTGCCGCGTACTTCGATCGCATCGCGGCCGGAGTGAGTCGATGACCGCGCCCACTCACGGACTGCGCCCCGACCTGGCGGAGATTGCATCGTGGATTGCGCCCGGTTCGCGTGTGCTGGATCTGGGCTGCGGCGATGGCGCCTTGCTCGATCACCTGCAGCGCGCCAAGGGATGCAGCGGATACGGGGTCGAGATCGACGACACTCAGGTGCTGGCCTGCGCGAGACGCGGCGTCGATGTGATCCAGCAGAACATTGAAGCCGGCCTGGACATGTTTGCCGGCAATCGCTTCGATGTGGTGGTGCTATCCATGGCGATCCAGGCGACGCAGCATACCGAGCGCGTGCTGCGTGAAATGAGCCAGATCGGCACGGAAGGGATCGTGTCCTTTCCCAATTTCGGTCACTGGTCGCATGCCTGGTCGATCCTGCGC
>JBIKKG010000191.1:0-6775 GCA_044360485.1 Burkholderiaceae bacterium | reverse complement strand
TGAACCGCCCCGGGTTTTGAGGAGGCTCCTACTCTTGAGAAGATGGAGCCATGAACAAGTCGAAGAAGTTTTCACCTGAGGTTCGCGAGCGCGCGGTGCGCCTGGTGCAGGAACACCGTGGGGAGTACCCCTCGCTGTGGGCGGCAGTCGAGTCGATTGCGCCCAAGATCGGCTGTGTGCCGCATACGCTGCTCGAATGGGTCAAGCGTCAGGAGATCGACAGCGGGGTACGTGAAGGCGTAACCACTGCCGAGGCGCAACGGGTCAAGGATCTGGAGCGCGAGGTCAAGGAGCTGCGCCGAGCCAACGAGATCCTGAAGCTGGCGAGCGCGTTTTTCGCCCAGGCGGAGCTCGACCGCCGGCTGAAGTGACCAAGGCCTTCATCGATGAACACCGCGGCCGATTCGGGGTCGAGCCGATCTGCAAGGTTTTGCAGTTCGCCCCGTCGGCGTACCGACGCCATGCCGCTCGCCAGCGCGATGCCTCGCGCATCAGCGCTCGTGCGCGGCGGGATATTTCACTGATGCCTCAGATCGAACGCGTGTGGAACGCCAACATGCAGGTCTACGGCGCAGCTAAGGTCTGGATGCAGATGAACCGCGAGGGTGTACGGGTGGCCCGTTGCACCGTTGAACGTTTGATGGGCCGTATGGGCTTGCAAGGCGCGGTTCGGGGCAAGAAGGCGCGAACGACGATTCCCGATGCCAATGCGGCCTGCCCACTGGATCACGTGAAGCGGCAATTCAAAGCTGACCGGCCGAACAAGCTCTGGGTGTCGGACTTCACCTATGTCTCGACCTGGCAGGGCTGGCTGTATGTGGCGTTCGTGATCGATGTCTACGCTCGGCGCATCGTGGGCTGGCGCGTCAGCAAGACCATGCGCACTGACTTCGTCCTCGATGCTCTCGAGCAAGCCCTGTGCGACCGACAGCCCGACCGCGATGCGTTGATTCACCATTCGGATCGCGGTTCGCAATACGTCAGCATTCGGTACACCGAGCGGCTGGCCGAAGCAGGGATCGAGCCCTCAGTGGGCAGCCGTGGCGACAGTTACGACAATGCCTTGGCAGAAACCATCAACGGTTTGTACAAGACCGAGCTGATTCATCGCCGGGCGCCATGGAAATCACGGGAGGCCGTGGAGCTGGCAACTCTGACTTGGGTGTCCTGGTTCAACCACCATCGACTGATGGAACCGCTGGGCTATCTCCCGCCAGCCGAGTACGAGGCAAACTACTACCGTCAGCAAACCGCGCAAGCGGTCCCGCAGACATGAGCACTTAACCCAACCAGCCTCCTCGATACCCGGGGCGGTTCACGATGATTGCCGCGCATGCGCTAAGCCAGCAAGCCACGCTGATCACCAATAACACCCGCGAGTTTTCCAAGGTGCCTGGCTTGCAACTAGACAACTGGGTCGTTTGCGTCTGAGGCCCATGCGGGGCCGGCGCGGATCGCGTTGCGTTCTAAGTGTTCACCGATACCGGCACCACCGCTGCGCTGCGCGACATCATCAACGACTTCGTGGTGGCCTCGGACCGCATCGATGTCTCTGCCATCGACGCCAAACTGACGGCAGACTTCACCATCGCATTGCTGGGGAACTACACGACCACGCTCTCTGCAACCGACTTCGTGTTGTAAGGCGAACCTTCGATCGCCAGGGCCATGTATTCGATCCGGGTATAATGAGGTAATACCTTGATATACCTTGATAGGGATTGCTATGACTGCTGCTGCCATTCGCCCTGTGGCAATCAAGATCGACGAGAACACCAAAGCACGCTTGAAACGCCTGGCTGACGCACGCCAGCGAACGTCGCATTGGCTGATGCGCGAAGCGATCACCCAGTATGTCGACCGCGAAGAAAAACGCGAGGCCTTCCGCCAGGACACCCTCAAGGCCTGGGACGCGTATCGCACGACCGGAATGCATGTAACCGCCGATGAGGCTGATGCCTGGTTGGCCCAACTCGAACAGGGCGACGACATCGAACCTCCAGCATGCCACGTCTGATCTGGTCACAACCGGCGCTGCTCGATGTACAGCGCCTCTATCGCTTCCTTGCTCCCAAAAACCTCGACGCAGCCAAACGGGCGATCACGGCCATCCGCCAAGGCGTGAAGGTGCTGGGACAACAACCTGGCGTCGGTCGCCCCATTGAAGAGATGCCCAACGAGTTCCGCGAGTGGATCATCGACTTCGGAGATAGTGGCTACGTGGCCCGGTACCGAATCGACTCGGGTGTCGTCACGATTCTCGCCGTGCGGCATCAGAAAGAAGTGGGCCACTAACCGGAAAGCGCTCCGTCACCCTACTGATGCAGCTCCGCCACCGACAGACGCCCCTGCGCAGCCGGCCAGGTACGCATCGCGATGCGCTCAGTGTTGAAGCGCGCCACCACCGTGCGCACGTCCGCTGAGGGCAAAGACACACGCGCCAGCGACTGACCTGCAACACCCGCGACCACGCCAGGCAGTGGCGCGCCATCCAGGCTCATCTCATCGCGGCCCAAGCCGAAGTAGCCGCGCGGGCGGGTCAGGCTCACCAGTGCACCCGCCTTGCGATCGGCTTCGCTCATGCGAATCGGCCGCAGGTTCACGATGTCCGACGAACGCGGAAAGGGCGAGCGGTACTGATGCACCGTGGCGAATCCCGGCGCGCCATATTCAAACTCCAGGCAGGTCTGCGCATCGGTGCGCAATGGCCCCCAGCGGCCATCGGCACCGGTGGTGCGGTCAAGCAGCGCCGCACCTCGGCGCTCGCCGTTCTCGCAGTCCACTGCATGCACCTGCACACGCGCACCAGCCATCGGCAGGTTGGTGGGTGCACTGCCCGCCAGGCCTGTGACCTTGCCATCGAGCACGACTTGCGCCTGCGGTTCGATGCCGCGCGCGGGCAAGCCGCCAGTGATGAACTGCCAGGTCTGCTCAAAGGCTTTCTGGTGATACGAGACCTCGCGGTGATCCAGCCCAGGCAACACGCGGTTATCGGCGCCCTTCAACTCGGGGCCCCGCGCATCGACGTTGGTCTTGAAACTCGTGCCCTGGCCGATCCACTCGCCAGTGGGCACTGCGAATTTGTCATTGCCATCGGAGCGCAGCGTCATCCACTTCAACCCCGGCGACACTTCCAGTCCCTGTGGGCCCTGCGGCGCATTCAAGCGCGTGAGCACCGGGCCCGCACCATTGAACTCATTACCAGGCCGGAAATCAGCGCGTGCCCACACGCCATGATTAGGCGTGCCGCCCAGCACCGCATGCGAGACCTTGGCCGCACCATAGTCCCGCACATAGGTGCGAATGGCATTGCCCCCGCGCGAGTTACCCACCAGCACCACCTGCTTTGCACCGGTGCGCTTGAGCACCGCGTCGATCTCGCTGGCCAGATAGGCTGCATGCTCGGCGGCCGAGGTGCGATCTGGCTGCGCCACCGCATCGTCGTCGCGCGACAGCGGGTTCGGCGCATCGATCGCATGCAGCCGCTCACGCGGCCAGCCGTTGGACTCGAAACGCCACAAGGTGGTGAGCCAGTTGGCCGCACCATCACCGTTGCCGTGCACGAAGACGATGGGCGGACGCTCGGTCAGCGACGGCTGGGCGCCGCTCGTGAGGCCGTCCAGCCAGCCTGACAGGCCTGATTGGCCCGAGCCCGCCGATCCACCCGGGGCTGCACAGCCTGCCGCCAGCAGGACCACCGCCGCTGCAGTCTGCGCGATGCGACCCAGGCGTCCGATCCGTTCCATGCGCCCCGCTCGGCCTGCCGTTCCCTGCACGGTGAACCCACTCGATCCTGCGGCCCGCGCTTTAACGCTCGATATGCTCATCGTGTTCGTTTCCTGCTCGTTCATCTTCATGCAACCTGCCGCCGCTCAACGTTGGTCTTGATGTTCGCCAACGCAATGGCGGCTTCCGCATCGATGCGCGCAATCATTGCCTCGGTGGGCGCCTTGGGTCGCGCCGGGTTGCGCACCGTGCGGGTGTAGCGCGTGCCCTGCGGGGTGACTTCAAAGTCGTACTGCACCACGATCGGCCCAATGAAACCGGCCCCCGTCTGCGCGACCCACCGCGTGGGCCGGTCGGCTTCAAGCACCACCCAATCCAGTTGAATCTCTTCGCGCGAGAACCACTTCTCGCTGAAGGTCTCGCCCTTGCCCAGCGGCCGGTTGGCGCTGTTCACATGGTGCGAGACCACGATCCACTCGGGCCAGGACTGTGGGTTGGTGACGTAGTCGAACACGGCCTGAGGCGGCGCGTCGATGGTGATGTGATGGCTGCGTTCAAAGGCAACGGTGACCGTCATCAGGCAGATCCTGCTTCATCTGAAAGTAAGTGTGAGACGTGACGCACTGGAAGCGAGGCCCTCGGCTCAATGCCAAGGGCTGCAGATCACATCGTGATGCGTGCGTCAGCAATGATGCGCTTCCACAGGACAAAATCGTCGCGGATGATCTTGTCGAACTCTGCTGGCGTACCGGTCACCGGATAATCGCCCGCAAGCGTGAGGAATCTTTCGCGTACCTCCGGCTCGCGAAGAATCCGCGCGATCTCGGCGTTCAGTTTGTCGACGATCGGTTTGGGCATATTGGCGGGACCCACAATGCCCGTCCAGATGCCTGCGCTATAGGCAATGCCTTGCTCAACCAGGGTGGGAACGTCAGGCATCGAGCGCGAACGCGCAGGCCCGGTGACCGCCAGCGCGCGCACCTTGCCGGTCCGGGTGTGGGTCAAGGCATTGGTGGTGTCGAGCACGCCAAGCATCATGTGACCGCCCGCCATGTCGGTCCCCAATGCAGACGCAGATCGGTAAGGCACATGGACCATATCGATGCCGGTGAGTGACTTCAGAAACTCGCCCGCCAGATGGCCGCCCGACCCATTACCCCACGAGCCATAGCTTGGCGGCTTGGGTTGGGACTTCACGTAAGCCACGAATTCGGCCACGTTGCGCACCGGAAGCGCTGCATTCACGACCAGGACATTGCCACCGAGTGTGAGCTGACTGATGGGTGTGAAGTCTTTCTGTGCATTGAACGGGAGCTTGTCGTTAAGCAACGGATGAAACACGCTGGCTGCCACGAAAGTGACCATCAGCGTGTAGCCGTCGGGCGGCGCCTTGGACACCAGATCAAGCGCCAGTGCACCGGTTGCACCAGGCTTGTTTTCAACGACTACCGGGACATTGAGTGTCTGCGTCAGGCGCTCGGCCACGATGCGGGCTGTCACGTCCGTGGCGCCACCAGGCGCGCTGGGCGATATCAGGCGAATGGGCCGGCGCGGATAATCCTGAGCGCTCGCAGGCAGCGCCATGAACATCGCACTGGCGCCCGCAATGCACAGCCATGCAAAACATCTTCGAATCGTAGCCAAGAGGGGCCTCCTATTGGGGAGTGGGGTCTGGATGGATGAGGTGGGTCCGCAGGACAGGAGCGCGCATTTGCACCAGCGCGTACACGGTCGAACAGTGGGCAGGACTTGTCAAGCCGGGGCAGCGGCTGCATGCGCCGAGTGGACTCACGGTCTCTGGGCTGCGTGGCACGCCGTACAGACCCAGGCACTCAGTGCTGAATACCCCAGACCGGTGTGAGCCTTGCTCTCGGCACGCCCTTGCCGATTTCGCGAATTTGAGCGCGACAAGCCTGCGTCAGGCTGCGATACTGGTCCAAAACACCTGCCCGACACCGTATCGGGACAGACACCGTCAGGCTGTTCAACCGGCTCGAACATCAGGAGGAGACGCTCATGAAATTCGGCATTTTTTACGAACTGCAACTGCCCCGTCCCTGGGAAGCCCACAGCGAACTGAAGCTGTTTCAGGACGCCCTCACCCAGGTGGAACTGGCCGACAAGCTGGGCTACGACACCGCGTGGGAAGTGGAGCACCACTTTCTGGAGGAGTACTCGCACTCGTCGTCGCCCTCGGTGTTTTTGGGCGCAGCCAGCCAGCGTACGAAGCACATTCGCCTGGCGCACGGTATTTTTCAGCTCACCACCAATCACCCGGCCAAGGTGGCGGCGCACGTCGCGAACCTGGATCTCGTGTCGCGCGGGCGGGTGGAACTGGGGCTGGGCGAAAGCGCCTCAGCCACCGAACTCGATCCCTTCAACGTGAAGTTCGAAGACAAGCGCGCGATCTGGGAAGACGCGGTGCGCTGCCTCATTCCCATGTTCAAGGACGAGCCCTGCGAGTACAACGGCCCGCACTTTCAGTTCCCGTATCGCAACGTGGTGCCTAAGCCCCTGCAAAAGCCGCATCCGCCGCTGTGGGTGGCCTGCTCGCAGCTCGACACCATCGAGTACGCGGGCCGCCGTGGCATGGGCGCCTTAGGGTTTCAGTTCGTTTCGGCCGATGCCGCGCACGCCTGGGTGCATGCGTACTACAACTCGATCACCCGCCGGCTGGACAAGCTCGCCGACTACCCGGTGAACCCGAACATCGCACTGGTGTCGTACTTCATGTGCGCCAAGACCGATGAGGAAGCCCGCAAGCGCGCTGAAGGTCTGACCTTCTTCCAGTTTGCGCTGCGCTTTTATGGCCAGAGCGCCAACCGTGAGCGCCCGCGTGCCGGCACGGTCAATGTGTGGGAAAAGTTTGAAGAGTGGAAGAACGCCAACCCCGAAGCCGTGCAGATGGCTCTGCGCGGTGGCCTGGTGGGCTCGCCCGACACTATCCGCAAGAAGTTGCGCAAATTCCAGAGCAGCCACTGCGACCAGATCATCCTGCTCAACCAGGCGGGCAAAAATTCGCACGAGCATATCTGCGAGAGCCTGGAGC
>JBIKKG010000190.1:0-6784 GCA_044360485.1 Burkholderiaceae bacterium | reverse complement strand
TCCACAATCACCCGGTCAGCGCTGGCCGCCTTGAGCAGACCCAGTTTGTGCCCTGCCTTGATCGTGGCCATCAGTATCGTCTCCATAGTCGTCCCTGAAGAATTCACCCTCAAGCTAACGCCATTGCGTGCGGCTGCGAGGCAAGCCTGCGATGAACGTCTGTGTTGCCAGCCAAGGAAAAGTGCGTCAGGGCAGCAATGTGGGCGACTGAAACGCCATGCCAACGATTTTCAGCGGCCCGGTGACCGCATGGCCGGCGATGGATCGATGTTCACGGGTCGGGCACTTCAGGCCTGAGGCCAGCTTCATGAAGGTGGACTTGCCGCATCCTGACGGACCCACGATCGCGATGCACTCGCCCTCGCGCGTCGTCAAGCTGATGTCTTCGACGGCAAACTCGTTTCTCGCCTCGAGTTCGTCGTGATAGGCGAGCCATACAGCCCGAAAATCGACACAGTGGGCGCCCTGCACGTCCATCTCGGCGAGTGCGGTCACTTCGCGAACACGTTGCGCTGGTCCTTGGGCGGCAAAAAGCCCTGCACAAAGATCCGATCCGCCTTCACTGGGACCTTGAGGCCGTAGGCATCGTTGACCTGCGAAGACATCAAGGCCAGCCGCGGCATCGCGATCTCGCCGAACCCCTCCGCCTTCGCGTCGGCGGTGATGACGCTGCCGGCGAGGGCAAGTTTGAGTCGCCGGGTCTCAAGCGCCACGTCGATCGCGCCGTCGCGCTCTTTCAGGCTGGCAATCCCTGCAGCCGGGTCGGCAATCACACCTTTTACGCCCTTCATGAAGGCCCGAAGGAATGCTCTGACTGCGTCGGGGTTTTTCTGAAGGAACGCCTCGGTGGTAATGATCGCACTGCCGTACAGCTTCACGCCATATTGCGGGTACGGCAGGATCACCACGTCCTCATCCTTGATGCCGCGCGCGTTCAGGCTTAGCAGCGAGGTGAAATAAAAGCCTGTGATCGCATCGACGTCGCCGCGCACCAGCATCGTTTCGCGCAGGGGCGGATCCATAGACGTCCACTGGACTTTGGCAAGGTCGATGCCGTTGGCCTTGGCGAAGATCGGGAAGCCTTTGCGAGCTGCATCGAATACTGGCGCGCCCAACCTGCGGCCAGCCAGATCGGCGGGGGACTTGATACCGGATTTCTTCAACGCCAACACGGCGGCCGGCGTGTTGTTGTAGACCATCATTACCGCAACGGGCTTAGCCGGCGCGGTCGGATTGTTGCCCCAAAACTCCATCAACGTGGCCATGTCGGCGAAACCCATATCGTAGGTTCCCGTCGCGACCCGGCTGATCGTGCCACCGGACCCATTGCCTGCATCGATCGTGACGTCGAGTTTCTCGTCCTTGAAGTAGCCCTTGGCTGCGGGCAGCGTGAACAGCGCCGCGGGGCCCTCAAAGCGCCAGTCGAGCTGGAACCGAATCTTGTTTTCGTGGGCCACAGCGTCTGCCGTCGACAATGCCCCTAAGCCAAGACCGAGTATAAACATCGCGAGTCGGACAGGCTGGCGGAACGGCAACATCGCGAGTTGCTCCAGGAGGGTGACAGTTTCAGGGGTCAGGCGCGAACGGCCATCGCCTGCATTGTCGCTGCAAGTGGCGGGTCACGTGCGATCATGGCGCATCAATTTGATCAGCAAGCCTGCCTTGCTGCCGATCCACTACCGCCACATGCTATGGAAGTTGCGCCAAGGCGCGAGCCACGTCGGCCGCGGTCTGACTCGACTGCGCCGCCCGAGAGGCGAGGCGCAGCGGGGCGCGGCCCTACCCGGAGCGATGCGATGACCGACCGGCTCGCACTGAGCGGCATCGTCAAGCGCTATCCAGGCGTGGTCGCCAACGACGATATCTCGCTGCGCGTCGCACCCGGCGAAATCCATGCGGTGCTCGGCGAAAACGGCGCGGGCAAGTCGACCCTGATGAAGATCGTCTACGGCTCGGTGCGCCCCGACGCCGGGGAAATTCGTATCGACGGACGGCCGGTCTGCATCCGCAATCCGAACGAAGCGCGCCGACTGGGCATCGCGATGGTGTTTCAGCACTTCAACCTGTTCGAGACCGTCACGGTCGCCGAGAATGTCTGGCTTGGGCTGGACGACTCGATATCGCTCGCCGAGGTGTCTGCGCGCATCGTTGCCAAGGCCAGCGAATACGGCCTGGAACTTGACCCAGCCCGCCCGGTGCACACCTTGTCGGTCGGCGAGCGGCAAAGAGTCGAGATCGTGCGCGCATTGCTGACCGAGCCCAGGTTACTGATCCTCGATGAACCCACATCGGTGCTGACGCCGCAGGCGGTCGAGCGACTCTTCATGACCTTGCGCCAGCTCGCCTCGACGGGTTGCAGCATCTTGTACATCAGCCACAAGCTCGACGAAATCCGCGCCTTGTGCAGCACCTGCACGGTGATGCGAAGCGGCCGTGTCACCGGTGTGGTCGACCCGCGCGTTGAAACCAACGCCTCGCTGTCGCGGCTGATGATCGGGTCAGAACCGCCTCTGTTGGAGCATCGGCCGCTGCACGCCAGCGAAGTCGTGCTGGAGGTCCGGAGCCTCTCGCTGCCCAGGCAATCTCCCTTTGGCGTTGATCTCAGCGAGGTCAATCTCAAGCTGCGCGCGGGCGAGCTCCTAGGCCTCGCAGGCGTATCGGGCAACGGCCAGCAAGAGCTTCTCGCCGCGCTGTCGGGGGAGGATGCGCGCGCACCTGACAGTACGATCATGCTGTGCGGCGAGTTCGTGGGCCGCGAGTCGCCGCGCCGTCGGCGCGACCTCGGCCTGCACTTCGTGCCGGAGGAGCGGCTCGGTCGCGGCGCCGTGCCGGCCTTGACGCTCGCGCAAAACCTGCTGCTCACGCGACGTGAGGCGGTGCGAAGCGCCGGCTGGATCGCTCGCCGCGCGCTCGCTGCGCAAGCCAACGCCATCATCCGTCGCTTCAACGTCAAGGCAGGCAGCGCCGATTCGTTCGCACGAAGCCTGTCGGGCGGCAATGTGCAGAAATTCATCATGGGCCGGGAAATCGACGCCGCTCCGAAGGTGCTCATCGTGGCGCAGCCCACGTGGGGTGTCGATGTCGGCGCGGCTGCGCAGATTCGTGCAGCGCTGCTCGCCCTGCGCGATGCAGGCTGTGCGGTACTGGTCATCTCGGAAGAACTCGAGGAGTTGTTCGAGCTGTCGGACCGCCTGATGGTCATTGCCAAGGGGCGTCTGTCACCTTCCATTGCGCGCTCAGACGCCACAGTCGAACAGATCGGCGTCTGGATGAGCGGGCTGTGGCTCAACCCAACGCATGGGCCTGAGCGCAGCGCAACGGAGATCGCCGCGTGATTGCACTCGACCCCCGTCCCGAGCCCTCACGTCTGATCGCCTGGCTGTCGCCGGTGTTCGCTCTGGCCTTCACGGTCGTCGTCGCGGCAGCCCTGTTCGTGGCTCTGGGTCGCGACCCGATCGCCGGGCTGCAGGTCTTCATGTGGGAGCCCCTTAACGGCGCGCGTGCCGCAAGCGAGGTGGCGCTCAAATCGACGCCGCTGGTGCTGTGTTCCGTGGGCCTGGCGCTGTGTTTTCGCTCAAACGTCTGGAACATCGGCGCCGAGGGCCAATTCCTGCTTGGCGCGATCTCAGCCGGCGGCGTCGCACTGTGGTTCACCGCCAACCAGGTACCGATTGGCCGCTGGGCGTTTTTCCCGATCGTGATCGTCGCCGGAGCGCTCGGGGGCATGGCCTGGGCAGGCATCGTCGCGCTGCTGCGTGACCGATTCAACGCAAGCGAAATCCTGGTCAGCCTGATGCTCGTCTACGTCGCGAATCTGCTGCTGTCCTGGTTGGTGTTCGGTCCGTGGAAAGACCCCAAGGGATTCAATTTTCCCCAAACAATGAGCTTTGCTGCGGACACGCACCTGCCGCGCATCGTCACCGGTTTGCGTATGCACTGGGGGATGGTGGTCGCGCTGCTCGTCGCGTGTGCCATGTGGCTCTTCATGTTCCGCACCTTCGCCGGCTATCAGCAACAGGTTGGCGGACTTGCGCCGGCAGCGGCGCGCTATGCGGGTTTCTCGTCGCGCCGCGCGCTGTGGACTGCGTTACTTGTGTCGGGCGGGTTGGCCGGCATCGCGGGCGCGTTTGAGGCGCTCGGCCCAATGGGCCAGCTCACCCCTCATGTGTCGACCGGCTACGGTTTCACCGCGATCATCGTCGCTTTCGTGGGCAGGTTGCACCCGTTGGGCTGCGTGCTGGGCAGCGTACTGCTGTCGATGTTCCTGATCGGCGGTGAGCTCGCGCAGTCACGCCTCGGCCTGCCCTCGGCCCTGACCGGGATATTCCAGGGCGTGCTGCTGTTTTCACTGCTTGCGTTCGACACCCTGATCAATCATCAGATACGGTTCGGCGCCCGCACGCCCAAGGGAGCCTCAACATGAACGAGTTCGCCCTGCTCCTCGCTGCGACGCTGTCTGCGGGAACGCCGTTGGCGATCGCCGGGCTTGGCCTGCTGATCAACGAGCGAGCTGGTGTGCTGAACCTCGGCGCGGAAGGCATGCTGCTGATCGCCGCAGTCGCCGGATTCGCGGTCGCGTTTCATACCGGCAACGACTGGATCGCGTTCGCGGCCGGCGCAGCAGCCGGCGCGCTTGCAGCCGCCGTGTTCGGTGTGCTGGTGATCTGGCTGAACACCAACCAATACGCAACCGGGCTCGCACTGTCGCTGTTCGGCGCAGGCTTTTCTGCCTTTGTCGGTATCGGCTACGTCGGCAAGAAACTCGCCGAGCGGCCAAACCACGCCGTGCCGATACTGTCCGACCTGCCGTTGATTGGCACGGCACTGTTCCGTCAGCACCCCATGGTCTATCTCACGATCGTCGCCACCGTGCTCACCGCATGGATGCTTCATCGTACGCGCGCCGGCCTCGTGATCCGCGCCATCAGCGAGTCGCCCGAATCAGCGCATGCGCTGGGCTACCCGGTGCGTCGCATCCGGCTGCTTGCGGTCATCGTGGGCGGGGCGCTGTGCGGCGTGTCCGGGGCCTACCTGTCGGTCGTCTATGCACCGCTGTGGGTCGAGGGGATGGTGGCAGGACGCGGCTGGATTGCGCTGGCTCTGACCACGTTTGCCACCTGGCGACCGGTCCGTCTGTTGCTCGGCGCCTATCTGTTCGGCGGTGTCACGATGCTTCAGTTGTACCTGCAGGGCCAGGGCGTTGAGATCTCAAGCCAGATCATGTCGATGCTGCCCTACCTCGCAACCATCGTCGTCCTCGTGCTGATGTCCCGAGACCCCTTATGGATACGGGTGAACATGCCCGCATCCTTAGGCAAGCCGTTCCATCCCGATCACTGAGATCGGGTCCTAAGCCACCCTCCGTTTCAACACCCAGCTGTGAACCACCCCGAAGGAGTCATGATGCAGCACCCCACGAGACGCTCCGTGATGTTTAACGCCACACTTGCCGCGGTGTTTGCCGTCGCAGCACTTGCCGGCTGCAGCAAGAAGGACGAAGCCAAACCGGCCGCTTCAGCGACACCAGCGCCTGCACCGGCCGCCGCACCCGCACCGCTGAAGGTCGGTTTCATCTATGTGGGCCCGGTCGGGGACGCTGGCTGGAGTTTTGCGCATGACCTCGGTCGCAAGCACATCGAAGAGAAATTCGGCGACAAGATCAAGACCACGTTCGTTGAAAAGGTGCCTGAAGGCGCCGATGCGGAACGCGTGATCCGCGACCTGGTTGCACAGGGCAATACCCTTATCTTTGCCACCAGCTTCGGTTACATGGCTGCGATGGAGAAAGTCGCCAAGGACCACCCCGAAGTGAAGTTCGAGCATGCAACCGGCTACAAGACTGCTGAGAATTTGCGCGTCTACGAGGCCCAGTTCTATGAAGACGCCTACATGGCCGGCGTCGTGGCCGGCAAAGTCACAAAAACCAACGTGATCGGCTTTGTCGGGTCGTTCCCGATCCCGGAAGTGCTGCGCAATATCAATGCGTTCACGCTCGGTGCGCACTCGGTCAACCCGAAGGTCACCACCAAGGTCGTCTGGGTCAATACCTGGTTCGATCCGCCCAAGGAGAGCGAGGCTGCACAGTCACTGATCAATTCGAAAGCCGACGTGCTGCTGCAAAACACTGACTCGACCGCCGTGCTGCAAACCGCCGAGAAAAATGGCAAGTACGCGTTCGGATGGGACAGCGACATGAGCGCATTCGCACCGAAAGCACACCTGGCCTCCTGCGTGGTCAACTGGGGCCCGTACTATGAGAAGACGGTCAATGAAGTGCTCGACAAATCCTGGAAAACGGCGGTAACGAAAGGCGGCACAAAGGAGGGCATGAATGACTTTGTGAAGATCGCCGATTTCGTACCCGCCGATGCGAAGGCTGAGGTCGAGAGAATCAAGGCGGGCCTCAAGGACGGATCATTCGCGGTCTTCAAGGGCCCGATTCTGGACAATACCGGCAAGGAGCAGCTCGCCAAGGACGTGATCGGCGATGACGCATGGAAGGGCGGCATCAACTTCTACGTGAAGGGCGTCGAGGGCAAGGTGCCCTCGGGCAACTGACGCAGCAGCGATGATCGAAACCACACACTGGCATCCGGTCGCGCAGGTCGATGATCTGCGCAACCACCCGATCGGCGTGACGCTGCTCGAGCGTGAGCTGGTGCTGTGGCGCGATGCCACAGGCGGCATTCATGCATGGTTAGACCGATGTCCACACCGCGGCGCTCAATTGTCGCGCGGCCGTGTGGTGCTGTCGCCCGAGGCGCCGGGCGGCGCCCACATTGAA
>JBIKKG010000189.1:0-6785 GCA_044360485.1 Burkholderiaceae bacterium | reverse complement strand
CGCGTGCCGGCCTGGCTGATCCGAACCGTCCGTATGGATCATTCCTGTTCCTGGGGCCGACCGGAGTGGGCAAGACCGAGCTGTGCAAGGCCCTTGCGATGTTCCTCTTCGATTCCGAGGAGCACATGATTCGCATCGACATGTCCGAGTTCATGGAAAAGCACTCAGTGGCCAGGCTGATTGGTGCGCCTCCAGGGTACGTCGGTTATGACGAAGGCGGCTATCTCACCGAGGCCGTCCGCCGCAATCCCTACAGCGTCATCTTGTTTGACGAGGTGGAGAAGGCGCACCCTGATGTGTTCAACGTGCTGTTGCAGGTGTTGGACGATGGACGCATGACCGATGGCCAGGGGCGCACGGTTGACTTCAAGAACACGGTGATCGTCATGACCTCGAATCTCGGGTCGCACGAGATCCAGCGCATGTCGGCCGACAAGGTCGATCCCGATCTGATCAAAGAAGCGGTCATGGGCGAGGTCAAGCAGCACTTCCGGCCCGAGTTCATCAACCGCATCGATGAGATGGTGGTGTTCCATGCATTGGGCGCAGACCATATCCGTTCGATTGCGCGCATCCAGTTGCGTCGTCTGGAGGGGCGTCTTGGTGAACGCGAACTGTTGCTTACCGTGACGGAGCGGGCGATCGATGAAATCGCGAAAGTCGGCTTCGATCCGGTGTTCGGGGCCAGGCCACTGAAGCGCGCGATACAGCAGCACATTGAAAATCCGGTGGCACGGGCGATTCTCGAAGGCAAGTTCGCGCCCAAGGATGTCGTGCCGGTGGATTTCGACAATGGGCAGTTTGTCTTTCAACGCACGGTGCATTGAGGCGTGCAACGGTCGGTGTGGGCGTGTGGCACAATCCGCCGCCCCGCCTGACCGAATGTCGCGATGAGTGCTGACCTCCATCCGAGCGGTGCCCGCTCGCAGTCTGAATCAACTTCTGACAACGTGAGTGCGTTCGGCACCGCCGATCGGGGGCGCCTGGACGCATCAGCCGAGCGTCGCGTACGCGCTCAACTGACCACCGAGCTCGCTGTACGCCTTCGGCAAATCGACGCGGCCGTGGATCTCATGGATGGTGGCGCCACGGTTCCATTCATCGCGCGGTATCGCAAGGAAGTTACTGACGGGTTGGACGATACCCAACTGCGACTGATCGAGGAGCGTCTGGCCTATCTGCGCGAGCTGGAGGCACGGCGAGGCGTCATTTTGTCGAGCATTGCGGAGCAGGGCAAACTGACCCCCGAGCTTGAAAGCGCGGTGGTGCTGGCGGGCACGAAGCAGGCACTCGAAGATTTGTATCTGCCCTTCAAGCCGCGCCGGCGCACCCGTGCACAGGCCGCACGCGAAGCTGGCCTGGAACCGCTGGCCGATGCCCTGCTGGCCGATCGTTCGCTCGATCCCAAAGTGTCGGCCGCGCTCTACCTCAATGCAGACCAGGGCATTGCAGAGGTGAAGGCGGCGCTCGACGGTGCGCGCGACATCCTGGCGGAGCGCTTCGCCGAACAGCCTGCGGTGCTTGCATCGTTTCGCGCATTCCTCTGGGAGGAGGGGCAGCTCACTGCCAAGCGGGCCGAAGGGAACGTACCCGATGCCGAGAAGTTTCGCGACTACTTCGACCACGCGGAGCCCTTGCATGGGGTGCCTGCACATCGGGCACTGGCTTTGTTTCGAGGTCGTCAGCTTGGCGTGCTCACGCTCGCGCTTGGGCTGGGTCCCGAGCGTGAGGCGCAGGTGCCACATCCATGTGTCCTGCGACTGGCAGGCCTGGTGGGATTGGCGTCCGTGCTAACAGGCGCTGCCGCGCAGCCGGCCGACCCCTGGCTCGCGGATGTGCTGCGCTGGTGCTGGCGGGTGCGTCTGCAGATGCATTTTGAAAGCGAGCTTTTTGGGCGCCTGCGCGACGAGGCACATGCCGAGTCGATTCGGGTGTTTGCCGCAAATCTGAAGGATTTGCTGCTGGGGGCGCCTGCAGGGCCACGCGCGGTGATTGGACTGGACCCGGGGCTGCGCACCGGCGTGAAACTCGCAGTGGTGGATGCAACCGGAAAGTTGCTGGAGACCGCCACGATTTTTCCGCATGAGCCGCGCCGAGATTGGGATGGCTCGATTGACGCGTTGGCCAAGCTTGCTGCGCGCCATCAGGTTGCCTTGCTCGCGATCGGCAACGGGACTGCTTCGCGTGAGACGGATCGGCTAGCGACCGACCTGATTCGCCGCCATCCCGAACTCGCCTTGCGCAAGGTGATGGTCTCGGAAGCCGGTGCGTCGGTCTACTCGGCGTCTGCGCTGGCTGCACGCGAGTTTCCAGAGGTCGATGTCAGTCTGCGCGGGGCGGTCTCGATTGCGCGGCGCTTGCAGGATCCTTTGGCAGAACTGGTCAAGATCGACCCGAAGTCCATTGGCGTCGGTCAGTATCAGCACGACGTCGACCAGCGGGCGCTTGCGCGCAGCCTGGATGCAGTCGTTGAAGACTGCGTCAACGCGGTAGGTGTGGATCTCAACACCGCATCCGTACCCCTGTTGGCGAGGGTTTCAGGCCTGACGACGGCTGTGGCTGAGCGCATTGTTGCGCACCGCGATGCGCGCGGCCGATTCGCCAATCGCCAGGCCCTGCTGGATGTTCCACGCTTGGGAGACAAGGCCTTCGAACAGGCGGCGGGGTTTTTGCGGATCCGTGATGGCGAGAATCCCTTGGATGCATCGTCTGTGCATCCTGAAGCTTATGCAGTCGTCCAGCGCATTCTGGAGCGGCTCAAACAGCCTGCCGCGACAGTGATTGGAAGACAAGGCGCTTTGCAAGGACTGGCCCCTGAGGCGTTCACCGACGAGACGTTTGGGCTGCCCACGGTACGGGATATTTTTGCCGAGCTGGAAAAACCCGGTCGAGACCCACGCGGGGAGTTTGTGACGGCGTCGTTCCGTGATGGCGTTGAAAAAGTCAGTGACCTCGCGCCTGGAATGCTGCTTGAAGGCGTGGTCACGAACGTCGCGAATTTCGGTGCCTTTGTCGATATCGGCGTGCACCAGGATGGCCTCGTACATGTGTCGGCGCTCTCTGACAAGTTCGTACGAGACCCGCGCGAGGTCGTGCGCGCCGGCCAGCTTGTGAAGGTCAAGGTCATCGACATCGACCTGCCGCGCCAGCGCATTGCCCTGTCCATGCGATTGACCGATGAGCCCGCAGCGCGCGGCTCGATGCAGGCCCGGCCTGCGAATGCGTCGCGCAATGGGCCGGTGCGACAGGGCAACGCAGCTGGCGGCGACACGTCTTCGCAACGCCCACAACCTAGCAGTGCAGTGAAGCCAGACGGACAGACTGCGATGCAGGCTGCGTTTGCTGCGCTCAAAAAGCGCTGATACCCCTCAGCACTGAGCTCAGGTGAGCACGCACCTCATGGTCTGCGGTGGTTGGCAATCCCATGCACGACCTGCCCGGTCGGTGCCGCCGTGGCGGCCGATTCGCAGTGCCGGGTCTGGTCGTCAAAGAAGAAATCCGGTTCGAAGGCACGCAGAAACGGCGTCTTGTCCAGCCCTCCCAGGAACATCGCTTCATCTACTTCCACATCCCAGGCCATCAGTGTGCGTACGGCGCGCTCGTGCGCAGGGGCCGAGCGCGCTGTGACCAGCGCCGTACGGATGCTCATCTCCTGCGCGCCATCGCGCCGCAGCGCATTGAGTGCCTGCAACAGGGATTTGAAGGGGCCTGGCATCAGTGGCGTATCGGCCTTGGACGACTCGTGATCCTGGAAAGCGTCCAGTCCCTGATGCTGAAACACGCGCTCCGCTTCGTCTGAAAACAGCACGGCGTCCCCGTCGAAAGCGATCCGCATTTCGCCAGGATGTGACTGTGCCGCATGGACCGAGTCCGGATAGACCAGCGCAGCCGGAAAACCCGCATCCAGTGCACTGCGCACGTCTTCTTCATTGGCTGACAGGAAGAGGTTGGCCCCCAGCGCCTTGAGATAGCTGTAAGGGGTGCGACCGCGCGTGAAGACGCCGCGCTCGATATGAAGACCGTGGTGACGGATGGACCTGAAGACCCGAAGGCCGCTTGCCGGGTCGTTTCGCGACAGGATGACGACCTCTACACGATGCATACCGCCTCGGTTAAAGGCAAGCAGCTTTCGCACCAAGGGCAGGGCGCAACCCTGCTCGGCAGCGATCTCCAGTCGCTGCATTTGCAGTGCCATGTAGGCATGGTCATCGCCCAGCTCGAAGAGGCGGTTCTCCTCTTCGAAGTCGAACAGCGCGCGCGATGAAATGGCGACAACCAGCTTGTCCTGCAGCGAGATCGACATGTCTGAGCGGCCTCCGAGACCTGGCCGGATCGGGCAGTGCACACACGGTGTGTGTCCCATGGCCAAGCGTGCCCGGATTCTATCCGGCTTTGCCCGGATGCCAGCGTTGCCGCCGGGCTGACCGAAGCGCCCCGAAGTGTGTTTTACTTGCGCCCTTTCGAGCGGCGCCGACCTGTGCCGCAGCGTTTTGTGCGGAGTGTGCCCGACTATGAAATTCCGATTCCCTGTCGTGATCATCGACGAAGACTGGAAGTCTGATTCGGCCAGCGGCTTAGGTATTCGCGCGCTGGCCAAGGCGATCGAAGAGCAGGGCATGGAAGTGGTGGGGGGCTTCACGTACGTGGATGTCACGATGGTGGCCAATCAGGCTGCGCGGGCGTCCGCTTTCATCGTGTCGATCGACGACGAGGAAATCAACGAGGAAGGCCCCGAGAGCAAAGCGATCGTCGAGCTGCGCCGTTTCATTCGTGAAACCCGCAACCGTAACGCCGACATTCCGATCTTTCTGTTCGGTGAGACCCGCACCTCTCAGCACATTCCCAATGAGATTCTGAAGGAGCTGCACGGCTTCATTCACATGTTCGAGGACACGCCCGAATTCGTGTCGCGTTACATCATTCGTGAAGCCAATAAGTACATGAGTTCGCTGGCACCGCCGTTCTTCAAGGCGCTGGTGCACTACGCCAACGATGGGTCCTATTCATGGCACTGCCCAGGCCACTCGGGTGGGGTCGCGTTCCTGAAGAGCCCGGTGGGCCAGATGTTCCATCAGTTTTTCGGCGAGAACATGCTGCGCGCCGATGTGTGCAATGCCGTGGAGGAACTGGGCCAGCTGCTTGATCACACCGGCCCGGTGGCAGCCAGCGAGCGCAATGCGGCGCGCATTTTCAGCTCAGACCATCTGTTCTTCGTGACCAATGGAACGTCTACGGCGAATAAGATCGTATGGCATGGCACGGTGGCGACCGATGACATCGTGCTGGTCGACCGCAATTGCCACAAGAGCGTGCTGCACGCGATCATGATGACCGGCACCGTGCCGATTTTTCTGCAGCCCACGCGTAACCACCTGGGAATCATCGGCCCGATTCCGCAGGAGGAGTTCAGCATCGAAAGCATTCGCCGCAAGATCGAGGCGAATCCGCTCGTCAAAGACAAGTCTGCGCGTCCGCAGGTGATGACGATCACTCAATCCACCTACGACGGCATCCTTTACAACGTCGAGACGATCAAATCATCGCTCGGCGAATACATCGAGAATCTGCACTTCGATGAGGCGTGGTTGCCCCATGCCACCTTCCATCCGTTCTATCACGAGATGCATGCCATCGGAGAGAACCGGCCGCGGCTCAAGTCCACGATGGTGTATTCGACGCAGTCCACTCACAAGCTGTTGGCGGGGCTGTCCCAGGCCTCGCAGATCCTGGTTCAGGATGCGACGGACCGGCCGCTCGATCGGTACCGTTTCAACGAGGCCTACCTGATGCATACCTCCACTTCACCGCAGTACGCGATCATCGCCTCGTGCGACGTGGCGGCTGCGATGATGGAGCAGCCGGGTGGACGTGCGCTCGTCGAGGAGTCGATTTCTGAAGCCCTCGATTTCCGACGCGCCATGAAGAAAGTCGACGACGAGTTCGGCGAGTCCTGGTGGTTCCGTGTTTGGGGCCCTAAGGTCTTTGACCATGTCGGTGCGGGTCAGCGCGACGAGTGGATTCTCAAACCCGCTGAGGGCTGGCACGGCTTTGAGAGGGTGGCGCCAGGCTTCAACATGCTCGACCCGATCAAGGCGACACTGATCACCCCCGGGTTGGGGATGGATGGCCAGTTTTCGCCATGGGGCATCCCGGCATCGCTGGTGACCAAATATCTGGCTGAACATGGTGTGGTGGTCGAAAAGACCGGTCTTTATTCGTTCTTTGTGATGTTCACGATCGGCATCACCAAGGGGCGCTGGAATACCTTGGTCACCGAGCTGCAGCAATTCAAGATGGACTACGACGGCAATCAACCGCTTTGGCGTGTCATGCCGGAGTTCGTGGCCAAGTTTCCTCAGTACGAGCGTGTGGGTCTACGTGACCTGTCTCAGCAGATTCACGAGGAGTACCGTAAGCATGACGTGGCGCGGGTGACCACCGAGATGTACCTCTCCAACATGGAGCCGGCGATGAAGCCCTCGGATGCGTACGAGTGTCTGGCACATCGCCGCGTGGATCGGGTAGAGATCGATGAACTCGAAGGGCGCATCACCACGATGTTGGTCACACCCTATCCGCCTGGCATTCCTCTGCTGATTCCCGGCGAACGGTTCAATCGTACGATCGTGGAGTACCTGCAGTTCGTGCGCTCATTCAATGACCGGTTCCCTGGGTTTTCAACCGATGTGCACGGCCTGGTTTCGGAAGTGCGCGACGGGGTCACGCGTTACTTCGTTGACTGCGTCAGACACTGAGGCTTCGGCGCGCGCCGTGCGCAGCGCCCT
>JBIKKG010000001.1:0-60735 GCA_044360485.1 Burkholderiaceae bacterium | reverse complement strand
GCACCTGGCGCAGGCGCTTCGGGTCACCCAACAACTGTTTGGGTACCTCAGGCGCGCAGGACCAAAGCAAACTCAGTCCCTTTTTCTGGCTGAGCGCGGCCAGCATGCCGGTCGTACTGTCGAGCGCGTCATGCAGGTGGAAGGGGATCGATTCGATTTCCAGCTTGCCGGCATCGACCTTGCCGAGGTCCAGCACGTCGTCCAGGAGCTCCATCAGCGCGTGTCCGGCGAATTTGACCTTACTCAGGTAGTCCCGCTGTTGCGCTGTCAGCTCCGTGTCCAGGGTCGCTTGCGTCAAGCCGATGATGGCGTTCATGGGCGTGCGAATCTCATGGCTCATCTGGTTCAGGAAATGGCTCCTCGCCTGACCCTTGAGCATGTCGCTGATGTCGACACCAAACGAGTAATAACGCTGGCCATCCACTCGGGGCGGCCCAGCCAAGCGGTGTATCCGCAGGCTGATGACGGTTTTGCTGTCGCCAGACAGCACTTCGACGGTGTCAGCGATCACTTCGCCAGCATTCAAACGCGGGAACTCGCTGATCATCCTCGCAGCCTGTTCCGGCCCGAGCATATCGCGCACATTGCGGCCAAGAATGTCTGTCGCAGACCGTCCCAGCAGGTTTGCCAGTTCCTGGTTGACAAAGAGATAGTGGCCACTTTGATCGACCACGGCGATCGTGCCGGGAAAGCTCGCGAGCAGTGCCTCATAGTCGGTTCGTCTGGCAACGCTGTCTGCAAGGGCCTCCTTCAGTTCGCGCTGCGTCTGCTTGAGCTGAGTGAGATCGGTCCACATTCCGACCGAACCCAGCTTCACTCCCGCCGGGTCATAGATCGGTGTGGCATTGTTGAAGCATTCCACGCGTGATCCATCCGGTCGCAGCAGGCTGATCTCGTAGCCTTGCTTGGATCCTTGCTTGCGTCGTTCCAGCTGCTCGCTCAGGGTCTGCAGGTCAGGGCCTGAAAAGAAGTCAAAGACGGAGCGCCCCAGGATGTCGTCGCGTTGGCGCCCCAGCAGACGGCACATCGCCGCGTTGACGTAAACAGTCAGTCCGGTGTTGTCGAGATGCCAGATGCCTTGCTGTGTGTTTTCAAGGAGCTGTTCCCGCTGTAAAAGGACGGCACGCGCACGATCGAGCTCGGCCCGTAAGTCCTCAAGTTCACTCATCGCTAAGCCTTGCTGTTGAACGACAGATCGCTGACTCTGCTGCTGCGACCTTTGCTGCTTCGACGCTGCTTCGATTTGACGCAGGCCACCGAAGCCTTTCGGGCTGTTGCGAACCGTTGCGAACCTGATCGAATGATGCACCGATTGTAAACTCGGAGCCGAATATCGGGCGCATCAACCGTGTCTGATGGTTTTCACCCGGATCAGCGCCACCTCGGGCCGACCTTCGAAATGGTCAGCATCCATCGTTCAGGCGATGCGCGCGAATGTGGTTTCGTTAAAGAACTGAGGGAAATTGATGACTGCATCGGCGACTCATTCCGACCTGACTTTGCGCCTCGTCCGAGACGTGCCGATCAGCCCTGAGCAATGCTTCGAAGCCTGGACCGTGCCGCAGCGCCTGATGCCCTGGTTCTGTCCACGTCCATGGCGGGTGGTCGCTTGCACCATCGACCCCAGGCCAGCAGGCGCTTTCTGCACAACGATGCAGTCCCCGGACGGCGAGACGCTGCCCCAGGGCGTCGGGTGCTTTTTGGCCGTGGAGGCGCCACATCGGCTGCTATGGACTAATTTGCTGGGGCCGGATTTCAAGCCGCAAGCCATCACCCACCCTGGATTCGGCTTTGTCTGCGAGTTGCGGTTCGATCGACTTCCTGAAGGCGGCACACGCTACCAGGCTCAGGTCCACCATGTGGACGCTGCAGGCCGCGATGCCCATGCAGCGATGGGTTTCGACGAGGGCTGGGCGATCGCGTTGAGCCAACTGGTCGAGATGGTGCAAGAAGGCCAGGGTGGCTGATTCAATGGCTTTGCGGAAACTCCCAGCGATGGGCTAAGGGCCCAGCAGGCGGCGCGCAATCACGGTTTGCATGCGCTGCACGCGATCGGCGGCGCGTCAGCGTTCGGCTTCTTGTGCCGTACGGCTCACGGGCTTCTCGGCTGATCGCGGCTGAAAGAGGGTGAGTGCGAGCGACGCCGCGCAGCAGGCCATCGCCGCCAGTTGCAGCGGACCCAGCGGTTCGCCGAGCAGCCAGGCCCCCGAGATCATGGCCACCATCGGCACCATGATCACCGACAGTCCGGCCACATTCGCAGGCAGCAGCGTCACGATTGCGAACCAGCACACATTGCCCACGCATAGCGGAATCAGCGTGATGTAGATGAGGAGCAGGATCGACTGGGTACTGGGCACAAACCACTGCCTGTCACCGGTGATGAGGGCCACGATCATCACCGGCAGCGACACCAGCAGCATCTGCCAGCCGGTGAGCACCAGGACCGGCACCGGAATGATCCGACGCTTGAGGATGAGGGTGCCCACGGCCCAGCCCAGACCCGCAAGCAAGCCCAGCGCCAGACCGAGCGGCGCCTGCGCATAGGCGCCCAGGCTCGGCACCATGAGCAGCACCACCGAGAGCGTGCCCAGTGCCAGAGCGATCAGCAGACGGCCGTTGAGTCGTTGCCCGAACATCGCCCACGACAGCAGTGCCGACCACAGGGGCATGGTGTAGCCAAGCACGGCGGACTGACCCGAGGGAATCAGGGTGGCCGAATAGGTACTGCAGATATTCCAGACCACCAGATAGAAAAAGCTGGCCGCTGCAAGGGTGGGCCAGTGCTCGCGGGGAATGTGCATCGGCATGCCGCGCAGACGCGCCACCGCGAGCAGGATGAGACCGCAGGCAGGAGCCGTGATCGAACGGAAAGTCCAGACCGAGATTTCCTGCAGGGCCAGTGGGAACAGGGGCCAGTTGGTTCCCCAGACCAGCGTCAGCACCACCAGCATGGCGATGGCCCGCGGTGGCACGGTCACGGCATTCCTTTGTCAATCATCCAGACGGAGCAGGCATTCACTGCCCGATCTTCTCAAGACTTGCCCGAGGCGCCAAACAGGGTCTCACCCACGAGGGGTCCGAGGTCGACGCTGCGCGGCCGCGCGCCCGGATTCGGAACCGTGGCGCTGCCCGGTGTTGCTTGAAGGGGTCAGAATGCGGGCTGACCTCATGGGTCGACCTGCATGCATGGCGGCTCGCCCGGTGCAGGGTCTTGCGAGGAAGTCCCCGTCTTGCCCGTCACCGCATTGCCTACCAATCGCATCACCCGCGGCATTCTGTTCATCCTGATGGCGGTGTTCCTGTTCGCATGCATGAACACGCTGGTCAAGCTGCTCAGTGCGCGGCTGGAGCCGGTGCAGATCGTCTGGGCAAGAACGCTCGGGCACTTCATCTTCATCGGGCTGTTGTTCATGCCGCGCCACGGATGGGGGGTGCTGCGAACGCGCACGCCGGGCACGCAGGCCGCACGTTCCCTGCTGCAACTGACCTCGACCACGCTCTACTTCATCGCGCTGGTGACCGTTCCGCTGGCCGAGGCTACCACCATCAGTTTTCTGTCGCCGCTGCTGGTCACCTTGCTCGCCGTCCCGCTGCTGGGTGAACCGATCAAGGCCAACCGCATGGCGGTGGTGCTGGTCGGCTTCATCGGTGTGCTCGTCGTAGTACGCCCAGGCAGCGGTCTGTTTCAGTGGTCCTCGCTGCTGATCCTGGGCAGCTCGCTGTGCTACGCCCTGTATCAGGTGCTCACCCGCCGGGTGTCGGGCGACCCCGCGGAAACCTCGGCGATCTGGAGCGCGATGCTTGGCAGCGTACTCATGTCCTTCGCTGTGCCCTTTTTCTGGCGTACCCCGGATCGTTGGACCGATGTGCTGATGCTGCTGACGCTGGGTGTGCTGGGCGGCCTGGGGCACTACTGCGTGGCCCGCGCCATGATCAATGCCCCAGCGAACATCGTCTCGCCGTTCCAGTACTTCCAGTTGCTGTGCGCTGGCGTGTTCGGCTGGCTGGTGTTCGATGCGGTGCCAGGTGTGAGCACCTGGCTGGGGGCCGCCATCATCATCGGTGCGGGGTTGTTTCTCGGCTGGAGCGAGACGCGGGCAGGGCGGCGATGATGCGACTGCAAAAGTAGACGTTGAGTGAGGCTGACCGTGCAAGCGCGCTACTGGGCGTCGAACGATTCCGTCAGTATCGCGAAGCCGTTGGCACCGAGCATGGCACATCGGGTGCGATGCGACCCTCGATGAAGATGCCATGCCAGATCATGAAGCACAGTAAAGCCCACAGACGCCGGCTGTGGTCGGCCTGACCACGGTAGTGCGCCTCGAGCATGCGCAAGACTGCACCCTTGTCCAGCCACCGATCGGTTGCGGACTCGGCCACGATACCTCGGGCCCAGTCGTGCATCTCGTTGCGCAGCCACTGGCGGATCGGCACCGGAAAGCCCAGCTTCTCGCGCTCGAGCACATGCGGGGGCACCAGGCCCTGCAGGGCACGACGCAGCGCGAACTTGGTGGTGCCACCGGCGATCTTCTGATCAGCGGGAACTTCACAGGCGGCCTGCAGCACGGCGGCATCCAGGAACGGCACGCGCAATTCCAGTGAGTGGGCCATCGTCATCTTGTCGGCCTTGGCGAGGATGTTGCCTCGCAGCCAGGTGAACAGGTCGATGTGCTGCATCCGCGAGATGGGGTCCCAAGCCTGTGAATGTCGATACCAGGGGGCGGTGACGTCCTCGTGGCTGACGCCTTCCCGGAAGCTGCGCAGCACGCCGCGCATCGGGTCGTCCAGGAAGATGCGCGCATTGCCGTAATACCGCTGCTCGAGACGCAGCGCACCGCGACGAAGCAGGTCCTTGCCGCGCATCCCGTCGGGCAGCATGGTTGACACCCGACCCATGAGGGTGCGGATCACACTGGGTACCTTCTCGAAGGGCGCGAGCGATACGCCCTCGCCGTAGATCGGGTAGCCCGCGAACAGCTCATCCGCTCCCTCGCCAGACAGCACCGCCTTGACGCGGCTGCTGGCCTCGCGCGCGACGAAGTACAGCGGGACCAGCGACGGGTCGGCCAGTGGATCGTCGAGGGCCCAGATGATCATCGGCAGCGCCTGCATCACCTCGCTCACGTCGACCGTGCGCACTACGTGTTCGATCCCGAGTACCTCCGCCGTCTGGCTCGCGACGTCGATCTCCGAATAGCCTGGGGTCTTGAATCCGACTGTGAACGCGACCAGGTCTGGCTTGAACTCCTTGGCGAGGACGGCGATGGCGGTGGAGTCGATGCCCCCCGACAGGAAAGTGCCGACGCTGATTCCCGGGTCGGCGACCATGTGCGCGCGAACCGAGTCGCGCAGTGCATCGGCGATCCTGCGGTGAAGGGCATCGGCTGATGGGGCGCTGAGTGTCGCCTTGCTCTCGAATCGGGGCAGGAAATAGCGCTGCACATGCAGCTCACCCCCGGGCGTGACGCGCAACCAGGTCCCCGATTCGATGCGGCGCACGGCTGCGTGCAGCGTCTCGGGCTCGGGCACGTACTGCAGCGCGAGATAGTGCTGCAGCGCTGCGGGGTCCAGAGCCAGGCCCACGCCCAGTGCGGGCGCCAGAGCCAGCAGGCTCTTTTTCTCGCTCGAGAAGGCCACGCCGCCAGGGCCTGCCGCCCAGTACAGGGGCTTGATGCCGAAGGGGTCGCGTGCACCGAAAAGGACCTTGTCACGGGTATCCCAGATCACGAAGGCGAACATGCCCCGCAGTCGGGAAACGGACTCGGCTCCGTGGTGGTGGTAGGCCGCGACGATGGCCTCGCCGTCGCCGAGCGTGGCGAATGCCGCCCCGTGCGTGGCGGTGAGCTCGTCGCGCAGCTCCTGGTGGTTGTAGATCTCGCCGTTGAACAGCAGTGCGTACCGACGCGGCGCCTCGGGTGGGCCCCACAGCAGCGGCTGGTGCGCATGATCGACGTCGACGAGTGCCAGCCGGTTCAAACCGAGCACCGCCTCGTCGAACATCTGGATATCGGTCTCGTCGGGGCCGCGATGGCGCTGGATCTGCAGCGCGTTGCGCGCCGGCGCGAGCAACTGGCGCGCCTGTTCAGGCGTTGCGCACAGGATGCCCAGCAGCCCGCACATGATCGGGGCCTAGCGCTGGCGCACGCGCAGCAGGCCTGCAAGGCGGCGCAGACCGCCCGCGTTGCCTTCGCGCAGTCGCACCGCGCGGGCGGTATGGGCCCAGTCGTCGTGCGCCGTGTCGAGCGCGGGCAGCGCGCCGGCCACTCGCCGCAGCAGTACGTCGGCCAGCTGTGGATTGAGAGCCAGCAGCGGACCGTGGAGATACGTTGCGACGATGGATCCCTGCACCAGACCCTCGGTCCCATCGGTGTCGTGATTGCCCCTGCCGCGCTCCACCCGGCCCAGGGGGCGGCAGGCGCTGCCCAACCGGCTGCCGATGCGGTGGTTCTCGAACCCCACCAGTGTCAGCGCCTCCCCATCGAGTTGCGCGCGGGTCACGATGTCGCCGGTGGCCCTGCTCACCAACGCGGTGGCCTCGGCGTCGACCAGACCCAGGCCGGTGAGCACGGCGCCATCTGGTCCGACGAAGGTGGTGCCCAGAATCTGCATGCCGGCACACACCGCCAGCACCGTGCGCCCGCGTTCGACGGCGCGCGCCAGTCCCCCATCGGTTTGCAGCATCGAGGCGGCCAGCGCCTGTGCGGCATCTTCGCCGCCGCCCAGCAGGTAGAGATCGCCATCCAGTGGTACCGACTCGCCCGGCCTCACGACATGCAGGTCCACGCGCAGTCCGCGCGCGCCAGCGCGTTGCCTGAGCGCCAGCGCATTGCCGCGATCGGCGTAGGTGCCCAGCAACTGAGGATAGACCTCGATCACGCGGATCGCGTTCACGGCGCCTCCACGGCCTGCCGCCGCAACAGGGTGAAGGCTGAGTAGGAGGCCAGCACGTGAAGTTCTCCGGCGGGCATCTGGCGTGCAACGTGGTCGAGATCGGCACCCACGATGGCGCGCACCCCGGCTACATGCAAGCGCAGCGCGACGTCTGCTGCACGCTCGCCGCAAGCGCCCAGGGCGCGGCCCTGGAAGACCTCGAACGGCACGTCGTAAAGCCACGAGGTGTCGCGGCCGTCCGCAGCCCGGGCGTTGACGATCGCGATGATCGGATGGTCGGCCGCCCACTGCATGACCGCGATCCAGCTCGCCGGGTTCTTTGCCAGCACGAGCCTGGCCATGCGGCCGCCCACTCGAATCGACGCGTAGCGTCCGCTGGCGCTGCGCATATCGGCCAGCCGTTCGGCAGCCTGCGCCAGGGGCGCGCCCAGCACGCGAGCGGCAAGCAGCGCCGCACCCGCATTGCCACGGTTCACCGCGCCCGGCAGCTTCAGGCTGAAGGGCTGGCAGGCCCCGTCAGCGAAGTGCAGTCCGTCGTCGTCGACCCAGGCGTCGGGCGCAGGCATGGTCAGACCACACGTGCACGCCCAGCGCCGGACACGCCAGTGGACCAGCGAACCGCAGCGTGGGCAGGTGGCCGAATCGTCGGTCCAGCGCAGCCCCGGGTCGAACCACAGGTGGTCCACAGCCATGGCGGCATACGCCACATGGGGATCGGCCGGGTTGGCAATGACGAGTGCTCCCGCGGCGCGAAAGGCCTGCTGCCAGCGGCGGCCGATGCGCGCGACCTCGTGCATGCGGTCGAGCTGATCGCGAAGCAGGTTGAGCGCAACGATGGCCACCGGCTTGACCTGACGGGCGACGATATCGATGTAGAGCTCGTCGACCTCGATGATTGCGTTCGGATGCTCAGACTCGGCATACGCGGCGACGATGCCGCTGGGCATGTTCGCGCCCGAGGCATTGGTGGCAGCCTGACCCAGGGCGGCCACCGCCAGGTGGGTTGTGGTGGTCTTACCGTTGGTGCCTGTGATCATCACGGTGCGCCGGCCTTGGGCCAGCGTGTGCAAGGCGTTCGGATCGACTGCGAGCATCGCGCGGCCGCGGGTGCTCGCACCATCGCCGCCGCGCCCGGACAGGCGATAGGCGTGCCCCACAAAACGCCCTGCCAGTACCGCCGAGCGTGTACGCAGAGGGCTCAGCAAGGCCGTGCCCTGGTCGCTGTGGAGACGGGCGTGGTCGGCAGGTTGCGCCTCATCGACAGGGCTTGGAGAAAAGGGACACGCGAGGGGGGCATGCGAGACAGCAAGACGCCGGATCTCGGTGGCCCTCACGGCAGAGAGCGTGTTGGTTCAAACCGTGCAGTTCAGGATAGCATGCACGTTTGAGTCACCTCGACTTGGCTCCCCGCGTGTCGCGGATGCAGGTGGGGCCCCAGCGGTGTCGCCGCGCAGGACATGCGATCGTCCTGCGCATGCCAGGTCAGCTTTCACGCTGCGATGACCGCAACGCACGTGCCAGGGCGAACAAGAAGAACTCTCGAGATGACGACCACGAACTATCAACGCAGCGGGGTGCTGCTGACCCGGAAGTACAAGGAGCTCTACTTCCCGTCGGTCGTGTCGTCACTGGTGGGCAGTGTCATCCTGCTGACCGACTCCATCCTGGCGGGGCACTTTCTCGGACCCGATGCGCTGTCGGCGCTGGTGCTCATCAGTCCGCTGGTCGGCTTGTCATTCATCCTGTCGCGCATCATCGGCGGCGGTGTCTTCGCGATCCTGGCGCGGTGCAGCGCCGAATCCGAACCCACTGAGGTGCATGGTGTCTTCACGCTCTTTCTCGTGGTGCTGGTGTGCGTCAAGGCGATCGTCTTCTTGCCTCAGTTCTTTTTCGCCGAGGCGCTGCTGGCCTATTTCGCCGACGATGCGCGCCTGTTGGGCTTGGCGCTGGAGTACTACATCCCCTTCCTGCTCAGCGCGCCGCTGCTCGCGGTATCCGAGGCTTTCGAAAAGGGATGGAGGCTGGACGGCAGGCCGAAATTCTTCTCCACCATCGCCATCGTCACCTACATCCTGAACGCCGCCTTTGCTGTCGTGTTCCTCAAACTGGACATGGGGATGTTGGGGCTGTCGGTGGCCAGCATCGTCAGCCAGGTGCTGGGCTTCATGATCATGGCAACCCATGCACTGGGCGGGCGCGCGACGGTGCGCCTGCGCTTCGCGGCGCTGACCGACCTGGCTTTCGTCCGCAATTACCTGCTGGAGATGCTCAAGTCGGGTTTCCCTCTGTCGGTAGGCTCGTTTCTCGAGTACGCCAAGACCGCCGTGCTCAACAAGGTGATCTTCATGCAAGCCGGCAGTGCCGGCCTGGTCGCCTTCTCGTTGTTCAACACCTGCGAGAACATCGTCTACCTGTTCATCATCAGTGCGGGCACCAGCATCCTGATGATGGGGGGCATGCTGCACGGCGAAAAGGACTACGCAGGCCTGCGCATCCTCACACGGCACTCGTCGGTGCTGCTGCTGGCCATCAGTGCGGCCATCGTGGCGCTGCTCCTGGTCTGGCCGCAGTCGGTGTTGCTGCTGTACGGCATCCAAGGCTCAGCCGATACGCAGATCTCTACGCTCGCGGTGAGCATCACGGCGCTTTCGTTTCCTGCACTGTGCCTGCTGAAAAACGCAATCCAGTACTACATTGCCGTGAACCAGCACCGGGCGGCCATGCTGTTGTCGGTGCTGCAAGGTGCGCTCATCATCCCGATCCTTCCTGTGCTCGGTACGTATTTCGGTGTCGAGAGTATCTGGATTGCGCTGGCAGCCCAGAGCTATCTGGCACTGCTCATCGCGATTCCCGTTCTTCATTGGATGCGCAAGGCATCGGGTGGGCTGTTCGCCGACCTGTGGCTGCTGCCCGAGCGCGAGCCCAACGAGCTGAAGACGCTGTCGTATGTGTGCACCACCGAGAACAGCGCGCAGGTCTCGGCTTACCTGCATCGCTTCCTGGAAGATTCGGTTCCCGACTCCTGGCTGGCCTACAAGGCGAGCATGCTGGCCGAAGACCTGTCGGTCGACATCCTCAAGGCCAATGCGAATGCCAAGGGCAGCGTCAATATCGACCTGATGATCCGGCGTACAGCCGATGGCCTGGTCATGCTCATACGTGATGACGGTGTCATTCACAACCCGCTGCGCGAGACGGAAATTCGGCACGACGAACCGGAAAGCCTGTCGGAGCGCGTGATGGCCAACCTGATCGCACGCAAGATCGAGTACAGGCGGGTGCTGGACTTGAACCAGTTGGTCATCACCATCTGAGGCGCATGCGGGGACTTGGCCAAGGTCGCTGTCCCTGCCTGCGGATGTTCACGGCCCGCCTGCGCACAGATGACGAAGCCTCTCCTGTTCAGTCTTTCTCGCGCAGCAACCGGGCAACGACCAGTCCGATCAAGGCGCCGATGCTGTGTGCCTGCCCTGCCTGCCTCGGGCGAAAGGCGAGCAGACTCGTGACGTCGAACGACAGGCTGCACAGCAGGCTCGATACCCCGAACAGAGAGAAGCCAATCAGATAGACGAGTTTGCGTCCGAACAGTTCGAAAATCCTGCCGAACAAGGGCGTAAAGCCACCGGCCGCCAGCAGGAACGCAGTTCTGTTCAACGCGCGTGGTGGCAGGTATCGAGCACCCACTCGGCTATGCTGCTGGTTGGCTGGTTTTCGAGCACGCGCACCGAAGCATGGCAGACAGCGACGATGACGATCTCGAAGCACGACCGCGGCCCGCGAGCGGTGCGCGCCGTGCGCTGCTCGGCCGCGTTGCGGCTGCGCCTGCGATAGCGGCCGGCGCGGGGCTCGGTTTCACCAGCCGCAGCGCGCTGGGCGAGCCGCCGCCGCGCGTGCCGAAGTGGATGCGCGAGCAGGGCACCGGTTTCCTCAACCCGCCCTACGGACTGCCCTCGCTGCACGAGCAGCACGTGGTCCGCGCACTGCCAGCCGGGAATAATCCGTTTCCCCTCTTTTCGCGCACGCCGATCCAAAATCTCCACGGCACGATCACGCCGAACGGGCTGTTCTTCGAAATCCACCACGCCGGTGTGCCGCAGATCGACCCGGCGCAGCACCGGCTGATGATCCACGGCCTGGTGTCGCGCCCGCTGCTGCTGACGATGGATGAGCTGATGCGCTTTCCGGCGGTTTCGCGGGTGCACTTCCTCGAATGCTCGGGCAACAGCGCTTCGCAGTGGAAAGCCCCGATCGGCAGGACGGCGCAGGACGTGCACGGCCTGATCGCCGGCGCCGAGTGGACCGGCGTGATGTTGTCGACGCTGCTGGGCGAAGTGGGCCTGCAGCCCGAAGCGAAGTGGCTGCTCGCCGAGGGCGCAGACGCCGCCGCGATGACGCGCAGTATTCCAATGGACATCGCGCTGCGCGATGCGATGGTGGTGTGGTCGCAGAACGGTGAGATGCTGCGGGCCGAGCAGGGCTACCCTTTGCGCCTGTTCCTGCCTGGCATCGAAGGCAACATGAGCATTAAGTGGCTGCGCCGGATCAAGGTCGGCATCGAGCCCTTCCAGACGCGCGAGGAGACATCCAAGTACACCGACTTGATGCCCGACGGCAGCGCGCGTCAGTTCACCTTCGTGATGGACGCGAAGTCGGTCATTCTGTCGCCCTCGGGCGGCCAGCAGATGGGGCCGCGCGGCTTTCGCGAGATCTCGGGCATCGCCTGGACCGGACGCGGACGGATCGCAGGCGTCGACGTGTCGGTAGACGGTGGGCGCAACTGGCGCGAGGCAGTGCTCCAGGAACCGGTGCAATCGAAGATGATCACGCGATTCCGGCTTCCCTGGACCTGGGACGGCTCGCCAGCGATCCTGCAGAGCCGCGCAAGGGACGAAACCGGCTACGTTCAACCCACACGCGACCAGCTGATCGCGGCGCGCGGCCTGAACTCGGTCTACCACTACAACGGCATCCAGAGCTGGAGCGTCGCTGCGAGCGGGGAGGTGACCCATGTCTTCGCCTGAATGCCGCCCCCGTCGTCTGCGTGCATTCGCCGCGCCGCTGTCGGTCTGCGCGGTGCTGGTCGCCTGCGCCACCGGCTCGTCCGCGCCCCCGCCGCCCGATGCGTCCGCGGTCGGCCGCTATGCGATCGGCCGCGCGCCTACCGACGCCGAGCTGCGCGGCTGGAATATCGATATCGGTCCGGACGGGCGCAACCTGCCCGCCGGCTCGGGCACGGTCGCTCAGGGCGTGTCTCTGTTCGCGCAGCGGTGCGCGGCCTGCCACGGCGATAAGGGGCAGGGTGGCCTGATGCCGGCGCCGCTGGTGGGTGGCCACGGATCGCTCTCCGGGAAGGCGCCCAGCCTGACCATCGGCAGCTTCTGGCCGCACGCCACCACGCTGTACGACTACATCAACCGCGCGATGCCTTGGGACCGGCCGCAAAGCCTCGAGCCCGGTGAGGTCTACGCGCTGACCGCTTTCCTACTGAACCTGAACGGCATCGTCGGCGCGGACGGGTCGCTGGACGCGCTGACGCTGATGCAGGTGAAAATGCCTAACCGCGGCGGCTTCGTCGCGTGGGACAACGAGCCGGATCTGCGCGTGGCCCGCTGCATGACCGACTGCCGCAAGTAGCCGGTTTTGTTGGAGCCGGCATCGCCGAGCTTGCAGGCCCGGCGCGCCCTCGCGGCGGCGAGCAGTGCTCGCCGAAACCCGCTTGAGCCCCGCGTCCCGCGGGTTCGATTCGCGCGCGAGATTCATCCATCAAACAAAAACGCCCGCCCCTTTCAGGGCAGGCGTTTCCGTTTGATGGTGGTGGGTGCGCACCCGGGATCAATCGCACTCTGTTCAGGCCACGCTGACACCTGCAGTGCCCTTGCGAAAGGTTTCGGAACGCTGCTTACGCCTGCGCTGGTCTCATCGCTGGCCGCCAATCTCCGCACCTTTCCGATCCAGCTGAACCTTGAGCGGAAGGGCTCATCCCGACCCATTGCAGTCGCAGGCACCTTTCAAGTCGAGAGGCTGGTCCACGCGTTTGAGCGCCCGTGGGTCGAGGGCGGCTGCACTTTGAAACCAGTCATTGACAAACGAGTTTCCGGGCGACCGTGTCACAGCATTTGGCCGGGACGAGCCAAAGCTGAGCTCAAGTTGTCCGCCGTCAACCGGTCATCCAAGGCGGGCTGGTATCGAAACTTCTGAGCAGGTCACCAACGAGCGCTTCTGGCCGATAACAGCCTCACGGGCGGCATCTGATCGCTCCAAGGACGTGGTATCAGATTGGCTCAACTGGTTGAGTCGCGGATCCAATTCTCGACGGCCAATCCTGAAATTCGCCTGAAATGGCGTTCGTTGCTCGTTACCAGCACCGCGCCGACCGACATTGCATGGGCAGCAATCATTTCGTCAAAGTCACCAATTGGCGTTCCAGCTTGGCGCAGTTGCGCCCGCAGACGGCCATGTGCTGCGGCAGCAGTTGCATCCCAGGCGAGGGTGGTCGCCACCGCCAGAAAGGCATCTGCAGCGCGGATGAGATTTGTCGCTTCGGGACGCAATGAAAGCCCGTAGCAGATCTCGGAATACGTTACGGCCGATATGCACCAATCTGCCTGGTCTAGTTGGAGGAGCCTCTCGTCCATCAGCGGATTGCCACGCATGACTGCGCTGACAGCGTTGGTGTCGAGCATGTACAAAGCCATCAGCGCTCCGGACGACCATCGCCGAAATCGGTGAATGGGTCGCGGTCTTCAGTCCGCTGGTCGCGCTCGTTGGGCGACAAAAAGGTGTCGGGAAGTGCCCCGAGCGAGTTGCGCGTGGCCATGAAAGTGGAGTACGGCTGCGGCGCATGTCGCGAAAGGACCACGTCACCAGCAAGGTTGCGCCGCACGTAGACGGCGTCGATGTCGGTGAATCGGAACTCGGCGGGCAGGCGCACAGCTTGGCTGCCACCGTGCGAGAAAATCCGGGCTAGCTTGGTCATCATCGTGCCTCCAAGACTAAGTATCTACATAGTAGATACTTTCAACGCTATTGTAAACCCGTCACGGGTTGCTCGAGCGCCTGTAGCACTGATCCGCCAGCCAGCCCACCCGATACCGGACGTTTCTGAATGACTGGTTCTGGCCGCTTATCGTCACTAGCCGGAGCCATTCAGATAGTCCGACCTCAGGATCTCGCTTTTATGGTGGAGCCGGCAGGAATCTCCCGGCGACGGGCCTGCAGGCCCGGCGCGCCCTCGCGGCGGCGAGCAGTGCTCGCCGAAACCCCGCTCGAGCCCCGCGTCCCGCGGGTTCGATTCTCTCGCTGGGCGCATGATCAAACGCAAAGGGCCACCCCTTTCGGGGCAGCCCTTTGCGTTTGATGGTGGAGCCGGCGGGAATCGAACCCGCGTCCGCAAGTCTTCTACGTAACCGCTCTACATGCTTAGCCAGATCTTTAGTTTTCTCGTCGTCGCCTATGCCGATCGGCAGGCTCAGGAAACGACCAGCCACCTATTTTTTAGCTCCTCGATAAGCGGCCCACCGAGGCACGATCCGATGTGAATGACACTGCAGTCCCTTGCGGGACCCGGGCCATCGGCAACCCGGTGCAGCGGCTTAGGCCTTAAGCGGCCAGAGCGAAACGCTCGTCGTTGGCGTTTGAAGTTTTCTAGAAGGATTTACGAGGGCACTAGAGTCCTCGGCATGCACTGAAACGCTTCACTACCCACGTCGAAACCAGGTCGGCCCCGGTCTTGAATGCACATTGTATCGGAGGGCGGGAAATTCAAGCGGCTTTTCTTCACGGACCGAGCCAGGCTAAACGGGCCGGTTGAGGTCGCGCAGGCCAAGCCTCACTGTTTACGCAGCGCCGCGTTACTTCACTTCGAAGGTCACCTTGCGCACAACGCTCGCAGTCTCGGTGTCCTGCTTTGCGCTGTCGGCGCTCACCCGCGGCGCCAGCACATACAAGCGTTCAGTCGGAACTTTGCGTTCCTCACGCAGGTAATTGCGCACGGTTTCGGCGCGGCGTTGGGCGAGCTGGCGCATGTCCTCGGTAGCGACCTCATTGCGCTCGAGGAGCTGTTGCTCCATGTCCTGCGGGCTCACGGCCTTACCCTGTGCCGATCCGTCGAGCTTGGCTGCACGCCACAGCCGTTCGATGAGCGCCGCCCGCTCGGTAGCGTCAATCGTGATGGTCTCGAGCGTCAATTCGGTCGCCTTGTTTGTACGCCGAATATCGCCAAGCTTGGTGCCTTGCAGCGCACGTTCGAGGCGTGCCTGCTGCAGCGCCTGCGCGTCGCTCTTCGGATCGGCATAGCCAATGATGTCCAACGACAATGCGGGGCGCGCTTCAAGCGCTGTGGCCAATCCATCCAGGCGCCGACGGTCTTCATCATCAATACGCGCATCGCCCGCACTGAACTCGATCTGACTCAGATCTGTGCCGGTGCCGCCGTCGTTGCCCAGTGAGGCCAGGAATCTGAACGGGGAGGTCACCACTTTCACGATGAGATTGCCGATGGCACGCCAGATGAGTCCGCCGACCGAGAACTGCGGGTCGGACAAGGTGCCCGAAATCGGCAGATCCAGATCAATGTTGCCGTTCGCATCCTTGAGCAGTGACACGGCCAGTTGAACGGGCAGCTTCAATGCATCGCGGCTCTCGACCTTTTCGCCGAAGGTGAGCTGATTGATGACGAGCTTGTTTTCCGCATCGAGTTTGTCGCCCTCGACCTTGTAGCGCACGTTGGCCGTGAGCTTTCCTTTTTCGATCGCGTAACCAGCCCAGCGACCGGAATAGGGGCTCAGTTTGGGCAAATCGAATCCGCGGGCGACGGCGCGCAGGTCGATGTAATTCCGAGGCGCAAGCGGGTTGATCTTGCCCGTGATGTCGAGCGGCGTGTCATCGTCCACCCGGCCACTGATCAGCACATCCGAGGGTTCGGTGCGATCGCTGGCCAGCGCATCAATGGAGCCCGACAACTGGGTGAGGTTCGCGGTGTAGTTCGGGCGAATGAACAGATCGGTAAAGACCACGTTGCCGCTGGCGATCCGAATGGTGCCGATGCTCACACGCGGTCGCTCTGCGGGCTTTGTATCGGCGCGTGGATTCACTGTGGCGCTGCGTTGCCCGGATCCGATTGAAGGGACAGTCGGCTCTGTGTTGGTGGGGGCTGCAGCGCTTGGTGGCGGGCTTGTGCGTGCTCCGCTTGAGTCGGTGAGCGACTGCGGTACTTGCCCCCGACTGGGGTCGGCCAGGATGTTGCTCAGGTTCAGGCGACCTTCCTGCGAAAGGATCACCCGTGCGTAAAAGTCCACGAACGCCACGTCACCGATGGCAATTGAACTTTGCACCGGCCGGCCTGGTCGCCAGTCCACATTGACCGATGGAGCCGCCAGTGCGCTCCATCGCGCAAAGTCCTCGCGCGTCAATTTATCTTCGGCGGCAACGTTGTTTGCAGACACTTCACCAGCAAACCCGATGCGGCTCAAGGAGCCATTGGGTAGCGACTCCAGGTTCAATCGGCCACCGCCCCACAACTGCCCACGTACCAGCGCGAGGTTCAGGTAAGGCTCAATGTAAGGGTCAAGGTACGTGAGATCGATTTGCTGTAAGCGAAGCTGCGCATTCAGATTCAGTGGCTGCGGTCGCACCGTCCCAGCCGCACTCAAGCGCGAACCGTCTGCAAGCGATACGGTCGCCTCAAAGGGCGCCGTGCGCTTGGGATCGAGCGTCAGATCGCGGGCTTTGCCGCTGAAGGTGACCCGCGGCAGGCGATTGCCTTTGGCAATCAGGGCATCGCGATAATCCAATTCCAGGCGGTCCACCTCTGCCTGCCGCACCAGCAGACTCCATGCAGGATCGGCGGGTGGCGTGACGCCAGGGCGCACCGCCGCCTTTCGCGACGGCCCGGAGTCGTACCACTGCTGCAGATCGATGAGCCCGCCCGCATCGCGAAAGGCGCTGAGATTCGTGCGCTCCAGGCGCGCCTGACCGATCTCGATGCGATGTGCTGCACCATCGACCTTGATCGCCGACAGCTTCAGACCTGTTGTACTCAGGGGCTGCGTGCGGGGGTGGGTGATGCGCAAATCGGTGAGCGAGGCCTGGGTGTCGTCCACCGACCAGGCGCCTGACTCGGTGTTCCAGCGCACGAGGCCCTGCGCCTCGATGAAACCTCGCTCGACTTTTGCTTTCAGCGCCGGGCCAGCGAGCGGCGCATAACGTGCCAGAGGCACACGCTTGAGATCGACGCGTGCCTGGCCCTGCGTGCCATTGAGTTCAAGTGCGATGCCCAGAGGGGTTTCGCCATTGATGGAGGTTTGCAGCTGCGCCGTCCCGTTCAAGCGAGACGGTTGGGACAGGTCGGGGATCAGGATCGGCCCACCGGTCAGCGTGACCGGATCAGCCTTCGCTTCAAGACCACCCGGTAGCGCTGCATCGGCCCATTGAATCGCTGCGTCCTCCACTGTGACACGCTCGATACGCAGGGATCGCGGCCCGCTCAACGAGGGGCTGGAACTGTTGGGCGCTGCTGCGGCTTGAGCCGGCGATGTTGGCCGCGCAGGGGCGGGCGCTGATGAGGATGCCCCAGCCTTGGGCCAGGTCATGGAACCGTCTGCCGTCCGCCCTCCTGAAAAGTTCAACCCTGCCAGCGCAAGCGCGGCGATCCTGATCTCGCCGCCCAATGGAAAAGAGGGGCCGATGTCGGAACTCAGATTGCGCAAAGAAAGGCGCGGTGCACCCTGCGCATCGGCGACACCGAGGTTTTTCAGACTGGCACGTCCCTCAAGGCGCAGTGCTTGCTCGGGCCGCTCTGGCCGAGTGAGATAGCGACTGATCAGATCCAGGTCAATCGCACCGCCCGTGGGACGTATGTCGGCAGGCAGCGCGACATAGGGCAGCACGCTGGCAAGGGGCAGCGCATCCAGGCTAGCCTTGGCATCATAGGCAGGTGCCTCGCTGAAGAGGGTTGCACGTGCATCGAGTGCAGCGGGCCGATCGTCAAGCGTGAAGCGCGCCTTGAGGGTCGCTGGCTGATCGATCTTGGCTTCGAGGTTGGTCAGCCCTTCGAGCGAAAATTGCAAGCCATCGATGCGCGTGACCTTCTTGACCACCTGGTCATCGAATGCAAACGCGCCGTCATGCAGGGCCACGCGATCCACTCGCCAATCGGTACGCCGCAATGAGGCCGGCCGGTTGGTGAACTGCGCGATGACATCCGACAAATCGAGCGCGCCAGAGCTCGTCCGCACGATACGCGCACGCGGTTCAGCCATGTCGATACTGCGCACCACCACCACGCCGTGCAGAAAAGCCAGTGAATCGACCTTCAGATCGACGCGTTTGGCTGTGAGCATGGGCTTGCCAGGCTCCAGGCTATCGATGACCAGATTGCTGAAAACAGCATGACCAGCGAAAGGCGAGATGCTGATGTGATCCACATGGACGGTACGCCCGAGCATGAGGCTGGTGCGCGCAGCGATCTGTTCGCGCATCAGATTGGGACCCCAGGTGAGGGCGGCCAGCAGCGCGGCCGCCAGCGCGATCAGCGCCGCCAGTCCCCACAACAGCCATCGCGCGACGACACCGTGCTGACGATGCCTGAGTGCGGAATGCGACGACACATACCGGACCGCCTTGCGTCTGGATCGCGCTGACCGCAATGGGGTTGGGCGCGGGGATCGGGTCACGGTGTCCTCGTGCAGGCCTTCAAGCATGCAGCTGCAACAGACCGTGCAGCTCAGCGGGCGCCTGAATCAGGGCATCGGCGCCCCAATGAATCGGTGGTGTGTCATCTCCGCAAAATCCGTATCCAGCCGCGATCGTGCGCATGCCTGCCGCACGGCCGGCCTGGATATCGCGCAGGTCATCGCCGACGTACACGCAATCCTGGGGCCGAACACCCGCGAGCTGCGCTGCGTGCAGCAGCGGCGCAGGATGCGGCTTGGGATGAGGGGTGGTATCACCGCCGATGGCGCTGACTGAACGGTTCAAGACACCCAGTGCTGCCATGATGGGGCGCACGTATCGCTCGACCTTGTTGCTGACGACGCCCCAGCGAATGCCGTGCGCATCCAGCCCGTTCAACACTTCGTGCATGCCATCGAACAGCGCGGTGTGCACCACCATGGCGGACTCATAGCGTGCCAGAAAGTCCAGGCGCAGGGCCTCGTACCCGTCATCTTCGGGCCGAACGCCTAAGCCCTGTCCGAGTAGTCCGCGTGCGCCGTGCGACGCGAACGGACGCAGGACGTCGAGTGGCAGGACTGGCAGCCCTCGCTCCTGACGCATGGCATTCACCGGCGCGGCGAGATCGGCGGCGGTATCGGCGAGGGTGCCGTCCAGATCGAAGAACACCGCCAAGGGGCGCGGTTTCAGTGGTGAGGTCATGGCGTGCCTTGGCATGGTGGGCGCCCTGACCGATTCAGGCGGGCTTGCGAAAGGCGACGAGGTAATTGACGCTGACATCGCCGTCCACCAGTCGGTACTCGCGTGTGAGCGGGTTGTAGGTCAGTCCCAGCATGGCCTGCTGCTGCAGTCCGGCACGGCGAGCATGACCGATCAATTCAGAGGGTCGGATGAACTTGCCGTATTCATGCGTGCCACGCGGCAGCAACTTCAGAATGTATTCGGCACCGATGATGGCAAACGCGAAGGACTTGGGGTTGCGGTTCAGCGTGGAGAAAAACACCCAGCCGCCTGGACGCGCGAGGCGCGCACATGCCGCGACCGTGGAGGCCGGATCTGGCACATGCTCGAGCATTTCCATGCACGTCACCACATCGCGGCTTTCCGGTTCGTTTGCCGCCATATCCTCAGCAGAGATCTGCTGGTAGCGCACCGTCACACCCGACTCCAACCCATGCAGCTCTGCCACCTTCAGTGCCTTGCCCGCCAAATCGATCCCGGTGACCCGAGCACCGCGCGCGGCCATGGACTCGGCAAGGATGCCACCGCCGCATCCCACGTCGATGACATCGCGACCTGATACCGTCCCCGCAAGCTGTTCAATCCACCCGAGGCGCAGCGGGTTGATTCGATGCAGTGGCCGAAACTCGGATTCCGGATCCCACCACCGCGCAGCCAAAGCTTCGAACTTGGCAATCTCACCGGAGTCTGCGTTGGCAGGCGCGGGTGATTCGGTTGGTGTGATGGAGGCAGGCAGGCTCATGGTCATCGATCGAGAGAATAGCCTCCGATTCTAGGGGATGCGGGCACTGCGTGGCGTAGTGCATCGACGGAAAATCGGGGCGATACAGCAACGACGCGCAAAAAACAAAGCCCCGCGTGAGCGGGGCTTTGTACACCACGGTTGGAGTGGCAGGGCCCTGAGGCCCCGCACATCCTAAGACCCTTACTTCTTGACCGGGCGTGTACCGACCACTTCGATCTCCACGCGGCGGTTCTTCGCGCGGCCTTCGGTGGTCTTGTTGTCGGCGACCGGCTGCTTGGTGCCTTTGCCTTCGGTGTAGACGCGGTTGGCTTCGATACCTTTGCTCACCAGGTAAGCCTTGACTGCTTCAGCACGACGCAGCGACAGCTTCTGATTGTAGGCCTCGGAACCAACGCTGTCGGTGTGACCCACGGCGATGATGACCTCAAGGGTGACGCCCTTGATCTTACCGGCGAGGTCGTCGAGCTTGGCTTTGCCTTCCGGCTTCAGCGTGGCTTTGTCGAAGTCGAAGAACGCATCGGCTGCGAAGGTGACTTTTTCGCTGGTCGGACGCGGGGCCGCTACAGGGGCCGGAGCCGGGCGTGGTGCAGGAGCCGGAGCCGGGACGACCGGAACCGGAGCCGGAGCCGGACGAGCGGGCGGCGGTGCCATCGGCGACGCCACCGGGGCGGGAGCCGAACGCGGCATCAGGTCGGCATTACAGTCGACCTGGGCGTTGGCGGGCTGCCACCACGGCGACCGTACGCACAGACCCTTCGGGCTGCCAGGCTGCTCTGCAAACGGCGAAGTGACCACGTTGCCGAACGGCGACTGGATGTAACCAGTCTGGTTCGGAGCGGCTTTGATATTCGGAGTGTCCTGGTTGGTGGACGCGCATGCAGCCAGCAGACCAGTGGCCACGAGGGCTCCCAACTTGAGCGATTTCTTCATGTTTCTCCTCTCGGTGAGATGACTCACATCTGAAAAATCAACGCCTTGCAGCGGCTGCGACGGAGTATACCGACCCGCTAACCTACGGCAAAGCGCCTCGAACGTGCTTTGTGCCGGTGGGCGCCACCGGAAACTGCAGAGCGCCACACGGCTTGAAACAACCTATGCCCGCACGTTACCCGGCACAAACTGACCTAAACGATTGTGCCACACGACATTGCGGGCACGTACTGCGGCTACGGCGTCGAGCGCGCGGGCACGCACCATTTGTCGCTTGACTACAACAGACTGCCCGTTCACCCAGACATCGCTGACCTGCTGACTCGTCGCGGAATACACCAAATGCGCGACCGGATCATGGAACGCGGCCAGTCCGTCGTCGGTCAGGTCGATCGCAACCAGGTCAGCTGCCTTGCCTGGCTCAATGCTGCCAATCTGGTCCTGCATTCCAAGTGCCCGGGCGCCGCCCAGGGTGGCCGCCTGCAGCGCCTGATGCGCATTGAACGCTGCGGCATCCCCGCTCAAGCCCTTGGCAAGCAGGCAGGCTGTGCGCGTTTCAGCGATCAGATCGAGGCGATTGTTGCTGGCCGATCCATCGGTACCGATCGCAACGTTGATGCCCTCGTTCAGCAGCCGCGCCAGCGCAGGTCCGATGCCGCTGGCCAGTTTCAGGTTCGAGTGCGGGCAATGCACCACAGAGGCCCCATGGTTTGCCAGCAGGCGAATGTCGGCGTCATCCAGGTGCACTGCATGTACCCCGATCAATTCCGGGTTGACCAGACCCAGTGCGGCCAAGCGGGCTAGCGGGCGCATGCCGTGGCGTTCCATGTGCTCGGCCACTTCTCGAGCGGTTTCGTGCACGTGGATATGCACCGGCATCTGCAGCTCGGCTGACAGGCGCGCCACGTCCGCGAGTGCGGCATCGCCAACCGAATAAGGTGCATGCGGCGCCAGTGTGAAACCGATTGTGGATTCATGACGCAGGCTGTCGCGCAGCTTCAGGCCCTTGGCGAGATAGTCCTGCGGCCCGCTCCCGTAGGCACTGGGAAAGTCGATCACGATGAGGCCCACCGCCGCCCGCATACCCAGGTCCAGTGCGGCTTTGGCGGTGGATTCCGGGAAGAAATACATGTCGCTGAAGGTGGTGGTGCCACTGAGGAGCATTTCGCGACATGCCAGCACGGCGCCGTCATAGACGAAGGCTTCCGACATCAGCGCACCCTCCATCGGCCAGATACGCTCATGGAGCCAACGCTCAAGTGGCAGGTCGTCGGCGGTACCGCGCAACAGCGCCATGGCGGCGTGGGTATGCGCATTGACCAGTCCCGGGATCAGCAAATGCTCGTCCAGATCGATGCGTATAGCCCGCGGATGCGCCTGCAGAGCGGCTGCGCGGGGCATCACAGCGGCGATCTGCGTGCCTTGCACGACGACTGTCTGCCCGGTCAGGACAGCAGGCCCATGGGCCACCGGCGCAAGCCATCGGGGACTGATCAGGGAAACGGGTGCGGTCGGGGGTTCGGTCGGCACAGTCATGCCTCATTACATCACAGCCGGATGGGTTAAAATTCAAGGCTTTACACGTCGCAGCGCTTGTCGCGTCCTCATGGATCAATTCGCAAAAGAAACTCTCCCGATCAGTCTCGAAGAAGAGATGCGGCGCTCCTACCTCGATTACGCCATGAGCGTGATCGTCGGTCGGGCTCTTCCGGATGTGCGCGACGGACTCAAGCCGGTGCATCGCCGGGTGCTGTTTGCGATGCACGAGCTGAACAACGACTGGAACCGGCCGTACAAAAAATCGGCCCGTATCGTCGGCGACGTCATCGGTAAGTACCACCCCCACGGTGATCAGTCGGTCTACGACACCATCGTGCGCATGGCACAGGATTTTTCCCTGCGCTACATGCTGGTCGACGGGCAGGGCAACTTCGGGTCAGTAGACGGCGACAACGCTGCGGCCATGCGGTACACCGAGATTCGCCTCTCGAAAATCGCGCATGAGCTGCTGGCCGATATCGACAAGGACACCGTCGATTTTGGCGCCAACTACGATGGCTCCGAAAAAGAGCCGTTGCTGCTGCCGGCGCGCATCCCGAATCTGCTCATCAATGGCAGCTCGGGCATTGCAGTGGGCATGGCCACCAACATCCCGCCGCACAACCTGGGCGAGGTGGTCGAGGGTTGTCTGCTGTTGTTGCGAAGGCCGGAATCGAGTGTGGATGAGCTCATCGAGATCATCCCGGCGCCTGACTTCCCCACTGCCGGCATCATCTACGGCGTTAACGGGGTACGCGAAGGCTATCGAACCGGTCGTGGTCGAGTGGTCATCCGGGCGCGTACGCATTTCGAAGACATCGACCGTGGCCAGCGCCAGTCCATCGTGGTGGATGAACTGCCTTTCCAGGTCAACAAGCGTGTGCTTCAGGAGCGCATCGCCGAATTGGTCCAGGAAAAAAAGATCGAGGGTATTTCCGATATCCGCGATGAGTCGGACAAGTCGGGCATGCGTCTGGTCATTGAGTTGAAGCGCGGCGAAGTGCCCGAGGTGGTGCAGAACAATCTGTTCAAGCAGACGCAACTGCAGGACACCTTTGGCATGAACATGGTGGCGCTGGTCGATGGCCAGCCCCGCCTGCTCAACCTCAAGCAGATGCTCGAGGCGTTTCTGTCGCATCGGCGTGAAGTGGTCACGCGGCGCACGGTGTTCGATCTGCGCAAGGCACGTGACCGCGGCCATGTGCTCGAAGGTCTGGCGGTGGCGGTGGCCAACGTCGACGAGATGATCGAACTCATCAAGGCCTCACCCACGCCGCCCGTGGCGCGCGAACGGCTGCTGGCCCGCACCTGGGACCCGGGTGTGGCCCGCGAGATGGTCACCCGCACCGGTGCAGAGGCGGCGGCATTCAGGCCGCTCGGGCTTGAGCCTGGGGTGGGGCTGACCGATGCCGGCTACAAGCTGTCCGAAGTCCAGGCGCAGGAAATTCTGCAAATGCGCCTGCAACGCCTCACAGGCCTTGAGCAGGACAAAATTGTTCAGGAGTATCGCGAGGTGATCGAAGCCATCGCCGATCTGCTCGATATCCTGGCGCGCCCCGATCGCATCAGTCAGATCATTGGTGATGAACTGAAGGCCATTAAGGCGGAATATGGCGATCCGAACAAGGATCCCCGTCGCTCGCAAATCGAACTGAACGCCACCGAGCTCGACACCGAAGACCTGATCGCGCCGACCGACATGGTGGTCACGCTCTCGCACACCGGCTACATCAAGAGCCAGCCGCTGTCCGAGTACCGTGCGCAGCGTCGTGGCGGGCGAGGTAAACAGGCCACGTCGATGAAGGAAGACGACTGGATCGACCAGCTCTTCATTGCCAACACCCACGATTACATCCTGTGTTTTTCCGATCGAGGCCGAGTCTATTGGCTCAAGGTCTGGGAAGTGCCGCAGGGGTCTCGCAATGCGCGGGGCAAGCCCATCGTCAACATGTTTCCGTTGGTGGATGGCGAGAAGATCACGGTGGTGCTGCCGGTCAAGACCTTCGACGACCAGCATTTCGTCTTCATGGCTACCAGTTTGGGCACCGTCAAGAAAACGCCATTGTCGGAATTCTCGCGTCCGCTCAAGCGCGGCATCATCGCGGTGGATCTGGATGAAGGCGATTTTCTGATTGGTGTCGCGGTCACCGATGGCGCCCACGATGTCATGCTCTTTTCAGACAGCGGCAAAGCCGTGCGCTTCGATGAAAACGACGTCCGACCCATGGGACGGGGCGCGCGCGGTGTGCGTGGCATGACCCTGGAAGACGGGCAGGCCGTGATTGCCATGCTGGTGGCCGAAACCGAGACGCAATCGGTGCTGACTGCTACGGAAAACGGCTTTGGCAAGCGCACGCCCATTACGGAATACACGCGCCATGGTCGCGGCACGAAGGGCATGATTGCCATTCAGACCAGTGAGCGCAACGGCAAGGTGGTGGGAGCGATTCTGGTCGAGGCGCGCGATGAAATCATGCTGATCACCACGGGCGGCGTGCTGGTGCGCACGCGCGTGTCCGAAATTCGCGAGATGGGCCGCGCCACACAGGGTGTCACGCTCATTGCAGTCGACGAAGGCACGACCTTGTCGGGTGTTCAGCGCGTGGTGGAATCGGACGGAGCGGAAGAGACCGGTGCAGGTGAGTCTGAGCCGGGGACTGCATCCTGACCTTAGGCGCGGCACGTTGCGCAGTAGCGAACATGCACAGAGAGAGTGCCTGCGGCACGGCTGAGCAATAGAGAATGCGGGCACACACAAACACCCTGGAGACACGCAATGAGCGACCGACTGTCCGAATTGCGGCAGCGTATTGACGAGGTCGACGGCCAGCTGCTCGACTTGCTGGGCGAGCGAGGTCGGCTAGTGCTTGAGGTGGGTGCGTACAAGCACGCCACGAACGCACCGGTCTGGCGGCCCGAGCGTGAAGCGCAAATCTTGCGCAGGCTTGCGGAGCGCAATCCCGGTCCGCTGCCCGATGCCGCCATCGCGGCGGTCTGGCGCGAGGTCATCTCTGGTTGCCGCGAGCTCGAGCGCAGGTTACGCGTGGCCTATCTGGGCCCAGCTGGCACCTTCTCCGAGCAGGCGGTGCTGGCCCAGTTCGGTCAGGGCGTCGAGGCTGTGGCCTGTGTATCGATTGATGAAGTCTTTCGCGCAACCGAAGCGGGTACCGCAGATTTCGGTGTGGTGCCGGTAGAAAACTCTAGCGAGGGGGCGGTCAATCGCAGCCTCGATCTGTTTTTGCAGAGTCCGCTGAAGATCTGCGGAGAGGTGTCGGTGCCGGTGCGTCATCACCTCCTCACGCACAGCGGCACCATGGTGGGTGTCACCCGTATCTGCGCCCACGCGCAGGCTTTGGCGCAGTGCACGGGATGGCTCAATCGCCATTACCCCATGCTGGAGCGCGTGCCGGTATCCAGCAATGCAGAGGGTGCGCGGCTGGCTGCGATCGAGCCTCACACTGCGGGCATTGCCGGTGATGGTGCTCTGGGGCGCTACGAGGTGCAGGTGGTGGCGCAGTCGATCCAGGATGATCCGCTCAATCGCACGCGCTTTGCAGTCATCGGCAGCCATCTGTGTGGGGCATCGGGCGAAGACCAGACCTCGCTCATTCTGTCGGTGCCTGACCGCGCCGGCGCCGTGCATGCGTTGATCGAACCGCTGTCGCGTCATGGCGTGTCGATGAAGCGCTTTGAATCGCGCCCAGCACGGCAGGGTAACTGGGAGTACTACTTTTACATCGACTTGCTGGGCCATGAGACCGATGCATCGGTGGCGGCTGCGTTAGCCGACATCCGCGCGCATGCCGCTTTTTTCAAATCGCTGGGTTCGTATCCGCGTGAGGTGAACCTGACCTCGGGACGCAGCCCCAGCCCCATCGCCACACAGACCTCCTCTACTTCACCTGCACCATGAGCGCTCAATCTGCTGTCTCTGATCCTGCATCACTTGCGCCGGCCTATGTGCGCGCCATTGCGCCGTATCGCGCAGGCCGCCCGATCTCCGAGGTGGCCCGGGCCTATGGCCTGGATGAGTCCAAGATCGTCAAGCTTGCCTCCAATGAAAACCCGCTGGGCATGCCCGATTCGGCCCGCCAGGCGATGCTGGTTGCCGCCGCCGACTTGGGGCGTTACCCGGATGCCAACGGCTTTGAGCTGAAGGAAGCATTGTCGGCGCGACTGGGTGTGCCGCAGGACTGGCTCACGCTGGGCAATGGTTCCAACGACATCCTGGAGCTGGTGGCGCATGCCTGGCTGCAGCCGGGTCTGTCGGCGGTGTATTCGCAGTATTCCTTCCAGGTCTATGAACTGGCCACGCAAGAAACCGGTGCGCGGGCCATCGTGACCCCGGCGAAGGACTTCGGTCATGACCTTCCCGCCATGCGCGCCGCCATTGCGCCCGACACGCGTGTGGTGTTCATCGCCAACCCCAACAATCCCACGGGTACTTTTTTGCCCGCTGCCCAGATCGAGGCTTTCTTGCAGTCGGTGCCGCCCCATGTGGTGGTGGTGCTCGATGAGGCCTACAACGAATACCTCGAGCCCTCGCTGTGGGTCGATGCGGTGGCGTGGGTCAAGCGTTTTCCCAACCTGGTGCTCTCGCGCACCTTCTCCAAGGCCTATGGCCTCGCTGGTTTGCGCGTGGGCTACGGCGTGGCCCAGCCGGCGCTGACCGACCTGATGAACCGGGTGCGACAGCCCTTCAACGTGAATTCCATGGCGCAGGCGGCTGCGGTGGCGGCGCTGGCTGATCAGCCGTTCTTGCAACGCAGTCGTACGCTCAACGCTGAGGGCATCAAGCTGTTGCAGTCCACCTTTGATGCGATGGGTCTGCAGTACGTGCCCTCTTACGGCAACTTCGTGCTGGTAAAAGTGGGTGACGCCAACGGCGTCAACGAGAAGCTGCTCAAGGCCGGTGTGATCGTTCGGCCGGTGGGCAACTACGGCCTGCCGGAGTGGCTGCGTATTACAGTGGGATTGCCCGAAGAAAACCGGATTTTTCTGGGTGCCTTGGGTGCGGCGCTGGGGCGTGCGTGACCGGACCCGAGATCTCACAACAACCAGAGCTGCCTAAGCCGTTCGATACGGTTTCAATCGTCGGTACCGGCGCACTGGGCGGCTCGGTGGCGGGCGCTTTGCGTGCGCGCGGAATGGCTCGTCATATCCGTGGGCTGGACCCGCAGCATGCGCAGATGGCGCTGGACGCCGGCCTGATTGATGAGGTCTGCACCGATTTGCCTGCGCTGCTGGCTGGCGCCGATCTGGTGGTGCTGGCGGCGCCGGTATCTGTGAACTGCGCGCTGGTGGCCGACCCGGCAATGCGGGCGGGGCTGGGTGCGCAGGCGTGCCTGACCGATGTGTCGAGCACCAAGTCGAGCATGGTGGCCGCGGCGTTAGCGGGGTTGGGTGAACGGCGCGGGCGCTTTGTAGCCTCTCATCCGATTGCAGGCTCCGACCGTTCAGGCCCAGCGGCCTCGCGTGCAGATCTCTTCGATGGCCGCGCGTTGCTGATGTGCCCCACGCCCGAGTGCGATGCCGACGTGGTGCAGAAGGTGGAGGCGATGTGGCGCGCGCTGGGCGCACGCGTGGCGCAAATGAGCCCGCATCATCACGACCTACTGTTTGCCGAGGTCTCGCACTGGCCGCACGCCGTGGCCTTTGCACTGGCCGCCTCGATTGGCGAAGGGCCGCGGGCTGACGATGCCCGCCGCTATCACGGTGCGGGTCTGCGTGACACGACGCGTGTGGGCGGCTCGCCCGCCGGTTTATGGGCCGGCATTTTGCTGGACAATCGTGAACCGGTGCTCGCGGCTGCTGCGGCCTTTCGCGCCGAACTCGACCGCATCGAATCAGCGCTGCGAGAAGGTGATCGCGATGCGCTCATGCAGGCGCTGGCCCGTGGGGAGCGCTGGCGCAGTGCCTTCTGATGGACGATTCCGGAGCCACGCATCGAGACGCGGGCACTCGGAGTTCTCCCGGGGACGCTGACAGCGTCCTCTTGGCCCAATTGGGTTACGCCCAAGACCTTCAGCGGCGCATGAGCCGTTTTTCGAACTTCGCAGTTTCGTTTGCCATCATCTGCATCCTGGCCGGTGGCATTACCGGGTTCCCCACGGCATTGGGTGCGGGTGGCGGCGTGACCGTCTCAATGGGATGGTTGGTCGGGTCGGCCTTCGCATTGGTGGTGGCTGTAGCCATGGCGCAGATTGCCTCGGCGTTTCCCACTGCCGGAGGGCTTTATCACTGGGCATCCATTTTGGGCAACCGAGGATTCGGCTGGGTGACGGCTTGGTTCAATCTGCTGGGGTTGATCTTGGCATGTGGATCGATTGCATTCGGTTTGTATGACCCGTTCTTCAAGACATTGCTGCTGCCGATGCTGGGCGTGGATACCACGCAGTGGGGCGTACCGCATCAGGTTGTATTCATTGGCGCGGTACTCGTGTCGCAGGCCATACTCAATCACGTCGCCGTCGGGCTGACCACACGGCTGATCGACCTTTCGGGGTATCTCATTTTTGCGGTGACGATTGTTCTCACGGCGTCGCTCTGGATGTTTTCGGTCACACCCATCGATTTCTCGCGCCTGATCACGTTCACCAATTTCACCGGGACAGAGGGCAGTATCTGGCCCGCATCAACGAGCCTGATCGCAGTTTTTCTCTCGGGTCTGCTGTTGACGGTCTATACCATCACCGGGTTTGATGCCTCGGCACACACGGCTGAGGAAACCCTTGATGCACAGCGTACCGTGCCCCGGGGCATCGTGCGTTCAGTGCTCTGGTCTGGTTTGTTCGGCTTTGTACTGGTGAGCACATTTGTGCTCTGCCTGCCCTCATTGGCGCAAGCGGTTCAGCATGGTTCTGGCTTTATTGCGACCTTGCTGGCACCGGTGCCCGGCCCCTTGCGCGTGCTCCTGGTGATGGCATTGGTGCTGATCAACTACGTCTGCTCGCTGGCGTGTCTGATGTCCACATCGCGGATGATGTTTGCCTTTGCACGCGATGGTGGTTTGCCTGTTTCACAGCGGTTGGCGGCTGTGCACCCTCGCTATCGCTCCCCCGTCGCATCGGTCTGGCTGTCTGCGTTGGCCGCTTTTTCCATGACGCTCTATGCCGATGCTTTTGTGCTGTTGTCTACAGGCTGCACGGTGTTTCTTTATATTTCCTATGTGCTGCCGGTCGCAGCCGGTGTGTGGGCCGAGGGGCGCCACTGGACACGGAAGGGCCCATTCAATCTTGGGGTATTGTCCAAACCTGTCGCTCTGCTGGCCGTGATGGGCGCACTCACGCTGATCTGGGTAGGCATGCAGCCACCGAACGAAAAGGTGCGGATACTGGTCCTGGCGTTGTGTGCGGGACTGGCGCTAGTTTGGTGGGGCGTGGGCGTGCGCAAGAAATTTCGAGGCCCTCCCGTCGAAATCCAGCACTGAGGTTTGGCGTGCTGCGCCCGCCGGTCGCGGGCGTTCGCCGAGACGACCGGCTAGGACACCGGCTTAGCCCTTGCGTTTGAGGCGTCGAATGAGGCTGGACGTATCCCACCGCCCGCCGCCTTGCTTTTGCACATCGCCATAAAACTGGTCGACCAGTGCAGTGAGCGGAAGCGAAGCACCGTTGCGCCGTGACTCATCGATGCACAGGCCCAGGTCCTTGCGCATCCAGTCCACCGCGAAGCCGAACTCGAACTGATCGTCGGCCATGGTTTTGCCGCGATTGTCCATCTGCCAGGACTGCGCCGCGCCCTTGCCGATGACATCGAGCACCAGCTTCATATCGATGCCGGCTGACTGGCCGAAGTGAATGCCCTCGGACAGCCCCTGCACGATGCCTGCGATGCAGATCTGATTGACCATCTTGGCCAGTTGCCCGGCTCCCGAGGGTCCGATGAGCGTGAAGGCGCGTGAAAAGGCCATGGCTACGGGCTTGGCACGCTCGAAAGCTGCGGCATCGCCGCCGCACATCACGGTGAGCAGCCCATTGACCGCACCAGCCTGGCCACCCGAGACCGGGGCATCGACAAAATCCAGCCCGCGTTCGCCAGCTGCGGCGTACAGCTCGCGCGCCACTTCGGCCGAGGCGGTAGTGTGGTCCACGAACAGCGCGCCGCGCTCCATGCCGACAAACGCGCCATCGGCACCCAAGACTACGCTGCGCAAATCATCATCGTTGCCCACGCAGGCAAACACAATCTGCGCACCGGCCGCGGCTTCACGTGGTGTGGCCGCCAACTTGCCACCGTATTCTTTGACCCAGGCCTGCGCCTTGGCGGCGCTGCGGTTGTAGACCGTGACATGATGACCTGCACGTGCCAGATGGCCAGCCATGGGGGCGCCCATCACGCCCATGCCCAGGAAGGCCACGGTGTGTGGGGTGATCGGATCGTAAGTGCGCGTGCTCATGGGTTCAGATCTCCGTTCAGAATGCTGCCGCGTGACCGTCTCGGCGGCTGTCGCTGGCGGCCACGTAGCCATCTTCCATGTCCTCGCTCATGCGCCAGATGAACTGGCCTGAGCCGAAGTCCATGTAGGGATCGACGACCGGAGCGAGGTTGTGGCCCATGGCACGCAGCGAATCAATGACATTGGCTTGCATCGTGGATTCCACATCGATGTCCAGGCCACGATTGACCTTCCAGCGCGGCGCATCGCAGGCGGCCTGCGGGTTCTGCTTGTACTGCAGCATGCGTACCAGGGTCTGCATATGGCCCTGCGGTTGCATGTTGCCGCCCATTACGCCAAAGCTCATCTGCGGCTTGCCGTCACGTGTGAGAAAGGCCGGGATGATGGTCTGGAACGGACGCTTGCGCGGCGCCACCACATTGACATGGGCTGGGTCAGCGGTGAATCCGTAGCCACGGTTTTGCAGCGAGACGCCTGTGCCTGGCACCACTACGCCTGACCCGAAGCCCATGTAGTTGGACTGGATGTAGCTCACCATCATGCCGTTCTCATCGGCCGCGGTGAGATAGATGGTGCCGCCCGCAGGAGGTGTACCGTGCTTGAAGTCGGTGGCACGCGTAGGACTGATGAGGCGTGCCCGCTCGGCCAGATAGCCCGGGTCGAGCAGCTGTGCAGGCGAATGCTTCATGAAGCGAATGTCGGCCACGTGCGTGTACACGTCGGCAAAGGCGCACTTCATGGCTTCGATCTGCAGGTGGCGGCTTTGCGCCGAATCGGGGTGCAGCGAAGCGATGTCGAAATGCTTCAGGATGCCCAGCGCGATGAGTGCGGCAATGCCCTGACCATTCGGCGGGATTTCATGCAGACGGTGCCCCAGATAATCCATGCCGATCGTCTCGACCCACTCGGGTCGGTACTCGGCGAGATCGTCGGCGGCCATCACAGCGCCCTGGGCCTTGGCATAAGCGACGATTTTCGCGGCCGTCTCGCCCTCATAAAAGTCGCGCCCGCGTGTGGCAGCAATGCGCTTGAGTGTGCCGGCTGCACTGGGGTGAATGAAGCGCTCACCGGTTTCGGGCACGCGCCCGCGCGGCAGAAAATGTTCCGCAAACCCTGGTTGATCCTTCAGCAGATCAGCCTGCGCCTGCCATTTGCGATGAACGATGGTCGAGACGATGTAGCCGCGCTCGGCGTACTCAATGGCCGGCTGCAGGCACTGCTCAAAGGGCAGCTTGCCGAATTTTTCATGCAACGCACCCCAGGCCGACACAGCGCCGGGCACGGTCACCGAGTCCCAGCCGCGCATGGGCATTTGCCCGCCGTGCTTGCGTGTGAAATAAGCAGGGTCCCAGGCCTTGGGCGACCATCCCGAGGCGTTCAGGCCATGCAGCTTTTTGCCATCCCAGAGGATGGCGAAGGCGTCGGAGCCTAAGCCATTGGACACCGGCTCGGTGAGTGTGATGGTCGATGCCGCTGCGACGATTGCGTCGATCGCATTGCCCCCCGCTGCCAGCATGCGCAACCCGGCCTGCGCGGCCAGCGGTTGCGAAGTGGCCACCACATTGCGGGCGAATACCGGCGTACGCACGGTGGGATAGGGGTTGACCCAGTCGAAATCGGTGATGCGGGCGCTCATGGAAAGGCGAGTCCTGAATAGATTGGCCAGACAAAGTGGCTGAAAACTGAGGGGCGAAAAATTGAGAGTTCGAACATCAACCGGCTCTGGAAGACGTCGGCTGATGCGAGTGGGTGCGTGTCAGGTCAGCAACTCAGTTGTCTGGCCAGATCGGGGATGTCAGTGGCGAGCACATCGAAGCAGTCGCTCTCATTGGGAATATCGCCTCGCACATCCGGGCCCCATTCCTGCGGACGGTCGATGTAGGCTGTGCGCAGTCCTTGAGCGGCTGCGGCGCGTAAATCTTCAGCATGCGCCGCACATAGCATGACCTGCTCCGGTTTGAGTGCGAAAAGCTGCGCCACGCCAAGATAGGTGCGCGGATCGGGCTTGTAGGCCTTGAACACTTCGGCCGACAGGATGCAGTCCCAGGGCAGGCCTGCCCGCTTGGACAGGTGCGTGAGCAATCCGATATTGCCGTTGGACAGCGTGGTGACCACATATTTCGACTTCAATCGGGTCAGACCTGCGACCGAATCGGCCCAGGCATCCAATCGATGCCAGGCTCGATTCAGATGGGCTTTGGCCTCGTCGTCGAGGCGCCCGGCTGCGCCGAACTTTTCCAGCACGGCATCGAGGTTTTCGCGGTGCAGTGTGTCGAGGTTGACCCACTCGCGCTTGCCTTCACGCACTTGCTTCATCGAGGGCAAATAGCGGCGGCGCCAGGCATCGGCGAACTCAGCGCCCTTGATGCCCAGACCCAGGCGCTCGACCTCGAGTGCCACGGACCCGCGCCAGTCGACAACGGTGCCGAACACATCGAAGGCCAGCAGCTGCACGTCTTTGAGAGCTTCCATGGGGTGTTGGACGAATGAGTGTTCGATGTTGGCCAAGCCCGAAGGGTCGGCGGGATCAGCGCAATGGGTGAGAGCGGTGGAGCGTGCGACCTAACCGGCCGTTGCGCTGTTGGGACAGGCTTCAGAAACGAGACCGGAGTCTAGCAGAGCGTACTGTGGCGCAGCAGCCGATCCCTGGGGCTTGACGCGTGGTGCATGGCACCGCGGCCATGGTGCTCTGGGGACACACCGGAGGGTCTTGGGCCCGCAATGAAAAGGGCCGCCCGAAGGCGGCCCTGATTCAGACCAGACCAAGTAGAGCAAGCGATCAGTCGTCGCCGGCGAAGGCTTCTTCGCGCTTCTTGGAGATGGCCGGCAGGAACACGATCAACAGCAGGATGATGGCCATCACCAGCAGCGTGGCAGACAGAGGACGCGTGAAGAACACGGTCCAGTCACCACGCGAGATGGTCATGGCTCGCCTGAGGTATTCCTCCATGAGCTTGCCCAACACGAAGCCCAGCAGCATCGGCGCCGGCTCGCAGTCAAGCTTTTTGAAGATGTAGCCCAGGATCGCAAACGGGATCGTCATGAACACGTCGAAGACGTTGTTGTTGATCGAGTAGCAGCCGATGCAGCAGAACAGCAAGATGGCCGGGTACATGATGCGGTAGGGCACCGACAGCAGCTTCACCCAGAGGCCAATCAGCGGCAGGTTCAGAATCACCAGCATCAGGTTGCCGATCCACATCGACACAATCAGGCCCCAGAACAGATTGGGGTTGCTGGTCATCACCTGCGGGCCAGGCTGAATGTTGTGGATCATCATGGCGGCCACCATCAAGGCCATGACAGGGTTGGTCGGAATGCCCAGAGTGAGCATAGGGATGAACGACATCTGCGCGCCGGCATTGTTGGCCGACTCGGGACCCGCCACACCTTGGATCGCGCCCTTGCCAAATTCCTCAGGCGTCTTGGAGATTTTCTTCTCAATGGCGTAGGACGCAAACGATGACAGGACTGCTCCGCCGCCCGGCAGGATACCCAACAGAGAGCCAATACCTGTGCCGCGCAGAATCGCGGGCAAGGCCAACTTGAAATCGTCCCAGCGGGGGAAGAGGTTGGTCACCTTGCTGGTAAAGACCTCGCGTTTTTCCTTTTGCTCGAGATTCAGGATGATCTCGGCAAAGCCGAACATGCCCATGGCGACGGCCACGAACTCGATGCCGTCGGAGAGCTCGGGCACATCGAACGAAAAGCGGGCTACGCCCGAATTGACGTCGGTTCCCACCATGCCGAGCAGCAGGCCGAAGACCACCATGGCCAGGGCCTTGAGCACAGAGCCATGGGCCAGCACCACTGCACCAATGAGACCCAGCACCATCAGCGAGAAGTATTCGGCCGGACCGAACTTGAAGGCTACTTCGGCAAGAGGCGGCGCAAACGCCGCCAGCATGAGGGTACCCACCGTGCCTGCTATGAAGGAGCCGATGGCGGCGATGGCCAACGCAGCACCGGCACGCCCCTTGCGTGCCATCTGGTAGCCATCGAGCGTGGTCACTACCGAGGAGGACTCGCCCGGCAGGTTCACCAGAATAGCTGTGGTGGAGCCGCCATACTGCGCGCCGTAATAGATGCCGGCCAGCATGATCAAGGCTGTGGTCGGGTCGGTCATCTTGTACGTTGCAGGCAGCAGCATGGCGATGGTCGCCAGCGGCCCGATGCCAGGCAGCACGCCGATCAGCGTGCCCAGCACCACCCCGATGAAGCAGTACATCAGATTGACCAGGGTCCCTGCGGTGCTCAGTCCGAGGGCGAGATTGTTAATCAGTTCCATATTGCGGTCCTGTAAGTACTCTAGTGCAGCGTCGCTCGTATTGCCTAACGCGGGTTTAGCGCGTCAGGAAGGTCGGCAGGAAGGGGAACTGAAGTTCCAGCCCCTTCACGAAGACGAGCCAGGAAAAAATCAGCAAGACGACCGAAGAGATGGCGGTGGTCTTGAGTGTGAACTCATGACTGGCCATTGACGAGATGAAAATTAGCAGGAACAGCGAAACGATGAATCCCAGCGTGGGGAGCGTCGCTGCATAGATTCCAACTGCCAAAAGGATGACGCCGATGACCTTGAAATCGATTCGATCGACCTTGATCTCTGGTGACTTGGAACTCATCGCTGGCAGGGCCAGCATCACGCCAAGAACCGTCATGATGCCGCCCAGCATCGTCGGAAAAAAGCCAGGCCCCATTTTGGCGGCCGTGCCGAACTGGTACTGCCGCGACAGAATCATGAACAGCACGCCGGTGATCACGAAGAGCACACCGGACCAGAAGTCGCGTTGATTGCGGATTTTCATGAATACGTCTCCAGAAGTTTCCCGGGATGCTTGCGCCCGAGAATTCCGCCCCGAATGTCATCAATCGTTGGGCGTTTAGCAGCGCGAAGTCTACCCGAGCCGAGCCGGCTGGCAAGCCTCCTTGCCCTCTTCGCACGAAATTTTCTGATATTGAGCTGCTGCGAGAGCCCCTCGGCCTGAGTTTATTCGGCCGACCTTCAGATCGAGCCGGCTGATCGCGCTGCTGCAATCTGCTGGGCACTCCATCCCAGCACCCTGCTCAGGACCTGTTCGGTATGTTCTCCGAGCCTGGGCGGCGCGCTGCGATAGGCCGGCGGCGTGCGCGAGGCCTTGATCGGATTAGCCACGAGTCTGACTGCGCCAGCGTCCTCACGTGGCAATTCGATGCACATGTTGCGCGCCTGCACCTGCGGATTTTCATACACCTGACGAAAATCGTTGATGGGTCCGCAGGGCACTCCCTGGCCTTCCATTTCATCAATCCATTCGCTCTGGGTCTTGCCTGCCACCATTGCTTCCAGCAGCGGGACCAAGTCCTCTCGATTACGGATACGGTCTTGCACGCGGGCGAATCGCGGATCATCCGGCAGGTCGGGGCGCCCCCCGATGGTGCAGAAGCGACGCCACTGACCATCATTGCCACAGGCCACAATGATCCAGCCGTCTGATGCCTTGAAGGTCTGGTACGGCACCAGATTAGGGTGGGCATTGCCCCAGCGCTTGGGCGGTTGTCCACTGTGCAGATAGTTGGAGCTCATATTGGCCGTCATGGCCACCTGCACATCCAGCAAGGCCATGTCGATGTACTGCCCCTCGCCGGTGCGTTCACGATGAAAGAGCGCGGCCAGCACGGCCTGCGTGGCATACAGACCTGTCGACAGGTCGGCCACAGCGACTCCGGCCTTCTGGGGGCCACCGCCTGGACGGTCGTCCGCTTCGCCCGTGACTGACATCAAGCCGGCCAGGCCTTGGATGATGAAGTCGTAGCCCGCGCGGTGCGACCATGGACCTGTCTGTCCGAACCCCGTCACCGAGCAGTAAATGAGGCGCGGATTAATCGCCGAGAGTTTCGCGTAGTCCAGGCCGTACTTGGCAAGATCACCCACCTTGTAGTTCTCGAGGACCACATCGCATACCGCAGCCAACTCGCGGATGATCCGCTGGCCTTCGGCGCAGGCCAGGTCCACAGTGATCGACTGTTTGCCCCGATTGGCGGCCAAAAAGTACGCCGAGTCTTCGGTGTCACTGCCATCAGCGCGCTTCAGGAAAGGGGGGCCCCATCCGCGGGTGTCATCGCCTGCACCGGGGCGCTCGACCTTAATGACTTCTGCACCAAGATCGGCCAGATTCTGTCCGCACCACGGACCCGCCAAGACGCGTGACATGTCGAGGACACGGATTCCTTCAAGGGCTTGGGGCATGGAAGTGCTCGGAGAGGGAAGAGGAAGGCGATGATGGTAGCGGGTTTGGTCAGCGCTTTATGCGGACGCATCGCCTGCGATCGCCTGCGTGCAATGGGTCGGCGCGCATGCAGCGCGCACTGATTCCGGCCCGTTTTGCTGTGATACCCTCAAATCCGATCTGAATTTCCCGTTGAATCAAAGAGATGAACTCGGCCGACATTCGCCGCAAGTTCCTGGAGTACTTCGAGTCCCAGGGCCACACGATCGTTCGTTCCTCCTCGCTGGTGCCGGCCAACGACCCCACGCTGCTGTTCACAAACAGCGGCATGGTGCAGTTCAAGGACGTGTTTCTGGGCAAGGATCCGCGGCCGTATAAGCGCGCGACCACCTCGCAACGCAGTGTGCGCGCGGGAGGCAAGCACAACGACCTCGAGAACGTGGGCTACACCGCCCGTCATCACACGTTTTTCGAGATGCTGGGCAACTTCTCGTTCGGCGACTATTTCAAGCGCGACGCGATCCGCTATGCGTGGGAGTTGCTCACAGGCGTCTACAAGCTGCCTGCTGAAAAGCTCTGGATCACGGTTTACCAGGAAGACGACGAGGCCTTCGATATCTGGTCCAAGGAAGTCGGCGTGCCGGCTGCGCGGATCGTGCGCATCGGCGACAACAAGGGCGCGCGGTATGCGTCCGACAATTTCTGGCAGATGGCCGATACCGGGCCGTGCGGGCCGTGCTCTGAAATATTCTTCGACCACGGGCCTGATGTGCAGGGCGGTCCGCCCGGAAGCCCCGACGAAGATGGTGACCGCTACATCGAGATCTGGAACCTGGTCTTCATGCAGTTCGACCGGGACGAGGCGGGCACACTGCATCCCCTGCCTAAGCCGTGTGTTGATACCGGCATGGGCCTGGAACGGATTGCAGCGGTTCTGCAGGGCGTGCACAGCAACTACGAGATTGACCTGTTTCAGCGGCTGATTGCCGCCGCGGCCCGCGAGACCGGGGTCAACGATCTGCATGTGCCGTCGTTGCGCGTCATCGCCGACCACATTCGCGCGTGCTCGTTTCTGATCGTGGATGGCGTCATTCCGGGGAGTGAAGGTCGCGGCTATGTGCTGCGCCGGATCGCTCGTCGTGCGCTGCGCCACGGCCACAAGCTTGGACAGAGCAGGCCGTTCTTTCATCGCATTGTGCCGGATCTGGTCGAGGCCATGGGTGAGGCCTACCCTGAACTGCGCGAGGCGCAGGCGCGCGTGATGGATGTGCTGCGTCAGGAAGAAGAGCGCTTTGGCGAAACGCTTGAACACGGCATGCAGATCCTGAACGCAGCGCTGGCAAGCGGCGCCCAGGTCCTTGATGGCGAAACCGCGTTCAAGCTGTACGACACGTATGGTTTCCCACTGGATCTGACCGCCGATGTCTGCAGGGAGCGCGGCGTCGAGGTCGATTCGTCCGGGTTTGATGCAGCCATGACCCGACAGCGCGAAACCGCGCGAGCAGCCGGCAAGTTCCGCATGGGTGGCTCGCTCGACTACAGCGGCGTGGCCACGCAGTTTCATGGCTACGAGCAAATCACCCTGGATGACGCACGGGTAAGTGCGTTATACGTCGATGGTGTGTCGGTGAACCGCGTACAAGCCGGCCAGGATGCAGTCGTCGTGCTGGAGGCCACTCCGTTCTATGCCGAATCCGGTGGGCAGGCAGGCGATCAGGGGCAACTGGAATCAGCGGGCGCACGCTTTGAAGTGTTGGATACGCTGAAAGTACAAGCGGATGTGTTCGGGCATCACGGCAGGCTGGTGAGTGGCCAACTGTCGGTCGGCGAGACGGTGAATGCGCGCGTGGATGCCGCGCGTCGCGCCCGCACCATGCGCCACCACTCGGCCACCCACCTGATGCACGCCGCGCTGCGCGAGGTGCTCGGCACCCATGTGCAACAGAAGGGTTCACTCGTCGATGCCGACAAGACGCGCTTCGACTTCTCTCACAACGCGCCCATGACCGCCGAGCAGATCCGGGCTGTCGAGCAGCGAGTGAATGGCGAAATTCTGGCCAATGCTGCCACGTCGGCACAGGTGATGGCCTTTGATGATGCCGTGGCTCATGGCGCGATGGCCTTGTTTGGCGAGAAATACGGCGATTCAGTGCGGGTGCTCGACATTGGCAGCAGCCGCGAATTGTGCGGCGGCACCCATGTGGGGCGCACCGGTGACATCGGTCTGTTCAAGATCGTCACAGAGGGCGGTGTGGCCGCTGGCATCCGTCGCGTCGAGGCGGTCACCGGCGATGTGGCCCTGGGCTGGGTTCAAGACATTGAGCACACCCTGCAAGGCGCCGCAGCGGCCTTCAAGGCACCTGTGAACGAGTTGTCCGGCAAGATCGAGCATCTGCTGGAAGCCAACCGAGCGGCTGAGAAGGAAATCGTCCGTTTGAAGTCCAAGCTGGCGTCCAGTCAGGGGGACGATCTGATGGCCGCAGCCGTGAAGGTCAAGGACCTGAACCTGCTGACCGCGGTTTTGGACGGTGCCGATGCGCGCGCATTGCGCGAGACCCTGGACAAGCTCAAGGACAAGCTGCGTCCTGCGGTCATCGTGCTGGCGTCAGTCGCCGATGGCAAGGTGCAGCTCGCAGCCGGGGTGTCGCCGGAAGCGGTCGGACGCATCAAGGCAGGCGAGCTGGTCAATTTCGTTGCACAGCAGGTGGGTGGCAAGGGCGGCGGAAAGCCCGATCTGGCGATGGCCGGCGGCACCGACCCCAAGGCCGTGCCAGGCGCGCTGGCTTCCGTTCAGGGCTGGGTGGCCGAGCGCGCGTGACGCGCGATTCAGCACCCGGCACGGGCCCATCCGATCCGGTTGAGGTCGAGCGCGCGGTTGGGGTCCATCCGCTGATTGCACTGTCGGTGCTCAACCATGTTGCGTTCAGCGGTGCGCGCGTTTGTCTGACGCTCTCGGCGCTCCATCTGCAGGCGTCGACGTTCGTCGTCGGAGCGCTTCTGGCGCTGCTTGGGGTGCTGCCGATGTTGCTGGCAGTGGCAGGCGGACGCTGGGTCGATCGCATTGGCGCTCGCGTGCCCATGATCCTGGGCACAGGCTTGGTGATTGCAGGCACCCTTGCCCCGGCGGCCTGGCTGTCGATGCCTATGCTTGCCCTGGCCTGCATGGTGATCGGAGTGGGCTATCTGCCATTCCATCTGGCGATCCAGAAACTGATCTCTCAGGCAGGGCCCATTGAGCGTCGCCGTCACAACCTAAGCCTGATGGCCATCGGGTTTTCGGTCTCGGCATTTCTGGGACCCACGATCACGGGTTTTCTGATCGATGGGATTGGGCACAGAGCTGCATTCGGCGTCCTTGCGTTGTTGCCGATGATCTCAATCATCTGGATGCGTTGGATGGGCGCGCGCTTGCAGCACCGGCCACTCGCGTCGGCGCCGTCGCCGTCTCCCACAGCCCGTCTGCGCGATCTGCTTAGCACCCCGGAATTGCGCCGGCTCTATATGGTGGTGGCACTGATTTCGTCGGCCTGGGAGGTGCATCAGTTTCTGGTGCCGCTCTATGGCGCCAGTAAAGGCTTGTCGGCATCGACCATCGGACTCATCCTGGGGGCGTACGCTATCGCGTCACTCGTAGTCCGCGTGATCACGCCGATCTTTCTGATGAACGTGCGTGAGTGGACAGTCATTTCCGCATCATTGATCGTTGCGGTGGCGGTGTATGTGGCCTATCCGTTTTTCGATCAACTCGAAGCGCTCTTCATCCTCTCGTTTGTCCTGGGCCTGGGTCTGGGTGTCTCGCAGCCGATGACCATGTCGATCCTGGCGCGGGTGGCCCCACCTGAGCGCCTCGGCGAGGCCACGGGCTTGCGCCTGACCTTGGTCTTCGGCACACAGACCGCGCTGCCGCTTGCGTTCGGTGCATTGGGGGGCGTGTTCGGCGTTGGCATCCTGTTCTGGGGGATGGCCATGCTGGTGGCGGGCGGATTGATGGGCGTGCTGCGCGCTAACCGGGGCGCCCCGCCCACCTGACGAAGGCAGGCTGCGCGGTATCATCACGCCAAATTTTTTCAGGAACACCTTTCCATGAATGACTTGAAACTGCAGGACACGCTGGTCCTGGCGCAGCAAATCATCGTCAATTTCGGCCTGAAGCTCATCGGCGCCTTTGTGCTGTGGTTTGTCGGCCGTTGGCTGATTGGCAAAGTGGTGATGGCCGTTGGGCGAGCTCTGATGGCGAAGCAGCTTGATTCGACCCTGCAGCGCTACCTCGCTTCCATCCTGGAGGTGGTGCTGAACATCGTCCTGGTCATCGGCATTCTTGGGTTTTTTGGCTTCGAGACCACCTCGTTTGCTGCGCTGATCGCTGCCGCGGGTGTGGCCATTGGTGCCGCCTGGGCTGGTTTGCTCTCAAATTTTGCGGCAGGCGCATTTCTCATGGTGTTGCGACCTTTCAAGGTCGGTGACTCGATCGAAAGCGGCTCTGTGAGCGGAACAGTCCAGGAGATCGGTCTGTTTTCGACCACGCTGCTGACCGCTGACAACGTACCGACCTATGTCAACAACAGTCGGATCATGGGCGACACCCTGCGCAATTTTTCTGATGCGCCACATCGACGGGTCGATCGCACCATGCGTGTCGACCATGAAACGCATCCCACCGTTGTGATGACAACCTTGCGTCGGCGGCTGCAGCAGATTCCCAACGTTCTTTGCAACCCTGCCCCTCAAATCGAAATACTCGATCTGGACAGCAAGGGAGTGGATCTGGCGGTGCGTCCCTACTGTAAGCCAGAGCATTACGCACAAGTCTTCTTCGCGACGAATGCCCTCATTCGTGAGGTCATGCTGAGCGAGGGCGATGATGCCGCTCCTAGCGCTGATGCGCTCGCATCGAGCGCACCGAATGCCTCGTCAATGCCATCAGTTGGCTGAGGTCATTGAGATGTCGTCGTCGCTGAACTTTGATCTGGAAGTCGATGCATCCGGCCTGAACTGCCCCTTGCCGATCCTGAAGGCCAAGAAGGCCTTGGCTGGTTTGAACAGCGGGCAAGTTCTCAAGCTGGTGTCGACTGATCCTGGCGCGCAGCGTGACTTCGAAGCGTTCGCCAAGCAGACCGGCAATGCGCTGATCGCCCAGGAAAGCATTGGGAACGCGCAGGCCTTTTTTCTGCGTCGCAGATAACTGGCGGTCGGAGCAAACTGCCTGGTCGGCTGCAGGCTTAATCAGACGCAGGAGGTTTCAACGCCTGACTGCGAGCCAATTGCAACTGATGCAATGTGATTTTTCGAACCTCGAGTTGGCTGGACTCGATATGGGCCTTGAGCAGCAGCCGCGATTGCTCCGAGCGTTTTGACAGAATGGCTCGCAGGATTTGAGCATGCTCGTCGTAGGTGGCTTCGATGCGAGGCCGGCGCGTAAAGTCGAGCTTGCGAATCACGCGAATCCGGTCTGTGATGTCTCGGTGCACACGGCTGAGTTCTGCGTTTCCGGTCGCCTCAACCAGCATGCAGTGAAAGCGTTCGTCCCATTCACACACCTGTTCGCCGTCAGCGCTGCGTCGCGACTTCGGGACGAGCCAGATCGCGGCTAATTGATCGAGCAACTCGGTGGCCAGTGACGTGTCCCCCATGAGCCTGCCGTCGCACAGGCGTTGTACCGATTCCGTTTCGATCAGGACCCGCAGATCGTAGAGCTGATCGAAACGATGGAAATCGAATGGCAGCATCCGCCAGCCATTTCGGAATAACACCTCCACTTGGCCTTCCTGCTGCAGGCGCACCAGAGCCTGTCGAACCGGCGTACGGGAGACGTCGAGTCGTTCGCAGATCTCGTTTTCCGAGAAACGATCTCCTGGGATCAGCACGAAGTTGGCCATGTCTCGTTTGAGCTGATCGTAGACTTCATCGGCCAGTGAAACGCGCACGCGCGACTTGACGGTCATGGTGATTAGCGGCGAACTTCGCGTTGGAAAACCTCGAGGCTGCGCTTTTTCGTGGCGACGAAGCTGGCCTCACTGAGTGTGGTCACGGTACGCGGGCGCGGATCATCATACGGGAGAATTTCCGCGATCGATGTTGGTCGCTTCGTCAGGAGCAGTACCTGATCGGCCAGATAGACCGCTTCTTCGAGATCATGGGAGACCAGCATCATGGTCGTGCCCGTCTGCATGAAGACTTCCTGCAATTTCTCTCGGATGAAGAGCGTCATCTCGAAGTCGAGCGCAGAAAATGGCTCATCCAGGAAGAGGACCTCGGGGTTAGGGGCGAGCGCGCGCATGATCGACGCGGTTTGCTGTTGACCTCCGGACAGTTCATAGGGGTAGCGGCGCAAGTCAAATTTCACGTCGAACGAGGCCACCAGTTCCGCCACACGCCGGTCGACCTCGGCTTTGCTGCGGCCTGCGAGTTTGAGAGGGTAAGCAATGTTGTCGATGGTTCGCATCCAAGGAAAGAGTGCTTCCCGATAGTTCTGGAACACATAACCGATCCGGGTGTCCTTGAGCGATTTCCCGTCGAACAGGATCTCCCCGCCGTCGATGGGGACCAAGCCAGCGATCATATTGATCAGGGTGGACTTTCCGCAGCCGTTGGGACCGAAGATCGAGACGATGCTGTGCTTTGGTATATCGAGGTCGAAATTTTCATACAGCGGCCATCCTGCGAAATATTTCGTCAGTCCGCGAATCGTGATGTGCGTGCCGGCTGGCCCGGGTTTGAAGACCGGTTTCGGCGGCTCGGCGTACACAGGTCCATTGAGTACTTCAGTCATCGTCCGCTCCAGTGCACCACACGGCGCTCGATGGCAAGAAACGCCACGTTGAGCGCATATCCAAGGATCCCCGCCGCCATGATGGCTGCGTACATGGTTTTGACGTTCATGACCTGCTGAGCGTCGATGATCTTGTGACCCAACCCGCTCTCTGATCCGATGAACATTTCTGCAACCACGACGATCACCAGCGCCATGGAAACCGCTGACCGCAGGCCGACGAAAGCAGGCTGCAAACTTTCCCAGAACAGCACATCCCGGAAAATCTGCCAACGCGTCGCGCCCATCACCTTGGCGGCTGCGACCCGTTGTTTGCGCGCATTGATGACCCCATAAGCGCAATTGAAGATAACGATCAGGAATGCTCCAAAGGCAGCAATCGCCACTTTGTTGACATCTGAAATGCCAAAGATCAGCAGGAACAAGGGGATGAGCGCAGAGGAGGGCGTCGAGCGGAAGAAATCAATCACGAACTCCACACTGCGGTAGGCCCGTTCGGTGCTGCCCAACAAAATACCCAGGGGCATACCCAAGGCAGTCGCGATGCAAAAAGCCAGCAGCGTTCGTTTGAGCGTCACGAGGAAGTGCGGCAGCAACGCGCTACCGACCATCCCATTGACGAGTGTCAGCAGGGTATCGGTGGGCGCCGGCAACAGGATCGGTTTGATCCAACCCGAGCGCACCACCACGTCCCAGATCAGTAGCAAGGCGACTGGTCCGACGAGAGGCAAGGCGCGCCCCCAGTCCAGACGCTGGCGCGCCGGTGCAGCGTGGGCCATGTGCGCAACCTTCCAGGGTTCGGTGCGAGCCCCCGAGGGATCAGTCGTGCTCATACTCAACCTCTGTATAGGAGACTGGCCACATCAACCTTACGGCTGAAGATGCCCTTTTCGGTGAACAGATCGAAGAACTGCTGGAAGTACGCGATATCCGAAGGTTTGAAATCCGCCGACATCAAGTAATCGGCCATGGGCACTTCATTTGTCAGGGGCCCTTCAATCGCGGTGTATCCCTTGAGAGCTGGCCGCGCCTCTGCCGGATTGCTCTTCACAAGATCGACGCCTCGTTTGTACGCGGCGATGAATTTGCGTGTGACGTCGGGATGCTTCCGGATGAACTCGGTGGTGAGGCTGGCCGATCCGCCATGCCAAGGCGCCATCGGATCACCCAGCACGTACTTCGCAATGACGCCCACCTCGAGGTTGCGAGTAGTGCCATTGAGTCGTCCCACCGTGCCTGTGGGCTCAAGTGTGTAGCAGGCATCGACCTGACCGGCGACAATCGAGGCAATGTGCTGACCAATGGGCAGTTCAACCACCGATGGGTTTTTTGCACCGGCGCGTTCCAACACCGTCTTGGCCAAGACCACGTTTTGAACGCCAGGGCCACAGGCGACTTTCTTTCCTGATAACTCGGCGATTGAACGAATGGTGCTGTCTTTTGCGACGATGAACTGATCGAGGACAAACTTCGCGTTCGTGGGGTTCGTGCAGAAAATCTTCAGCAGACCAGGCTGCGCGATTTCTGCCAGTCCCAGAGCCGCTGATCCCGTGCCGTTCGAACTGCCTTCAGCGCGTCCCGATATGATCGCTTCCGCAACTTGCTGCGGACTAGCGAGCTTGAGTGCCTCGACGTCCAGTCCGGCGTCTTTGAAATAGCCTTTTTCAATCGCTGCAAAGAACGGGATGGCAGACGCAACAGGCCAAAACCCGATGCGAATTTTCGGCGAACTTTGAGCGCGGACAATGGCTGGTGCAGCCAGAACGCCCAAGCCTGTGCCGGCGGCCTTCAGCAGACTGCGGCGGCGCAGTGGCTCGTGGGCAGATGTCGTGACGCTGACAAATGAATGCGATGAAGGAGAGCGACGGGTCATGATGAACTCCTGTGGGAAGTGGTGAGAGGTGGTGTGGAACGCACGTTGATGTGCAGGGCGGGAACCGTGACCGAACTGGAACGGCTGCGCATGTAGGCGCGCCAGCCACCGAAGCTGCTGATGTCTTGAGCCTGAGTCAGGGCATGGTGTTCGCACAGAAAGCCTTGCACTGCCTCACCGCTTTCAAGCGTCAGCGTGCCGATACCCAGGGGCGCAGGAATCAAGGCCACGAATGAGCCGTACGACTGCACAGGCATCTGCCAGACTTCGACCTCGATGGCATGACCTTCCGATTCAGCGACCCGCAGCAAACCAGGCTTTTCAGGCGCTGTATCAGCCAACGCAAAGAGCTTGTAGAGCGCTTTGGTGCGTGTGGTGCGCAAGAGCTTCGCGCCACGTTCGATCAACTGACCATTCAGTGGCATCCCGCTCAGATGAGCACCGACCACCGCCAGATGCACCATCGGCGCATCACTTGGCCATGCCTCCAGGGTGACGGGCTCTGCTTGCATCCGTGAAGTGGTGGCGCCGAGGGGCAGATCACAGAGCTGGTGGTATCGCAGGCCAAGCTGGGCAAGTCGCCAATCGCTGCCACACGCCCCAATCAGGGTGATCCCGAATGGGAGACCGTCTTCCCGTATCGAGCTCGGCACCGAGAGCGCCGCGTAGTCCAGCAGGTTGACGAAATTGGTGTAATGCCCCAGGTTGCGATTGAGTCGCACTGGATCGGCCTGCATGGATTCGATCGTGTAGTGGGTGGGTGCAGTAGGCACCACCAGCATGTCGATCGCCTCCCAAATCGGTGCGATGCGTTGGGCAAGGGTTCGCAAGCGGGTTTGGGCATCGAAGACATCGGCGGCCCCATACGCCTTGCCGGCAGCGATGATGCTGCGCACGGGTTCGATGATGTCCGCTTCATTCGCATCGAAGAAGGATCGAATGGCAGCGTAGCGTTCAGCCACCAGTGCGCTCCCATAAAGCAGGTCCGCTACTTCGGCCAGGGGTTGAAAGTCGATGGGGACCGCCACACCACCCATGCCCTGCAAGCGTTTCACTGCGACTTCGAATGCTTCCTGTGCATGCTGATCTCCGTAAAACTCCGGATCGCCTGGCACTCCGAACTTGAAGTGGTCGCCCACGGGTTGGGTGTCACAGCTCAATGGGCGCGAGTACGGGTCCGCTGGATCGACCCCCTTGGCACTCAGCAGGACCTGCCAGGCGATCTGTACCGTGCGCGCGAAGATGGAGACCACATCTACGCTTTGAGCCGCAGGCAAAACGCCTGCCGCGCTGATGAGTCCGCGGCTCGGTTTGAACCCGACAATATTGTTGAGACCTGCCGGCACGCGGCCGGAGCCCGCGGTATCGGTACCCAGCGCGAAGTCCACTTGGCCTGTGGCGACCACATACGCCGACCCAGAGCTTGAGCCGCCGCTGACATATCGGGCATCGAAGGCATTCGGGACGGCGCCATAAGGCGACCGGGTGCCGTTCAGCCCGCAGGCGAACTGATCTAGATTTGTTTTTCCATGCAGTGTTGCACCGGCGTGGAGCAGGCGTTGCACCACGGTGGCGCTTTGCTCTGCCCGTCGTTCGAACGCAGGGCAGCCCGCGGTCGTAGCGACATTGATCACATCGATGTTGTCTTTGACCGCAAAAGTCAGACCGGCTAAGGGGCCAACTTCTGCGCCAGCCAGCGGCTTTTCAAAGCAATGGATCCATGCCTGCTTGGCAAGCGTTGTGACCGCGTTGGGCGCGGGCATGGAAGGGGCGTGAGGCGAGGATTCAAAGTGGCTCATCTTGGTGCATCCAGTCTTGTATACAAGATGCATGCAATGAACGTGCCACCACGATCCGGCGATCATGCCTGTCGGTGTTGAGTCCCGGCGAGCGCCAGGCCGGTCCCGGGGAACGACAGTCGCCTGCGTGTTGTGTGGGGTGAATGAGGGTTCGGCTCAAGCGTCCGGCGGACGGTGAACACACTGCCCATGCGCGGGGAGCTTTGCACGACAATGCGACCGCCCATCAGATCGACCAGTCGCCCTTGTCTGCGAAATGTCTGCTGCCAGATCGCGTGCACCCTTGATGGGCTCGAAAGCCTGACTGGCTCGGGCCACCAGCAGTACCGGGGAGGGAAAGGTGAGCTTCGAAAACAACTCGACCTGTTCGCGCCACCGCAGCACTGTGAAGCCGGTTGCGATCATGTCGCCGCGAACCGGGAATGCGCCCCTCAGCCCCTCAGCATCACGTCCGAACTTTTCGCACCACGTCCTTGCCGTGCGGGTCGGGCAGTACGTTGTGGAAGTCCGAATACACCAGCGTGTCTTTCACGCTGGTGTGGCTGGCGAAGCCTTGCCTCACCGCGCTGCTGAATCTCTTTCAGATTGGGCGCCTGGGCCCGTCCCACGGCCACAATCGCGAGCACGGCGATCCACAGGAGCGCCCATGTACGCTTCTATGAAACCCGACGCTGACTCATCACGTTCATGGTTCAGCCTCTTCCTTTGACGCTCAGCTGAGCTTGGCGCGCTGCTCGCGCAGCCGGTCCAGGGTCGTTGAAAACCCGGCCAGACGCTCACGCTCCTGATCGACGACCGCAGCAGGGGCGCGCTGAACGAACGATGCGTTGTCGAGCTTGGCCCGGGCTTTGTCCGACTCACCTTGCAGTCGGGTGATTTCCCGTTCAAGTCGTTCGCGCTCGGCTGTGACATCGATCTCAATCTTCAGCATCAGCCTGAAGTCCCCCACGATCTGGACTGGAGCAAGCGAGTCTTCGGGTAATGCACTCACCACCTGTACTTCGGACAGTTTGGCAAGAGACTGCAGGAAGGGCGCATGCAGCGCTGCCCGTTCTGCTGGGCCAGCGATCAGCAGGGGCATGCGTTGTGCCGGAGACAAGTTCATTTCGCCTCGCAGTGCGCGACAGGCGTCGATCATGAAGCGCAACTCGGCGACGGCTGCCTCGCTTGTGGGATCGATCTTGCCCGGTTCGCTCGTCGGCCAAGCCTGTGTGGAAACTGAATACTGCGCTTGTTCGAGCGCCGTGCTCAAGGCGTCTCCTTGGAGTCTTTGCACACCCCGCTCACCGTATCGCTGAGCGAGAGGCGCGACCTTTTGCCAGAGTTCCTCTGTGATGAACGGAATCATGGGATGGGCCAGTCGCAGGATCGTCTCGAGGACCCGCAACAGTGTGCGGCGGGTTGCCCGCTGCACGGCTTCATCGGTCGATGCCAGGTTGACCTTGGCCAGTTCGAGGTACCAGTCACAGTACTCGTTCCAGACGAATTCGTAGAGCTCGCGGGCTGCATGGTCAAAGCGGTATTCGGTCAGTGCCTGTTCGATCGTCGCTTCGGTACGCTGCAGTCGGCTGGTGATCCAGCGGTCCACATGATTGAAGTGCAGGTAGCCGCCAGGAACGCACTGCTCGGCGGTATGGGGCGCAAAGCCGCAGTCCCGACCTTCGGTCTGCATGAGCACAAACCGTGTGGCATTCCAGAGCTTGTTGCAGAAGTTGCGATAGCCCTCGCAGCGCCCCAGATCGAAATTGAGCGTGCGGGCAAAGGTGGCCAGCGAAGCAAAAGTAAAGCGCACAGCGTCGGCGCCGTAGGCGGCAATGCCTTGCGGGTAGGCCTTTCTGATCTGCTTTTCAATCCGCGCCTTGTGATCTCCGCGCAGCAGACCCACGGTGGACTTTGCGAGCAAAGCATCGAGCGTGATGCCGTCGATCAGATCCAGCGGGTCGATCGTGTTGCCCTTGGACTTCGACATCTTCTGGCCTTCGGCGTCGCGCACGATGGCATTGATGTAGACATCCTTGAAAGGCACCTTGCCGGTGAAGAATGTGGTCATCATCACCATCCGGGTGACCCAGAAAAAGATGATGTCAAAGCCAGTCACCAGTACCGAGGACGGCAGATAGCGCTCGAGGTCCGGTGTGGCTTTCGGCCAGCCCAAAGACGAGAACGGCACCAGCGCTGACGAAAACCATGTGTCGAGAACGTCCGGGTCGCGAATCAGCGGCCCATGCCATCCGGCGGCCCGAGCCTGAGTCTGCGCCTGAGCTTCATCGCGTGCGACGAAAACCGATCCATCGTGAATCGGTGCACCCTGGGCATCGGCTTTGTACCAGGCCGGCACCTGATGGCCCCACCAGAGTTGCCGCGAGATGCACCAGTCTTGGATGTTGCCCAGCCAGTGATCATAGGTGCTGCGCCAATGGTCTGGCACGAAACGGACCTGACCGTCGTCAACCACCTGAAGACAGACATCAGCAATCGAGCGTCCGGGAAAGTACTGGTTACCGTGGTCCTGTTTGCTCATCGCGACAAACCATTGGTCGGTGAGCATGGGCTCGACCACCACGCTGGTACGCGCCGAACGCGGCACCATCAGTTTGTGCGGCCGTTCGCTGACCAGCAGGCCGACCGCCTTCAGGTCGTCCAGCACGCGCTTGCGGGCCTCGAACCGATCCAGGCCGCGGTAGGGCGCTGGCGCGGCGTCTGAGACCTTGGCGTCAAGCGTCAGGATGCTGATGGCGGCCAGGCCGTGCCGCTCACCCACAGCCCAGTCGTTGAAATCATGCGCCGGGGTGATTTTCACGCACCCGGTGCCGAAAGCGGCATCGACATAATCGTCAGCAATGATCGGGATGCTGCGTGTCCCGCCCTGTCCGTCGTCGGACAGCGGCAGACGCAGCGTGCGGCCCACCAGCGGCGCATAGCGTGGGTCGCGCGGATTCACGGCGACTGCCGTGTCACCCAGCATGGTTTCCGGACGGGTGGTCGAGACCACCAGCGCGTCCACCACCACCGTGCGGGCGGGTTCGGTCTCGGTGGCCTCCAGGGTCACATTGAGCGGCTCACCGTTCAGCGGATAGCGGATATCCCAGATCCGTCCCTCTTCTTCCTCACTGTCGACCTCCAGATCCGACACAGCGGTCTGCAGGGTCGGATCCCAGTTCACCAGTCGCTTGCCACGGTAGATCAGGCCTTGTTCATGCAGCTGCACGAAGACCTCGAGCACCGCCTGGCTCATCTGGGCATCCATCGTGAAGTAACCGGCACGCGCGCCGTCGGTGTCCGCGTAGTCCCAGTTGCCGGATGCGCCCATGCGACGCATCTGACCCACGATCGTGGTGCCCGACTGCTTGCGCCATGTCCACACTCGGTCCAGAAACGCCTGTCGGCCCAGATCGTGGCGGGTCAAGCCCTCAGCCTGCAGTTGGCGCTCGACCACGACTTGTGTAGCGATGCCCGCGTGGTCGGTCCCGACGACCCAGTTCACGTCCGAGCCTTTCATCCGCTGCCAGCGAATCAGGGTGTCCATCAGCGTCTGCTGGAACGCGTGTCCCATATGCAGAGTGCCGGTCACATTGGGGGGCGGCAGTTGAATGCAATAAGCGGGTGCTGACGCAGCCGGGGTCTGCGGGTTGCGGAACAGGCCGCGCGATTCCCACAGGGGGTACCAGCGCGCCTCGATGTCGGCAGGCTCGAAGCTTTTGGCCAGAGCGGCATGCGGCGCGCCTGATGTCGGCGTGGCGTTCATGGGGGGAGCCTCGGGGAGATGAGCGAAGCCCGCGATTATAGTTGGGCGGGCCTGTTCGAGAGGGCTTCGTCCACCGCGCGGGCCACCGCCTGCTTCAAGGCGATGTTGAGGCTGGACTGCAGGCTGTCGCAAGCATCATCCACGGCATCTTGAAGCGCGCGTTGCAGTTCGGCGCGAAACCCGATGTCGATCGCGTCTTCAAGCTGTTGCAGGACTTGAGTTGTGACGGACTCGCGTAGGCGCTCGACCCATTCTGCACTCGGGTCGAGCCCCGCTTCAGGTGCGGATGCCGGCGTGGAGACTGGAATCTCCAGAACCTCAGTGAGCATCGGGATGGTTTCATCGTCGGGCGACGGCTCAAGCGGGGTCATGACCCTCTCCTGATCACTGACCGGCGCCAGCCAGGTCATGCGTCTCGATCGGGTAGCCCCGATCACGATAAAACCGCCAGCGCGCCCGCCCGGCTGCCCGGTCCTCGTCCATTCCGGATACGAGCTCGATCAGTCGCTCAAAACGGGCGAATCCCGGGGGCGTCAGGCTGCCCAGGTTCACCATCAGATCGCGGTCATCCACAGGCATGGCATGCTGTGGCTCGCCATGCATCAACAGCACGGCCGTCTCGCTGGCCAGCGGGTCGGTGGCCATGACATGAGGGATGAAGTCATGGGCTGAGAACGTCCATAACGACTGATCGAATCGCGCCAGCAGTGCGGCGTCATCGCTGAACACCACGATGCGATGACCTGCGCGAAAGGCCTTGCGTACCAGTCGACAACCGTACTCGATCTTGTCTGGCACATTGAAATGAAAGTCCACCCGGGTCATGGCAGCAGGTAAAACTGTGGCGCAGGCCCCGGGTGCCGCGTCAGCCGCGCGCAGCGCGGCCCAGAACGAATCGCGTCAGCAGTGGGACTGGCCTGCCACTTGAGCCTTTGGCCGCGCCGCTGCGCCAGGCGGTGCCGGCAATGTCCAGGTGCGCCCAGTCGTAGGCCTTGGTGAACCGCGCCAGAAAACACGCTGCGGTCACGGCACCGCCGGCACGCCCACCGACATTGGCCATGTCGGCGAAATTCGACTTCAGACCTTCCTGATAGGCATCGTCGAGCGGCATGCGCCAGCAGGTGTCGGATGCTTCGCGCCCGCAAGCAGTCAGCTCCGATGCCAGGGCGTCATTGGCCGTGAACAGGCCGCTGTGATGATGGCCCAGCGCCACCACGCACGCGCCGGTCAGTGTCGCAATATCGACCACCGCGGCCGGCTTGAACCGCTCCACGTAGGTCAGCGCGTCGCACAGAATGAGCCGGCCTTCGGCATCGGTATTGAGGATCTCGACGGTCTGGCCTGACATCGTGGTCACGATATCTCCCGGGCGTGTGGCCCGCCCGGAGGGCATGTTTTCGCAGGTCGGAATCACGCCGATCAGATTGACACGCGCGCCCATGGCGGCCACGGCATGCATCGTTCCCAGGACCGATGCTGCGCCGCACATGTCGTACTTCATTTCATCCATGTCTGCGGCGGGCTTGAGCGAGATGCCGCCGGTATCGAACGTGATGCCCTTGCCAACCAGCGCGATGGGCTTTTGTTTGGCACCTGCACCGTCGTACCGCATGACGATGAGCTTGGGTGCAAGCTCCGAGCCCTGAGCCACGGCGAGCAATGCGCCCATCTTGAGCGACTCCATCTGCTTGCGCTCGAGTACTTCTACCTTCAGGCCGAAGCGCTTGCCAAGCTTGCGGGCAGTGTCCGCCAGATAGGCTGGGGTGCAGAGATTGGGAGGCAGGTTGCCCAGATCTTTGGCGAGGTCGGCACCGTCCGACAGCGCCTGGACCATGCGCAGCTCGGCCGTCAGGGCGGCGTTGAGCGCGCGGGTTGCACCGAAGGCCAATGCGGCGGGGCCACGTGGCGTGGTGTCAGGTTTGCTCTTGGTGCGATCGAACCGATAACCGATTTCACGAGCGATCAATGCCTGCGTACGGACTTTCCAGGCAGCGTCACGGTCCTTGACCTCCACCTCGTCGAGCCAAGACACGGCATCGCGTGCGCCGGTGCCTTGCAGCGCGCGCACGACCGCCCGCGCCATGTCGCCGAATTCGCGTTCAGTCACCCCTGCTTTATCCCCAGCCGAGACCAGCAACACGCGCTCAATCGCCAAGCCCGTACCCACCAGCAAGGTCGCCCCCGCCTTCGCCGGCAGATCGCCCCGCTTGAGCGCAGCGGCCAGTTGGCCCTTGCAGGCGGTGTCGATCGCCAGGCCGGATGGGGAGAGCCGGGAGCCGGTCACTGCCACAACGGCACAGCCCGTTCGGGTTTTCTCGGGGGTAGAAGTCTTTATGCTAAATTCCATCGCGGTCTTTCAGGGCTTGATTCCATCGAAGTATAAGCGAGCGTCCCAGCCTGCGATGTTGTTCCAACAGGCCCTGCGCCGAGACCTTTTCAACCTGGCGGGTGCGGTCTTCGCAACCCTGTTCACGGTCATGGTCACCACCACGTCGATCCGACTGCTGGGAGGTGCGGCGGCGAACCGGCTGGCTTCCGCCGATGTTCTGCCCCTGATCGCATTTGCATCGGTCAATTACATCCCGGTGCTCATGGTCCTCACGCTCTACATCACGGTGCTGTTGGCGCTGACCCGGGCCTACCGCGATTCCGAAATGGTGGTGTGGTTTGCAAGCGGTCTGAGTTTGCGCGCCTGGATTCGGCCGGTACTGACCTTTGCGATGCCGTTTGTGATCCTGATTGCGATCGTGTCGCTGCTGGTAGGACCTTGGGCCAACCGTCAGGCAAGCGAGTACAAGCGGCGCTTCGAGTTGCGAGATGACGTGTCCATGGTCGCACCGGGGCAATTTCGCGAGTCGGTGTCGTCCAATCGCGTCTTCTTTGTCGAGTCGGTCAATGAAGCTCAGACCGAAGTGCGCAATGTCTTCGTGACGCAAATCCGCGAGGGGCACCTGACGGTGGTGGCCTCAAGCGGCGGTCGGATCGAAACACGTCCGGAGGGTGGGCGTTTTCTGGTGCTGGAAGACGGTCGTCGCTGGGATGGCCAATGGGGCGAAGGGGCCTATCGGCTGATGGAGTTTGAGCGGTACGGACTGCTGCTGCAGCCCAAGCCTGAGCCAGGGGCCGAGGATTCCGCGCGTATGCGTGCCACGACCGATTTGATTCAGGAGCCAAGCGCGACCAATCGCGGCGAACTGATCTGGCGGTTGAGCCTGCCGGTATCAGGCCTGCTCGCGGCACTGCTGGCGATCCCGCTCGCGTTCGTCAACCCGCGGGTCAATCAGTCTGTCAATCTGATCGTGGCCATGCTGATTTATGTGATCTACAACAACGCCAACAGCCTGATGCAAGCTTGGGTCAGCCAGGGCCGCCTGCCTTTCGCGGTGGGTTTGCTCGCCACGCATGTGGCGGTCATCGCGATCATCGCGTTCATGTTCTGGCGACGGATGTCTCTGTCTCGACTATGGCCTGCCTGGCTGACTTGGCGCGGCGTGCGCACCCAAGCTAACCCACGTCAGCCAGCGGGTCCCGAGGCGTCTGCATGACCGTCGTCACCCGTTATCTGGCACGCGAGATCGTGCTGGGCGTGTTGTTTGTCTTGTTCGGGTTCCTGGCGTTGTTCGCGTTTTTTGACTTGGTTGGGGAGCTGGATGACCTCGGCAAGGGCGCTTACCGCATCCAGCATGCGCTGGCCTTTGTGGCCTTGACGCTGCCGAGTCGTGTCTATGAGCTGATGCCGGTAGCTTCACTGATTGGGTCGGTGTATGCGCTGGCCCGGTTTGCATCGCAGTCAGAGTTCACTGCGATGCGTGCGGCCGGCATGGGGCGCGTGCGTGCGCTGCAGGCGATCCTGCTCGCCGGGTTGGGGTGCGCGTTGTTCACGGCGCTGATGGGCGAAGTGGTGTCTCCCCCAACTGAGCGCCTGGCGCAGCGATTGCGCCTGGGCGCGTTGGGCAAGGGCACTGTCGGCGAGTTTCGGTCCGGAACCTGGGTGAAAGACACCCGTCGCGCGCCGTCAGGCGAGCTCACCGCGATCCGTTTCGTGAACATTGGCACGCTCAATGCGGATGCCAGTCTTCGAAATGTGCGGATCTTCGAATTCACACCGAACTTGACCCTGCGTTCGATCGTGCATGCCGAGTGGGCGCGGTTCGAGGGTGACTCACGCTGGGTGTTGTCGCAGGTGGATGAGACCCGTTTTGAGTCAGGCCGCACCCAGGATGGGTTACCCACCCTTGGCTCGAAAGTGCTGCACGACGCGCAACGTGACTGGGCTTCCGATCTTGACCCGAACATTTTGCGTGTCTCGCTGGTCGACCCGGCCCGGATGTCGCTGAACGCTTTGATCCAATACACGCGACACTTGCGCGACAATCGTCAGTCGCCTGGGCGCTATGAACTCGCCCTTTGGAAAAAGGCAATCTATCCCTTTGCGGTCATCATCATGATGATGCTGGCCTTGCCTTTCGCCTATTTGCAGGTGCGAGCGGGCAGCATTGGCTACAAGGTGTTTGCCGGCATCATGCTGGGTGTCGTGTTTCATTTCATGAACGGTTTGTTCTCGCATCTGGGGCTGCTCAACACCTGGCCGCCATGGCTTGCGGTCAGTATTCCCAGCCTGGTGGCGCTTGCCGTGGCGTCGCTCATGCTTGCTCGAGTCGGACGAATGCGATGAAGACAGGCCTCATCCTCTTTGGGCATGGTGCACGCGACCCCCGCTGGGCGCTCACCATGGAAACGCTTGCAGGGCGTTGTCGTACCCGCGATCCGGCGCTGCTGGTGGAATGCGCCTTTCTGGAGTTCATGTCACCAGACCTTCAGGAAGCGGTCTCAACGCTGGTATCGGCCGGCGCTCAGCACGTGGTGATTGCTCCGGTTTTTCTGGCAGCAGGCGGGCATGTGCTGCGCGACTTGCCGGATCGTGTGGCGGGCCTGCGTGCGACGTTTCCGGGTTTGTCGGTACAGATTGAGCAGGCGCTCGGTGCGAGCGAGCGCGTCATTGAAGCAATGGCTCAGGAGTGCATGGATGCGGTCTCGATGCTTCACGACCGCATTGCCCAGTTCTCGGATCCAGGGCGGGCGCCTGGGGCGATCGGCGCGGTCGACGAGAAAGCGCTGGACGACCCGATGCGCTTTCGTTAGGATGCGCTCAACTTAGGCGCCTGAATCAACGGACCATCACAAGGTGGCGCGCCAGCAGGTTTACGAGGAGGAGGAGAGGCAGCACAGTCTGCCGTTCAGGGCGCACGGAAACGGGCGCCTTTTTCTTTTGTGCTGACAGGCTGCGTCAGGTCCGGTCTGGTCACGCGAGTCTGCTGCGCAGACATTGACCGACCGTTTGGTCGGCGAATATGATCGCCACCTGTCGCCGGACACCAGTCCGCGCGTCCAACCTCGGAGCGTACAAATGAGCAAGTTCCTATCGAGCCTGGTGGTCGGGTTGGCTCTTTCCCTTGTATCTGTCACGGCTTCTGCGCAGGTGGTGCTGACCACCTCCAGCTGGCTCGGACCGAACCACACGCTCTCGCAGACCCAGGCGAAGTGGTGCGACGAGGTGCGTAATGCCACGCAAAGCCGCGTGCGCTGCAACATTCTTCCCAAGGCTGTGGTGGCGCCGCCTGGAACCTTTGATGCCGTACGAGACGGCCTGGCCGATTTGAGTTATAGCGTGCACGGCTATACGCCGGGGCGCTACGTGTCCACCCTGATGCCCGAACTGCCCTTCATGGGCGATTCTGCAGAGGCCAGCTCAGTGGCCTATCAGCGCATCTATCAGAAGCATCTGGCTGCATTGGGCGAGCACAAGGGACTGAAAGTCATCACGGTGTTTACTCATGGCCCAGGCATTGTGTTCAACACCAAGCGAGCCGTGACCTCACTTGCTGATATGCAGGGTCTGAAGTTCCGGGTGGGTGGTGGCATGGTGAACGAAGTGGGCAAGGCGATGGGCGTCAATGTGACCCTCAAGCCGGCCCCTGAGTCCTACGAGCTGGTGTCCTCAGGCGTCATGGATGGCGTGTTCTTTCCGGCCGAGTCCATTGAATCCTTCAAGCTCGAAAAGCTCGTCAAGCACAAGACCACCTTTCCTGGCGGCCTGTACAACACCAGCTTTGCATTCGTGATGAACGAAGGCACATGGAACAAGATCCCCAAGGCCGACCAGGATGCCATCACCAAGCTTTCGGGTGAATATGCCGCACGCATGTTTGGCCGCGGCTGGGACAACGTGGATCGGCGCGGCAACGCCTTCATGCAGGCAAATGGCGTGGTGTCGACCCAGGCCGGCAAGGCATTCGTCGAAGAGGTGAAGGGCAAGACCGCCGCCTTGGAAGCGAAGTGGATCGCTGATGCGAAAGCCAAAGGTCTGTCCAACCCGGAGCAGATCCTGCGTGAGTATCGGGCGGAAGTTGTCAGGAACTGATCCTGTTTCAGTGATCAGCCAATGCGTCTGCGAAACCCTTTTGCCGCACGCCTCATGAGTGCGTGCAACTGATGCGGACAGTCGAACGAGGACTGGGGTGGTTGGCGGGTGGCAGCCTGTTCGGCATGATGTTGCTCACCTTCCTCGACGTCCTCGGGCGCAAGGTCTTTGACCGCTCACTGCCTGGCAGTCTGGAGCTCACCGAGCTTCTGATGCTGGCGGTCATCTTTGCAGGCCTGCCGCTGACGTCATTGCGTGGCGAGCATGTCCTGTTCGATTTGCTGGACCACTGGCTGCCCGCATCGCTGCGCGCGATACAAGGCCTTTTGTCGCAGCTGTTCTGTGCAGCGGTCATGGCGGGTGCCAGCTGGCTCGTGTTTGTGCGTGCGGCGCGTACGGCCGAGCAAGGCGACACCACGGCGCAATTGTTGCTGACACTGTCCCCTTTTTTTTATGCGGTCGCGGCCATGCTGGCGTTGACAGCGCTCATGCATGTGTATTTGGCGTTTGCAGCGCCATCATTTGAGGAAGACGACCCGACCGCAGGTGCCGTATGACCGTAGGCACCGTCTGATGCTCGAAGCGCTGCTCGGCTTTGCGGCCACGTTCGCCTTGATGATGCTGAGGGTGCCGATCGCCATCAGCATGGGTGTTGTGGGCCTCGTTGGCATCGGGCTGATGCGTTCCTGGCCTGCAGCGATCGCCTCGTCGACGACCGAAATCCTCGACGTCGCGAAGTACACACTCTCGGTCGTCCCGCTGTTCGTGCTGATGGGCAACTTCGTGACGCGCGCAGGCATGTCACGCGAGCTGTACCGGGTGGCCTACACCTTTATCGGACACCGTCGCGGCGGGCTCGCGATGTCTACCATCGCTGCCTGCGCGGGGTTCGGAGCGATTTGCGGCTCATCCATTGCCACCACGGCCACCATGGCACGCGTGGCCATGCCTGAGATGCGTCGCTTCAAGTATCGGGATTCGTTTGCGGCAGGCTCGATTGCTGCAGGCGGCACTCTTGGGATCCTGATTCCACCATCGGTCATCATGGTGTTGTACGCCATCATGACCGAGCAGAGCATTGGAGCGCTCTTTGCCGCCGGCGTCATCCCTGGGCTGCTCGCCACGCTGTTCTACATGGTGGCGGCCTCCGTGGTCACGCGTCGCAACCCGGAATTGGGTCCTTCGGGAGAACGCTCAAGCTGGGCTGAGCGCTTGAGGGCGTTGCGCGACATCTGGGGCGTGCTGGTGCTGTTTGCCATGGTGATGGGCGGCATGTACGGCGGCTGGTTCACACCGACCGAGGCCGCTGGCATTGGAGCGATGGGCGGTTTTCTCTTTGCGTTAGCGCGCGGCGCGTTGACTTGGCCTGTCCTGATCGATGTGTTGGTGCAGTCGGCCCGCACGACAGCCATGCTGTTCACCATCCTGATCGGTGCATCGATCTTTGCGAGCTTCGCGAACTTCACAACCATGCCCCAGGACCTGAAGGACTTCGTCGAGCAGTTCAGCATTCATCCCATTGCCGTGATCGTGGCGATCTGTGCGGTGTACGTGCTCCTGGGCACCGCGATGGAAGAGCTCTCGATGATCCTGCTCACGGTGCCGATCTTCTTTCCGCTGATCACGCACTTGGGCTTTGACCCGGTGTGGTTCGGCATTTTGATCGTGTGTGTGGTGGAAATCGGCATGATCAGCCCGCCTGTCGGCATGAATGTGTTCGTGCTGCGCAGCGTGCTGCCCGATGTGCCCACCGGCCAGATCTGGAAGGGCGTCATGCCGTTTCTGTATGCCGACATTGTCAGGCTTGCCGTGCTGATCGCCTTCCCGGTCATCACCCTCTGGTTGCCTAAGGCGCTCGGACTTTAAGTCTGCGGTGTCATTTAACTGCTGTCGAACTGTCACGGTTCGATCAAGGCAGCGTCATCTCAGTCACGCATCGTCACGACTCGCTCGAGAGCGACCCCGTTTGAGCTTCGACTTCCTCGGAGCCTTCACGACACGGGGTATCCAACGACCTCCAGGAGTCCAGCATGTCGCACCATCACGACGACCCCATTTGCAACGATTCGTCGAACGAACATTTCCAGAATGTCCTTGACCGCGCGCTGGTCAGTCCAGCCCGCCGCAATGTGCTGCGCGGCAGCGTCGGGTTGTCTGCCGCAGCGGCGCTCCCGATGCTTCAGGCGTGTGGCGGAGACAGCGATCCGACCAGCAATGTTCCGGTACAGACGAAGGGATTGAGCTTCACTCCGGTTGGCAAGAGTCTGGCGGACCAGGTGGTCGTTCCGGCCGGCTATACCGTTCGGGTCGTCCATGCCACCGGTGACCCGCTTGATTCGAGCCTGCCGGCCTACAGCGGTTCGGGTACGGAAACCGACGACTGGGCCCGTAGGATCGGCGATCACCATGACGGCATGGATCTGTTCTTTATTGATGCAAGCGGTAAGTACTCGGACGCAGACACGGGGCGAGCCCTGCTCGCGGTCAACCACGAGAGCTCAGCCGATGCGCATTTCTTTCATCCGACCGGACAGACCTCCGGCGGTGTCAGAGGCAAGAAGTTCACTCAGTTCGGGGACTGGGACGCGAAGGACCGACCCGCTGATGGACTGGAAGTACGCAAGGAGATCAACCATCACGGTGTGTCGATTGTAGAACTGAGCAAGAGCGGCAGCACCTGGTCCTACAAGAAGGATTCTGCCTACAACCGCCGGATCACCCCCAATACTGTGGTGAATATCACCGGGCCGGCCGCCCATCTGGCGAACATCAAATCCTTGATGGTCACGGCGTTCGACACGTCAGGCTCTACCGCGCGCGGCACGCTGAACAATTGCGGCCATGGCAAGACGCCGTGGGGCACTTACCTTGCTTGTGAAGAGAACTGGGCTGTGTATTTTCAAATGCCGGCCGGGACCCCCGCGCCCGACACGAAGACTGTCGCATCGCGCGCCCGTTACGGTGTGGCACGCGCAGCACTCTCTCCCACTGCGACCGCTGGGTTGGGT
>JBIKKG010000187.1:0-6858 GCA_044360485.1 Burkholderiaceae bacterium | reverse complement strand
GCATAGCGGTAGCGCGCCAGCCTGGATTCCAGATGCGCGACCACCGTGTCATCGCGCACCCAGGTGCCGATTTCGCCGCGTGCGCGATAGGGGCGCAACGACGGAACGATCAGATCCGGGGCTTCGGCGACCAGCAGTTGGGTGCCTTCATCGGACGAGCTCGACACCATGGCCTTGCGCAGCCCCGCCTTGCGCAACAAGGCGACGGCTTCTTTTGGCGGCACGGCTTTCCAGGCGTCGTGGCTGTAATGGATATGGGCGTCGAAGATTGGAAGCTCGGCGCTGAGGGCGGGTGGTGCGGCACTCAGCCATGCGCCGGCCAACAGCACGGCACATCCTCCCAGGAATGATCGTCTGACCCGCGAGGCTGCATGCCCCCGCAGTGGCATGGCGAGGCGAATCTGGTCTTCGAACATCAGTGCACCATCTCAATCGCGCAAGCGCCCAACGCACTGCAGATACGCATCAGTGTACGGGCATGGCGTCCGGCTTGGCCAGCGCTGAGGGCCAGCGCCGCGCGATCATCACGAAGAGCACCGGCAGCACGATGAGCGTCAGCAGGGTGGCGCTCACCAGTCCGCCAATGACCACCACGGCCAGGGGGCGCTGTGTCTCGGCACCGATGCTCGAGGCGGTCCACAACCTGATCGACAACGCGATCACGTATGGCGGGCCCGGCACCCGAGTCACGGTGTCCGTGCAGCGCGCGAAGGCCTTGCGGGCTTGGGTGCTGGTGACCGACGACGGCCCGGGCATTCCGGCGGCGGATCGCACACGCGTGTTGCGACGCTTCCAGCGCGCCACGCCCACCGGATCAACCCCGGTCGACCAGTCCTCGGGGACAGGGCTGGGTCTGGCGATCGTGGCCGAGATCGCTCGCGCCCATGATGGTCAGGTGCGCATCGATGCAGGGCCGGGTGGTCGCGGCACCTGCGTTGTGATTGGTCTGCCGCAACACGGGAAGGCAGCCCTTCGCTGAACTACATCACGGCGCCCAGATACCAGGGCACGAACTCTTCCTGACCGATGCCCAGCGCTTCGCTCTTGCTGGGTGTGCCCGAAGCCACGCTCAGGATCATCTCGAAAATTTCGCGGCCTTTCTGCTCAACCGTCACAGTGCCATCGACGATGTCACCGCAGTTGATGTCCATGTCTTCGGTCATGCGCTCATAGAGCGCGCTATTGGTGGCCAGCTTGATGGACGGACTGGGTTTGCATCCATAGACCGACCCGCGCCCGGTGGTAAAGCACACCAGGTTGGCCCCGCCCGCCACCTGCCCGGTGGCCGAGACCGGGTCGTAGCCAGGGGTGTCCATGTAGACGAAGCCCTGCGTGGTCACAGGCTCTGCGTACTGGAACACATCCATCAGATTGGTGGTGCCTCCCTTGGCCACGGCGCCCAGTGACTTTTCAAGAATGGTGGTGAGGCCGCCCGCCTTGTTGCCGGGCGAAGGGTTGTTGTCCATGCTGCCTTCGTTGCGCTCGCAATAGCCCTCCCACCACTTGATGCGTGCGATGAGCTTGTCGGCCACGGCCTGCGACACCGCACGCCGCGTGAGCAGGTGCTCGGCCCCGTAAATTTCAGGCGTTTCGGACAGAATCACCGTGCCGCCGTGCGCGACCAGCAGATCGCAGGCTGCGCCCAGCGCCGGATTGGCCGTGATGCCGGAATAGCCGTCGGAGCCGCCGCATTGCAGACCGATGGTGATGTGGCTGGCAGGCACGCGGGTACGTTGCATGGCATTGGCTTGCGGCAGCATCGTGTTGACCGCAGCAATGGCCGCATCGACTGTTTTGCGTGTGCCGCCCTCGGTCTGAATGATGAGCGGCTTGAGCAGAGGCGATTCATCCAGGTGTTGCGCCGCAAAGAGCGCATCCATCTGGTTAGCCTCGCAGCCCAGTCCGATGATCACGATGCCCGCGAAGTTTGCATGGCGCACATAGCCTGCGATGGTTCGACGCAGCACATCCATGCCTTTGCCATTGGAGTCCATCCCGCAGCCGATGCTGTGCGTGATGGGGACCACACCATCCACGTTCGGAAAGGCCGATAGGCGCTCGGACGTGAAATGCTGTGCCACGTATTTCGATACGGTGGCCGAACAGTTCACTGTCGACAGCACACCGATGTAGTTGCGTGTGGCCACACGCCCGTCGGGGCGCACATAGCCCATGAAGGTGGCGGGTTCAGTCACTGCATGGGTGGGCTTCACATCCACGCCCACAGCGTAGTCGCGCTCGAAGGTGTCAAACGTGAGGTTGTGGGTGTGCACATGCTGGCCGGGAGCAATGTCCATGGTCGCAAAGCCGATGATCTGGCCATAGCGGCGCACCGCCTCGCCCTTGGCGACCGCCCGTGTGCACAGCTTGTGGCCGGCCGGAATGGCGTCGATGCTGCTCAGTCCCTCGGCCTCGATGCGCGTACCGGCTGCAAGCGGGCGCGCAGCAATGACGACATCGTCGGCCGCATGAAGACGCAGGGTAGGTTTGCGAATGACTTGAACGGAACTCATTGGCTGACCTGTAGGGGAGTTAGCGAAACGCGAGGCTGTTTCGGGCACACGCGTCGGCACAAGCTGCACGGTACCATCGTCGATCTGATGTTTCGCGAGGATCGCGCGCCATGCTACTGCCGATCAATCAGTTCAAACATGCCCTCGCCGCAGGCACGCCCCAGATTGGCATCTGGTCGAGCCTGTCGTCGCATCTCACGGTTGAAGTGATTGCCGGCGCGGGCTTTGACTGGGTGCTGCTCGACATGGAGCACGCCCCGAATGATCTGGAGTCCATCCACACTCAACTTCAAGCGGCTGCGGCCTATCCCACGCATCCGGTGGTGAGAGTGCCCTGGAACGACATGGTCATGCTCAAGCGTGTGCTCGATGTGGGCGCACAAACCGTGTTGATTCCGATGATCGACACCCCCGAGCAGGCGCGCGAAGCCGTGTCCTTCACGCGCTATCCGCCACGGGGTGTGCGCGGCATGGGTGGGACCACACGTGCCACCCGCTATGGGCGCATCAAGGACTATGCGCAGCATGCCGAGCGAGAACTGTGCGTCCTATTGCAGGTCGAAACCGAACTCGCGCTCAACAACCTGGAGGCCATTGCAGCGGTCGATGGCGTGGACGGCATTTTCATCGGACCTGCCGACCTGCATGCGTCCTTCGGTTTTGCTGGCCAGGGCCACCATCCGGACATCTGGCCGAAGATCGAAGAGGCGATGCGGCGCATCCGCAAGGCTGGCAAGGCGCCGGGCTTTCTGACGCCGGTAGAGCCCGATGCCAAGCGCATCCTGGATGTGGGCGGATTGTTCGTCGCGGTGGGCACCGATGCCAACCTGCTGGCCCGCGGGGCGGATGCGCTGGCAGCGCGCTTCAAGGCGCAGGGTTAAGCGTCCCGGCCGCCGCGAAGGTTTCGACCAGATGCCGCAATTCTGCGTTGAACAGTGCATTGATTGAGGTGTCGGATTTAGCGTCAAGACAGGTTCTCGGTGCCCCTCTAAGCGAGTAAGCTGAGTCGGACCCATCCAGAAAAAACAGGGAGACGAGATGAGCGCTGATGCTGCCCGCCAGGTGCGCACATGGAGTGTTGTGTGCGTGTTTCTGCTGATGACGGTTGCACTGCTGATGCCCCAGCTTGCCGCTGCCCAGGCTCAGGACTATCCGGTCAAGCCGATCAAGTTCGTGGTCAGTTCTTCTGCGGGCGGCGTGGTGGATATCCGCGCCCGTCGTTATGGAGCCCGCCTGGGCGAAGTCCTCAAGCAACCGATCGTCGTCGAAAACCGTCCCGGCGCGTCCACCACGATCGGCGCGGAATTCGTCGCCAAGTCCGCGCCCGATGGCTATACCGCGCTGTTTGGCGGCAATACCGAACTGGTGGTGCTGCCCGCCTTGGGCATGCCGCTGCGCTATGACGCGCAGCGCGACTTCATCCCGGTGGCTCAGTTCTCTCACGGACATCCCTTGCTGGTGGTGCATGCCGGACTCGGTGTGCGCACCTTGCCGCAGCTGATCGAATGGGCCAAGGCCAATCCCGGCAAGTTGATGTGCGGCACCGCCGGGCATGGCAGCGGCCCGCACTTTAAGTGCGAACAGTTGGCGCGCGCGGCCGGCATCCAGATCCGACCCGTGCATTACAAGGGCACCGCGCCCATGCTCCTGGATACCGCCACCGGGCAGGTGCATCTCACCATCGGGTTTCTGGCCGAGGTCGACAAGCAGTACATCCAGACCGGAAAAGTCGTGCCGATCGGTGCACTCGCGCCGCGGCGCATTTCGCGTTTTCCCGACGTACCCACCATGACCGAGCAGGGCTTTCAGGGGTTTGAGGTGGTGTCCTGGACCGGCCTGTTCATGCCGGCGGGCACACCCAAAGCCATCGTCGACAAGCTCAACGCCGCCGTCACCAAAATCATTCGCGAGCCCGACTTCGTGGCCTGGCTCGCCGAGACTGGTAGCGAGGTGCCCACCCCCACGCCCGAGCAATTCCGCGAATTCGTGCGCGGTGAATTGGCGGGTTGGCGCAAGTCTTCCGACGAACTGGGTATTCGGCTGGAGTAGCTTAGGCGAGCCGTCCCGGGGCGGTTCAGTTCAAGCAGCGTCGATCAGCTGCGCCATGGCAATGCCCGCTTCTCCTCTCACGGCATAGAGCAGCCAGCTCCGGCCGTCTTCCTCGAACAGCGCCGGGTCGCGCAGCTGGTGGGCATCGATATCGATGCCACTGCGCCAGGAAGGCTCAAGGGGCAGATCCGTCCCTTCCCAGTCTGTCTCAGGTCGCATGAGTTCGATCGCAGGGCCCGCCCGCCACTGCTCCCAGGGCCTCGACAGATCGACACGCGAATACAGAATGCGTTCCGGCACGTCGCCCACGCGCGTCCAGAACACCTCGAGCTCGGTACCGCGTACCCGCACCGCCGAGTGACGCTGCAAGGGTTCGTCGAACACCAGCGGGCCGCGCTCGAAATCGGTCAGACCATCACGCGATCGCAGAATCAGTCCAGGCATGGCCAGTGCGTACACATGGTCCTGGAACCGGAATGCCCGGAAATACGTGGGTCCGAGCAGCGGCTCATGCGCTTCGAAGTGCAGTCCGTCGCTCGAGGTGGCCACCCGCGTGCGCTGATTGCCAAAGGACACCAGTCCATGGAAGTACATCACGATGCGCCGATGGTCATGGTCCACGTGCACGTCAGGTGAGGCGATGTGCGGCTGCGTCGCATCGATCATCGCATCGGTGATACCTGCCATGCCCACGGGCGCCATCCCGGGCCGATCGCCCACCACGGACGCATGGGTCGCACCGTGAGGAATGGGCGGAGCAACGGTGGGGTACAGGGAGTCAGCCAGTTGCAGCGCTCCTGGACGGTGCGTTCGCCATGGCCCGTGCAGGGCATCCGCATAAGCCAGCCGGATGTAGTCACCCTTGTGGTCAGCGAAATAGAGGTAGTAGCGGCCCAGCGGATTGCTCACCCAGTCGGGCACGCGGATCAGCGAGGGGCCCTGTACATTGCGCCCCATCCGATCATCCATGTGACCCCGGATGATCGGATTGCCGGCGAGCCTTTCGACCAGATAGGGCGCGTTCATCAGTCGGCCTGCAGCTTGAGTGCCTTGACCATCACACCGAATCGATCGAGGTCGGCGCGGACAGTTCGGGCGAACACGCCCGGGTCCAGGCCCAGCAGCTTGAGGTCGAGACTGGCGATGCGCTCTTCCAGATCGGGTTGCTTGAGGATCGAAGCCAGGGCTGCATGGACCTGGGCCACGCGCGCAGGCGGCGTGCCGGCAGGCGCCAAAACACCCATCCAGGGCTGAACAGGCTCGAACTGCGGCACGATTTCCGAGAGCGCCGGTATGTCCTTGAGTTCCCGAAGCCGTTCGCTACCCGTGACCGCGATGGCCTTGATCTTGCCGGCCCTCAGTTGAGGCAGCACGACGGCCGACGACTCCTGGGCAATCTGGATGCGTCCGCCCACCACGTCGGTGAGTACTGCGGCGGCGGCCTTGTAGGGCACGTGGGTGACATCCAGTCCTGTGAGCCCCTTGAGCGCCTCCATGTTCAGGTGCGGCACCGTCCCACTTCCAGCGGTACCGTAATTGAGTGTGCCTGGCTGCGCCTTGCTGAGCGCGAGCAATTCGGCAAAGGTATTCGCTTTGACATCCAGCCCTGCGTAAAGAATGCTGGCGTTGGTTCGTGCCACGGCAGTGATCGGCACGAAATCAGCGATCGGGTCGTAGCCCACCCTCTGATAGACATGAGGATTGATTGCAATGGCTGCCATGGCTGAAAACAGCAGGGTGTATCCGTCGGGGGTCGACTTGGCCACGATCTGCGCACCAAGACTTCCACCCTGACCGGGGCGATTTTCGACCACCACCGGCTGCTTCCAGTGATCTGAGAGTTTTTGTGCCACTGACCGCGCCAGGACATCGGCAATATTGCCAGCGGCGTAGCTCACCACCAGCTTCACAGGGCGGTTGGGGTACGGCTCCGCAGTCTGCGCCACGCCTAAGCCGGGCCATGCGGTCGTGAGGCCCGCTGCAGCCAGCGAGGTGATCAGCTGTCGTCTGTTCATGGTGTGCAGGCTCTCAGTAAATATCGGGCTCGCCCACCGGCGCGCCGAACGTGGTCTCCAGGAAGTCGAAGTCGCAGCCCTGGTCGGCCTGCAGGATGTGCTGGCTGAACATCCAGCCGTAGCCGCGCTCAAAGCGCTTGGTAGGTGGCTTCCAGGCGGCCTTGCGCACCGCAAGCTCAGCCTCGCTCACTTCCAGATGAATCCGGCGCGCAGGGACATCCACCGTGATCAGGTCGCCGGTTTTCACCAGCGCCAGCGGCCCGCCGATATAGGCCTCCGGC
>JBIKKG010000186.1:0-6864 GCA_044360485.1 Burkholderiaceae bacterium | reverse complement strand
CGCGGCCCTGCGCGAGGCCCGGGTGCTGGAAATCGGCACTGGCTGCGGGTATCAAGCCGCGGTGTTGGCGCATGTGTTTGGTGAAGTGATCTCAGTGGAGCGGGTGCGCAGCCTGCATGAGACCGCTCGTACTCACTTGCGCCCGATGCGCCTGAACAATTTGCGCCTGGCCTTTGGAGATGGCCGCCAGGGGATGCAGGCGCAGTCGCCCTATGATTCGATCGTGGTCGCTGCGGCGGGCGAAGCGATTCCAGACCCGCTGTTGCTGCAGATGCAGATTGGCGGCCGTCTCATTGCGCCCGTCCAGAATGCAGACGGGGCAGGCCAGGCGCTGCATCAGGTCGACCGCACAGGTGCTGACCACTGGTCGCTCACCGTCCTTGACGCGGTACGATTCGTGCCGCTGCGTCGCGGCACCCGTTAACTTTCTGCACGCACTCCCATCTATGCTCAAGTTGCCTTGTCGGTTCAGTGTTTTGCCACTCACCTCCCGCGCGCTGCTGTGCTTCACGGTGGCTGGCCTGGCTGCTTGCGCAAGCGCGCCGCCCGCACCCATCCAGACCCGGACCGCCCCAACCGGTACGGCGGCCATGCGCCCCGTACCCGCTGCGCCCGCGCCGACGCCCATGCCTGCCGCCACGGCGCCGCTAGCATCCACGCCGGCGCCGCGTCCATTGCCATCGCCCGCAGTGGAGTCAGCGCCGGTGCGCTCGGCAGCGATCGAAGCGCGGCCGATCGATACGCGACCGCTGCCGCCGGTCACTGGATTGCCCACGGCACCGACCGTTGTCAGCCCGCCCCCGGCCACCGCGGCCCCCGCGCTGACGCAGCCTGCCACGAGCGCAGCCTCGACGGCGCGCGGTGAGCCGCGAGGCACCAAGGTTCCGTACTCAGACGCAGCGTTGGCCGACATGAAGTCCGCCCCGGCGATGGGTGCTGCGGCGCCGGGCCGGTCCGCGGAATCTGCTGCGGCAGCCGCAGGCGCGGCAACAGGCGGGTCAGCGGCTGCGGCGGGCGCTGCGCCCACCCGGGCACCCGATGCCGAGTGGAGCTGGCCCACGAACGGCAAGGTGGTCCAGGGTTTCGCGGAATCCACCAAAGGCATTGCTCTGGGTGGTACCAGCGGCGATCCGGTCCTGGCGGCGGCCGAGGGCAAGGTCATTTTCAGCGGCAATGGTCCCCGCGGCTACGGCAACCTCGTGATCGTGAAGCATGCCAATGACCTTCTCTCGGTGTATGCCCACAATCGCACGCTGGTGGTCAAGGAAGGGCAGATGGTCAAACGCGGCCAGAAGATCGCTGAATTGGGCGAGTCCGGTGGTGCAACGCCCAGGCTGCACTTCGAAATCCGCCAGCAAGGTAAACCGATCGACCCGACGACCGTGCTGCCGAAGCGCTGAGCGGGTCGGATGACGCCCGTTCTCGTCTTCGATATCGAGACCATTCCCGATGCAGCCGGGCTGCGTGCGGCGTGGGGATTGCAGGGGGACGATGCCAGCGTGGTGCAGACGGCCCTTGAGCGCCGGCGTGAACAGACCCATGGCAGCGACTTTCTGCCCCTGCATCTGCACCGGGTCGCGGTCATCTCCATGCTGATGCGCGATGATGACGGATTGCGCGTGCGCTCGTTGGGGGTGGATGCCGATGCCAACGCCCAGCCCCATGAGGAAGCCCGTACGGTGCAAGCCTTCTACAAGGTGATTGAGCGTTATGCACCGAACCTGGTCTCATGGAACGGGAGCGGTTTCGATCTGCAGGTACTCAACTACCGCGCCATGATCCATGGGGTGCAAGCCCCGAGGTTCTGGGATCAGGGCGAAGACAATCGCGATTTTCGCTACAACAACTACATTGGCCGGTATCACGCGCGCCATACCGATCTGATGGACCTGCTTGCGATGTACAACGGGCGTGCCAATGCACCCCTCGACCAGCTCGCGCGGCTGTGTGGTTTTCCGGGCAAGCTTGGGATGGATGGTTCGCAGGTCTGGTCGGCCTGGCAGCAGGGCCGTCGCAGCGAAGTGCGTGACTATTGCGAAACCGACGTGGCCAACACCTGGTTGCTCTGGTGTCGGTTCCAGTTGCTGCGTGGCGCCATGGACCGTGATCACTATGACCAGGAAGTGGCCTTCAGCCGCAACGCACTGGGCGAACTGCCTGGTCAGCACTGGCGCGAATTCATCGATGCGTGGCCTGCATGAAGGAGCCGCTGAGCATCGGTCCGCTTGAGATCGAATCGCTTGACCTGGAGGCCCGCGGTGTCGCTCGCCACGAGGGCAAGGTCGTGTTCGTGCGCGGTGCGTTGCCAGGCGAGTCGGTGAGTGCCCGGATCGTGCGACGCAAGCCCCGTTTCGACGTCGCGGAAATTGAGCAGGTCTTTCGCCCGAGCACCTTGCGGGTGACGCCCCGCTGCCCGCATTTCGGGGTCTGCGGTGGTTGTTCGATGCAGCATGTCGATGCACGCGCGCAGGTCTCGATCAAGCAGCGCGCGCTCGAGGACAGCCTCTGGCACATCGGCAAGGTACGCCCCGACACGATGCTTGCGCCCATCGTCGGCCCCGCTTGGGGTTACCGCTATCGGGCCCGTCTGTCCGCGCGGTATGTCCCCAAGAAGGGCGGTGCGCTCGTCGGTTTTCACGAACGTGGATCCAGCTATGTGGCCGACATGACCGAATGCCACGTGCTGCCGGCGCATGTTTCGGCGCTGCTGGTGCTGCTGCGCGAGCTGGTAGACGGGCTCTCCATGCGCGATCGCATGCCGCAAATCGAGGTCGCCCAGGGGGAGGATGTGCTGGCCCTGGTGCTGCGGGTACTGCAGCCCTTGACGCCTGCCGACGAGGTCTTGTTGCGGGCATTTGCCTCGCATCATCAGTTGGAAGTGTGGTTGCAGCACGCCGGGCCCGATTTGATCGAGTTGTTCTGTTCGCCCACTCCGGGATCTTCGCGACTGCGGTTTGATCTGCCCGAGTTTGGCGTGACCATTCCATTTCGTCCGACCGATTTCACTCAAGTCAATCACCGCATCAATGCGGTGCTGGTCGGGCGAGCGCTGCGCCTGCTCGAGCCCGCGCCAGGTGATCGGGTGGCCGATCTCTTTTGCGGGCTGGGCAATTTCACACTGCCGCTGGCCACGCGCTGTGCGCAGGTGCTCGGCATCGAAGGCAGCAAGACGTTGGTGAGTCGTGCGCAGGCGAATGCTCAGGCCAATGGCTTGGCGGGCAAGACGCACTTTCAGGTGGCCAACCTGTTCGAATTGACGCCAGAGGCCTGGCGCGCGCTGGGTCGCTTTGATCGGGTTCTGATTGACCCGCCGCGCGAAGGTGCGCTGTCTGTGGTCCAGGCGCTTGCCGCTGATCGGGATGCCGCACCAAAGCGCCTGGTCTATGTTTCCTGCAACCCGGCCACCCTGGCGCGTGATGCCTCCATTCTGGTGCACGAGGGCGGGTGGCAGTTGCGTATGGCGGGCGTGGTCAACATGTTTCCCCACACTTCGCATGTGGAGTCGATGGCAGTGTTTGATCCACCGCAATAAGCGACTGCAACGAAAAAGGCCGCCCCGAGGGGCGGCCTTTCGCCGGGTCAGTGAACGACCAGCAGGGTTCAGTCGTCTGAGCCGCCACCAATGCCCAGCAGCGCCAGCAGATTCGAGAACACGTTATAGACGCTGAGGTAGACGCCGAGCGTCGCGGTCACATAGTTGGTCTCTTCGCCGCGCACGACCCGCTGCAGGTCGATCAGAATGAAGGCGGAGAAAATCACGACGGCCAGTACGGACAGAGCCATCATGAGCGCCGGCATCTGCAGCCAGATGTTGGCAACGCTGGCCACTATCAGCAGGATCACGCCCATGAACATGAACTTGCTCATGCCGGTGAAGTCGCGCTTCGAGACCGTTGCCACCGTGGCCATGCAAGCAAAAATGGCAGCCGTCCCACCAAAGGCCGTCATGATCAGTTGCGCCCCGTTGGCACCACCCAGCACAACGCCCAGCAGGCGCGACAACATCAGGCCCATGAAGAACGTGAAGGCCAGAAGCAGCGCGACGCCCAGGCCGTTGTTCTTGTTGCGATCAATGCCCCAGAAGAAGCCGAAGGCGATCGCCATGAAGACAATGAAGCCGATGAACGGGCTGCCGGAGAACAGCGAGAAGCCGCTTTTGACACCGATCCATGCGCCCAGAACGGTGGGCACCATGGACAGCGCGAGCAGCGCATACGTGTTGCGAAGCACACGGTGCGTCGATTCGCGGGTGACCGCGCCGCCGCGACCGAATGGAATCGACGAATTGGACAGGGGCTCGTAGGCCATCTAGTAAAGCTCCGATTGCAGAGAGCGCGACGTCCGCGCAATCGGAATGTAGGGCAGGCTGGCCCGGAATTCAACCCGTTGCGCGATAGGGTTGAAGTATTCGAAGTGGTGGGTTGACCGGAAGGGCTGTGCTAGACTCATGGGCTAACCTGTGGCGGCGCGTCAACTGAAATCGCCCGTCCTATCAAGCGCCTATGCGCGAATCCTTTCCTTTTTTCTCAAGCTTATTCCGGGAGTTTTCATGGCTGTCGAACGGACCCTGTCCATCATCAAGCCCGATGCCGTTGCCAAGAACGTGATTGGCCAGATTTACAGCCGTTTTGAATCAGCAGGCTTGAAGGTCATTGCAGCGCGCCTGGCGCAACTGTCGCGTGCCGAGGCTGAGGCGTTTTATGCGGTGCACCGCGAGCGCCCGTTCTTTGGTGAGTTGGTCGGTTTCATGATTTCAGGCCCGGTCATGATTCAAGTTCTGGAAGGCGAATCGGCGATCCAGAAGAATCGCGATCTGATGGGCGCGACCGACCCCAAGAAAGCGGCGCCCGGCACCATTCGTGCCGATTTCGCCGACAGCATCGATGCCAATGCGGTGCATGGCTCGGATGCCCCGGAGACTGCCCGCAACGAGGTGGCCTTCTTTTTTGCGGGAATGAACCTGCACAGCCGATGACCGAGGCGGGCGCCACCGACAGGATCGAGCTGCTGGGGTTGCCCCGAGAGGACTTGCTCGCGCTGTGCGGCGAGTGGGGTGAGAAGCCTTACCGTGCGCAGCAGCTGATGCGCTGGATGCACCGGCGTCACGAGGGCAGCTTCGACGCCATGTCCGACCTCGCCCGCAGCTTCAGGTCGACATTGCAGCAGCGTGCCACGGTCACTTCGCCCGCTGTCTTGTCCGACCATGTCTCGGGAGACGGTACGCGCAAGTGGTTGATCGATGTCGGACAAGGCAACGCCGTTGAGACCGTTTTCATCCCGGAGACTTCGCGTGGCACCTTGTGCGTGTCCACGCAAGCAGGTTGCGCCGTGAATTGCCGGTTCTGTTCCACCGGTCGTCAGGGCTTTGCCCGCAACCTGACGGCTGCCGAAATCGTCGGCCAGCTCTGGATGGCCAACCGGCTACTGGGCCCGCGCGCTTCGGTTCCTTCCGGTGAGTCGGACGTTTGCTCGGGTTCAGACGATGGTGTGGATGATGCGCACGATCGCCGCGTGACCAATGTCGTGTTCATGGGCATGGGCGAGCCGCTGTTGAACTACGACGCCACGCTTGCGGCACTGCGCATCATGCTCGATGACCATGGTTACGGACTGTCCAGACGCCGGGTGACGGTATCCACCTCTGGGGTGGTGCCGATGATGGATCGTCTCGGTCACGAGCAGCCTGTGGCACTGGCAGTCTCGCTGCATGCGCCCACGGATGCATTGCGCGATGAACTCGTCCCAATAAACCGAAAGTTTCCCTTGGACGAATTGATGGCAGCATGCCGGCGTTACCTGGAATATGCGCCGCGCGACTTCATCACGTTCGAGTACGTCATGCTTGATGGTGTGAACGATTCGGATGAACAGGCGCGCGCGTTGGTCGAACTGGTTCGGACCGTGCCCTGCAAATTCAATTTGATCCCGTTTAATCCCTACCCCGAGTCAGGTTTGCGTCGGTCCTCGGCGGACCGGGTGCGGGTCTTTTCGGCTCGGCTGCAAGATGCTGGCCTGGTCACGACGGTGCGCAAGACCCGAGGCGACGACATCGACGCGGCGTGCGGGCAGTTAGCCGGCGACATCCTGGATCGGACACGGCGCGCCCAGCGTGCTGAGCGGCCGGTCACGTTCCTCGAGCGGAGCTAGTCGTTCATGGCCGTGGCAGGGCTTTCGCTTGGTTCAAGCGCCCCCGGATCGCTGGGTCGGTTCATCGTCTTGTGTACTGCCGCTCTGGTTGCCTGCACGACGGTTGAGGAGGCGCCGCGGGTGGTGAATGATGTGCCGGGCGCGCCCGCGGTCAGGCCGGCGCGGCGTGATGCGTCCGCCACGCCAGGTCGGCCGGAGGCTCGTGCTGCAGGAAGCGGCGCCACGGTTGCGCAAACGGTGAACGCAGCCGCCGAACGCCCCGAGCCCGACCCCCAGCGGCGCTCACGCATCCGCCTTGAACTCGGCACAGCGCTCTATCAGCAGGGCAGCTACGCGCAGGCGCTCGAAGAGGTGCGCTCCGCGGTCGCGATCGATCCCAACCTTGCGCAGGCGTGGGGTTTGCTTGGGCTGATCCAGATGGACCTGGGAGACCGGGCCAAGGCCCAGGAGTCGTTTGACCGTGCGCTGACGCTTGCGCCCGACGATTCGGAGCTGCGCAACAACTACGGTTGGTTCCTGTGCCAGACCGGGCGCCAGCGCGAGGCCATCGCCGAATTTTTGGCCGCCTTGCGCGATCCGCTCTATGCCACGCCGGCCAGGCCGCTGCACAATGCAGGGATCTGTTCGCTGCGCAGCGGCGATCCGGTTGCGGCCGAGGCGTACTTCCAGCGGGCGTTCCAGATCGACCCCAGCAACCCGGTGTCGATGTACCACCTG
>JBIKKG010000185.1:0-6905 GCA_044360485.1 Burkholderiaceae bacterium | reverse complement strand
GGCAACATCGGCACCGATGCCGTGGCCAAGGCCGCGCCCGATGGCTACACCATTGGCGTTTCGATCACCGGGCCGCTGGTCAACAACACGGTCCTGTACCGCTCGATGCCCTACGACCCGTTCCGCGACCTGGCACCGGTCACGCTGGGCGCCGTGCAGCCCAACGTGCTGGTGGTCTCGAGCGATCTGGGCGTGAACACGCTCCCCGAGCTGATGACGCTGCTGCGCCGCCACCCCGGGCGCTATAACTTTGCGTCAGTGGGAGCCGGCACGGTCTCTCACTTGTCGATGGAACTGATCAAGGCCCGCACGGGCACATTCATCGTGCATGTGCCCTACAACGCCTCGCCCGCGGCGGTGATGTCGATGCTGCAAGGCGATACACACATGGCCTCGCTGGCACCCTTTGCGGTGATGCCGCAGGTGAAGGCCGGCAAGCTCAAGGCCATCGCGGTGACCACCCGGGAGCGTTCGCTGTTTGTCCCCGAGGTGCCCACCTGCCGGGAATCGGGTCTGCCGGAAATCGAAGCGACCGCCTGGATCGGTGTGGTGGTGCCGGCCCGCACACCGACGGCCATCGTCCACCGGCTTAATGCCGAGCTCGTCGGGATCCTCCAGGAGCCGGCCGTGGTCGACAAACTGCGTGCGGTCTACATGGAACCTGCGCCGGGCACGCCGCAGGCATTCGCCGCGTTCATGCAGGAGGAACTGCGGCGCTGGACGCCGGTTATCCGGCGTGCGGGCGTGACCATCGATTGAACCGCTGCGCCGCAAAGACCCTTCCTTCAGCAGCTATACTCGGTCACCTTTTTTAGCGTTTCGGTGGGTATCCTGACCCTCTTTTCGATCGTTCTCGCAACGCTGCTCTCCGGGATCGCATCGGTTGCTGCAGCAGCCTGGCTCTCGTTCGGCATGCTCACGCATTGGCTGCCGCGCATGATCAGCCTGTCGGCTGGCGTCATGTTGGGGGCAGCGGTGCTCAATTTGCTGCCTGAGGCCTTCGAGTCCGGTGCCGATCTGCATCAGCTGAGCTGGACGATGCTGGCCGGCTTCGTCGGATTCTTCCTATTGGAGAAGTCGGCGCTCATCCGTCACAGCCACCATCACGAAGCCGATGGTCACGGTCATCATCACGGTCACGACCACACCGAGGCCGGGCCAGGCGGCATGCTGATCCTGGTGGGCGACAGCTTTCACAACTTTGCCGATGGGGTGCTGATCGCCGCCGCCTTCATGGCCGATCCTCTGGTGGGCTGGATGACCGCAGGCGCCATCGCCGCCCATGAAATTCCTCAGGAGCTGGGCGATTTCATCGTGCTGCGCAATGCCGGGTTCACCCGCAAGCGGGCGTTGCTCTTTAACGCGTTGTCTGGCCTGTCGGCGGTGCTGGGCGGCGTGCTGGGTTTTTTCTGGCTCGGCTCATTCGAGAACGCGCTGCCCTACGTGCTGGTCCTGGCCGCCAGCAGCTTTATTTATATTGCGCTGGCCGATCTGGTGCCCGACATGCAGCGCCGGCGCATGATGGGCGAGTCAGCGCTGCAGGTGGCGCTGCTGTTCGCTGGCATTGCGCTGGTGGCCATCATCGGGGCGCAACTGCACACGCATTGATCCGTGCTGCGGCCTGATTGCTGCGGCCGCATTGCTGCAGCTTCAGGGCTACAGCTTCAGTGCTGAGGCTTCAGGGTTGCGGGCCGGTGGCCACCGGACGCGCCGGGTCGCTGCACCACTCGCTCCACGAGCCGCCATATAACGCTGCGCCATCCAGGCCCGCATGGGTCATCGCCAGCAGGTTGTTGCAGGCGCTCACACCAGAGCCACAACTATTGATCACCGCCGACGGCGCCCGCCCGGCCAGCAGCGCCTCAAACTCGGCACGCAAGGCTGGCGCGGGCTTGTAGCGGCCGTCATCGCGCAGGTTCTGACTCCAGGGCCGGTTCAGCGACCCCGGGATGTGGCCGGCGATCGGGTCGATGGTTTCGTTTTCGCCGCGATACCGGTCTGCCGCCCGGGCATCGATCACCAACGGCTGACCGTCCTGGCGACCCCGGGCAGTGGCTTCGACCGTGGCCACGTCAACCAGCCTGGCCAGCGCAGGCCGCACCGACAGCGTGCCTGCCGGCCGCACCCGCCCGGGTTCTGTACTCACCGGAAACCGCGCACGCTCCCAGGCCTTGAGGCCGCCATCGAGCACCGCCACCTTGGCGTGTCCGATCCAGCGCGCCATCCACCAGAGCCGCCCCGAAGCGGTGCCGCCCACGTCGTAGACGACCAGCTGCAGGTCATCGGTCAGCCCGATTGATTCGAGCAGCGCACGCACCGCATCGGCAGGCAGCATCGGGTGGCGGCCATTGCGTCCGGTTTTGGCGCCTGAAAGCTGCGCATCCATGTCGATGAAGACCGCGCTGGGAATATGACCCTGGGCGTAGGCCTGTGCCCCCGCCTTCGGGTTGGCCAGGTCGTAGCGACAATCGACCACGAGGCAATGGTCGATGACTTGCGCCAGTTCGTCGGCGCTGATGAGCGTGTTCCAGGTCATGTGGGCTGTCTACTCGATGGGCAGATGGGTGCGCAGGAACTCATGGAAGTGCTGCATGCCGTCTTCCATCGGGCTCTGGTAGGGGCCCACCTGGTTTTCGCCGCGCTCGAGCAGCACCTGGCGCCCCGCATCCATGCGCTCGGCGATTTCGTCGTCTTCGGCGCAGGTCTCCATGTAGGCGGCGCGCTCGGCCTCGACGAACTCACGCTCGAAGAGCACGATTTCCTCGGGGTAATAGAACTCGACGATGTTCGTGGTGTGGCGTGGGCCACGCGGCACCAGGTGCGAGACCACCAGAACATGCGGGTACCACTCGACCATCACGTTCGGGTAGTACGTGAGCCAGATGGCACCATGCTCGGGCTGCTTGCCGCCGCTGAACTTCAGGACCTGCTCATGCCAGCGCCGGTAGATGGAGCTGCCGGGTTTGCCCAGGCCCTGATGGACCCCCACGGTTTGCACCGACCACCAGTCACCGAACTCCCAGTTCAGATCGCCGCATTCGACGAACTTGCCCAAACCGGGGTGGAAGGGTTCGACATGGTAGTCCTCGAGGTAGACCTCGATGAACGACTTCCAGTTGTAGTGGCACTCATGCACCTCGACATGGTCGAGCATGTAGTCGGCAAAGTTCAGCTTGCCGCGTACGCCGGCGCGTTCGAGGTCGGCGGCGACGTCGCGCTGGCTCGAAAACAGCAGACCATTCCAGTTCTGCAGCGGGCTGCGACCCAGATTCAGGCACGGTTGCTGCTCGAAATGCGGTGCGCCCAGCAGTTCGCCCTTCAGGTCGTAGGTCCAGCGGTGCAGCGGGCACACGATGTTGGTCGTGTTGCCCCGGCCATTGAGCATCACCGCCTGCCGGTGCCGGCAGACGTTGGAGAGCAGGTTCAGACCCTGTTCGCCCCGCACGAGCAGCCGGCCCTCCTTCTCGGCCGGCAGTGCGTAGTAGTCACCCGGATTCGGCACCATCAATTCATGGCCGATATAACCGGGGCCCTTCTTGAACAGAATCTCGATTTCGCGCTGATACAGCGCTTCATCGAAATACGCCGAAACCGGAAGCTGGGCTGCAGAACGCTGCAGGTGAGCCCGACGCCCGATGTCCGACATGATTCGACCTCCTGTCAACAAAAGTGGGAAAAAGGACCGCCCGCAGCCAGAAGGCCAGGGTGGCAAAAATGGGCCGGCAAGGATACCGCCGATCGGTCCGGGCGGGAATCTGTTTTGGCGATCGCGCGCTGTCCACGGAATCTGACATGGCGTCACGTCAAGACGTTTAAACGGTACCGGGCTGGGTGATCTACACTAAGGGTTTAGGATTTCCTTTCGACCATGGCCACTCGCACCGACCCCCCAGCGCCTGCGCCCGTCGCCTCATTCGAGGATGCCCTGGCCGAGCTCGAGGGCCTTGTCCAGAAGATGGAATCGGGCAGTTTGTCTCTGGAGGCTTCCGTGCAGGCTTATCAGCGCGGGGCCCAGTTGGTGGCGTTCTGTCGGGACAATCTGGCGCAGGTGCGTCAGCAGGTGAAAGTGCTCGAGGGCGATCTGCTTAAGCCCTTCGAGCCCGACGGCGCGACCGAGGCCTGAGCCAGGACCATTGCAGGCAACCTCCATGTCGGTGACCCCGCTTCACTCCAGACCCCCAGCCAGCCAGACGGTCGCAAACAGCGAACCGGCATGGGCCGGGTTGTCTGACTGGTCGGGCCAGATCCTCGCCCGCACCGAATCGCACCTGCATCGTCTGTTGCCTGCTCCCGTGGGTTCCAGTGCCCTCGACCGGCTCCATGAAGCCATGCGCTATGCGGTGCTTGAAGGGGGCAAGCGGGTCCGGCCCTTGCTGGTGCATGCCGCAGGCGCGGTCACCGGTGCGTCGTCAGCAGCGCTGGATGCGGCCGCTTGCGCGGTAGAGCTCGTCCACGCGTATTCGCTCGTCCACGACGATCTGCCCTGCATGGACAACGATGTGCTGCGTCGAGGCAAGCCCACGGTGCATGTGGCCTATGGCGAGGCGTTGGCCATGCTGGTGGGAGATGCCCTGCAGGCCCTGGCGTTCAGGGCAGTGGCCGACGCCGCCGAGGCGGGTGTTCCGGCACCGGCCGTGGTGCGGATGTGTGCCGAGTTGGCCGATGCCGCCGGTTCGGTCGGCATGGCGGGCGGGCAGGCGATCGACCTGTCGGCCGTAGGGGGGCACCTGACTCGCGAGGCGCTGGAAGACATGCACCGCCGCAAGACCGGCGCCATGTTGCGTGCTTCGGTGCGCCTGGGTGCCTGGTGCGGCGCGCCGCTCAGCACGCAGCAGGCTGCCGCGCTCGACCAATACAGTGCGGCGGTGGGCCTGGCGTTTCAGGTGGTAGATGATGTGCTGGATGTGGAGGCCGACAGTGCCACACTGGGCAAGACCGCCGGCAAGGATGCCGAGCACGACAAGCCCACGTTTGTGTCGCTGCTCGGGTTGGGCGGGGCGCGGTCGCTCGCGGCATCGCTGCGCGAGCAGGCGCATGGGGCACTGGATGGTTTCGGCGGTTCGGCTGCGCCTTTGCGCGCCCTGGCTGACCTGATCGTGACCAGACGTTCCTGACCGGTCTGGGCGGGTCGATCGAACGTTGGGTCGGAAGACACCGGGGCGACCATCGCACCGGACTTGAGGGGAGAACATAAAGATGACTGATACCTACTCACTGCTCGAGCAGGTCGACGATCCCTCGGTGCTGCGCCGCATGGAGCGCAACCGTCTGCCGGCACTGGCCGATCAACTGCGCCGCTACATCCTCGAGTCGGTGTCGCGCACGGGCGGCCATCTGTCCAGCAACCTGGGGACGGTCGAGCTGGCCATCGCCTTGCACTATGTCTTCAACACCCCGCGCGATCGGCTGGTCTGGGATGTGGGCCACCAGTCGTATCCGCACAAGATCCTGACCGGACGCCGTCAGGGCATGGACCGGCTGCGCCAGCATGGCGGTATCTCGGGCTTTCCGCGCCGTGCTGAAAGCGAATACGACACCTTCGGTACGGCCCATTCCTCGACGTCCATCTCGGCTGCGCTGGGGATGGCTGTGGCCTCGCGCAACAAGGGCGAGAACCAGGGACCCACGCGCCGGCGGCATGTGGCGATCATCGGTGATGGCGCCATGACCGCGGGCATGGCCTTCGAAGCCATGAACAATGCCGGCGTCACGCCCGACATCGATCTGCTGGTGGTCCTCAACGACAACGACATGTCGATCTCCCCGCCGGTGGGGGCGCTGAACAAGTATCTGGCCCGCATGCTCTCGGGTCGCCAGGTGACCATGGCCCGCGACATGGCCCGCAGTGTCCTGTCCAAGGTGCCCCCGGTGTACGAACTCGCACGCCGCCTGGAGGAGCATGCAAAAGGCATGGTCGTGCCGGCCACGATGTTCGAGGAGTTCGGCTTCACCTATTTCGGGCCGATCGATGGTCACGACCTGGATGCGCTCGTGCCCACCCTTCAGAACTTGCGTGAGATGCACGGGCCGGTGTTTCTGCATGTCATCACCCGCAAAGGGCAGGGCTACAAACTGGCTGAGGCCGACCCGGTCCTCTACCACGGTCCGGGTAAGTTCGATCCGGGCGAGGGCATCAAGAAATCCAGTGGCGGCAAGCCCACCTACACCCAGATTTTCGGCGACTGGATCTGCGATCTGGCCGAGCAGGATGAGCGGCTGGTGGGCGTGACGCCGGCCATGCGTGAGGGTTCCGGCCTGGTGGAATTTGAGCGGCGTTTCCCCAAGCGCTATTTCGACGTCGGGATTGCCGAGCAGCATGCAGTGACCTTTGCCGCCGGCATGGCCTGTGAGGGGGTGAAGCCGGTGGTGGCCATTTACTCCACCTTCCTGCAGCGCGGCTACGACCAGCTCATCCATGACGTGGCGCTACAGAACCTGCCGGTGGTGTTTGCACTGGACCGTGCCGGGCTGGTCGGTGCCGACGGCGCCACCCACGCGGGCGCCTACGATCTGGCGTTTCTGCGGTGCATCCCGAACATGGTGGTGCTGGCGCCCTCCGACGAGAACGAGTGCCGCCAGATGCTCTACACCGCCTATTGCCATGAGGGCCCCAGCGCCGTGCGCTATCCGCGCGGATCAGGGGTCGGCGCTGAAGTGGTGAAGGCGTTCACCCGACTGCCATTCGGCAAGGGCCTGGTGCGTCGCACCGGGCAGCGGATCGCCTTCCTGGCGTTCGGTTCCATGGTCCACCCGGCGCTCGCCGCCGGCCATGCGCTAGACGCTACCGTGGTCGACATGCGCTGGGTCAAGCCGGTAGATGACGCGCTGATTGAAGAGCTCGCCCGTACCCACGACGCCTTCGTCACGGTCGAGGAACACGCCATCATGGGCGGAGCGGGGAGTGC
>JBIKKG010000183.1:0-6934 GCA_044360485.1 Burkholderiaceae bacterium | reverse complement strand
GGTGCCGATCAGATGGCGCGGTTTATCCAGGGTGTGGTGGCCAAGAACAATCTGTCCAAGCAGCCCATCGTGGTGGTCAACAAGTCCGGCGGCGCAGGCGCAGAAGGGTTTTTGGCCATCAAGTCTGCCAACGCCGATCCGCACAAGATCGTGATCACCTTGTCCAACCTCTTCACCACGCCGCTGGCCACGGGCGTGCCGTTTAATTGGCGCGACCTCACCCCTGTGCAGATGCTGGCGCTCGATCAGTTCGTGCTGTGGGTGAATGACGAAGCACCGTACAAAAACGCGAAAGCCTATTTCGACGCGATCAAGGCTCAGCCCGACAACACCTTCAAGATGGGTGGCACAGGCTCCAAGCAGGAAGATCAGATCATCACCGTGATGATGGAAAAAGCCGCCGGCAAGAAAATGACTTACATCCCCTTCAAAGGGGGCGGCGACGTGGCAGTGCAACTGGTGGGCAAGCACATTGACTCGACCGTGAACAATCCGATCGAGGCCGAGTCGCACTGGCGTGCCGGCAAGCTGCGCCCGCTGTGCGTGATGGATAAGGACAAGCTGCCTTACACCGCCAAGCTCACAGCGACCCAGTCCTGGGCTGATATTCCGACCTGCGCCGCCTCCGGCGTGCCCGCCGAATACCTGATGTTGCGCGGGATTTTCATGGCCCCGGGTGTCAAGCCTGAGCAGGTGCAGTACTACCTGGATCTCTTCAAGAAAGTGCGCGCGCTGCCTGAGTGGAAGGAGTTCATGGACAAAGGCGCCTTCAAGCAGACGGCACTTACCGGAAAAGAATTTTTCGATTGGCTTGGGCGCAATGAGCAGATGCACCGCGAGCTCATGAAAGAGGCCGGTTTTATCGCGAAGTGATCGCAGATCACGTCACCGTCGCCGATCCCAATGGGATCGGTCTTGTGCTCAGCTTGATTTCAGGGTCCTCGGAGCCGCATCATGTCTTCATCTTCACCTTCTGACCGTCCTGTCGGAACACGCGGCTTCGAGGTGGCGGTTGCTGTCTTGCTGCAGGTCATCGCCATCATGGTGATTATTGACAGCATCCGGGTGGGCACTGATTGGGCCGACGATGGCCCCAAGGCTGGGTACTTTCCGTTCTACATCGGGCTGCTGCTGTTCGCAGCCGCTACCTGGGTGCTGATCAATGCGCTGCGCGGTGGCAAGTCCGACTCCTCCTTTGCCACCCGGGAAGAACTGGCCCGCGTGGTGACGATGTTCATCCCCATGCTGGTGTATGTGGCGGGCATCGCACTGTTGGGTATCTACGTGTCATCGGCGCTGCTGATCGCGTTTTTCATGATCCGACATGGCCGTTATCGGTGGCCGCTGACCGCAGCGGTGTCCTTAGGGGTGCCCGTTCTGCTGTTCCTGGTCTTCGAGCGCTGGTTTCTCGTGCCCTTGCCCAAGGGTCCGCTCGAAGCCCTGTTCGGCTACTGATCGAAGGCGTCTGAGATGCAAGAACTACTCGATCTGGCCAACGGTTTCAGCGTCGCCCTCACGCTGCCCAACATCGGCTTCATGCTGGTGGGCATCATCCTCGGTGTGCTCATTGGTGTGCTGCCGGGCTTGGGGGGCGCAAATGGAGTGGCGATCTTGTTGCCGCTCACCTTCTCGATGAATCCCACCTCGGCCATCATCATGTTGTCCTGTATTTACTGGGGCGCATTGTTTGGCGGGGCGATCACGTCCATTCTGTTCAATATCCCGGGTGAGCCCTGGTCGGTCGCAACGACCTTCGATGGCTTTCCGATGGCCCAGCAGGGCAAGGCGGCACAGGCGCTGACCGCTGCCTTTACTTCGTCCTTCGTGGGCGCACTCTTTGCGGTGCTGCTCATCACCTTCCTGGCCCCGGTGCTGGCCAAGTTCGCGCTCAAATTCGGGCCACCCGAGTTTTTCGCCGTGCAGTTGCTGACGTTTTGCAGCTTTGTGGGCATGAGCAAGGAACCCCCAGCCAAGACCATCGCCGCGATGATGCTGGGCTTTGCGCTGGCCGCAGTGGGCATGGATTCGGTCACGGGTCAGCTGCGCATGACCTATGGCGTGCCCGAGATGCTCAAGGGTTTTGATTTTCTGATCGCAGTGATCGGGCTCTTCGGCATTGGCGAAATCCTGCTCACCATGGAAGAGGGGCTGGCCTTCAAGGGCAAGAGCGCGCGGATCAGCTTCAAGGTGGTCATTCAGACCTGGAGCGAGTTGCTCAAGCACTGGAAACTCTTCCTGCGCTCCACGGCGATTGGCTGCTGGATGGGCATTACGCCTGGCGGTGCCACGCCGGCGTCGTTCATGAGCTATGGCATGGCGCAGCGCATGTCCAAGGATCCGAGCGGTTTTGGCAAAGGGCGTATCGAAGGCGTCATCGCGCCTGAGACGGCTGCGCATGCAGCCGGCACATCCGCCCTGTTGCCGATGCTGACGCTTGGTATTCCGGGCTCGCCTACTGCGGCAGTCTTGCTGGGCGGTTTGCTGATCTGGGGTCTGCAGCCTGGGCCCATGATGTTCGTCGAGCAGAAGGACTTTGTGTGGGGCCTGATCGCCTCGATGTACCTGGGCAATCTGGTGGGTCTGATCGTGGTGCTCACTACGGTGCCCTGGTGGGCGGCCATCCTGCGTATCCCGTTTGCCGTGATCGCGCCTGTGATCATTGCCATCTGCGCGGTCGGGGCCTACACCGTCCACAGCTCGATGTTTGATGTGTGGTTGATGCTGGTCTTCGGTGTGCTGGGGTATCTCTTCAAGAAACTCAAGTACCCGCTGGCGCCGCTGGTCCTGGCTCTGGTGCTGGGCGACATGGCCGAGTCGAGTTTCAGGCAGTCGATGCTGCTGTCGCAGGGCAAGTTGTCGATCTTCTGGTCTAACCCGCTGGTGGGGTCGCTGACGGCGCTCGCGCTGATCATGCTGATGTGGCCGGTGGTTCAGCGGTTGACATCGCGCAAACCCGGCACCGCCAGAGGCGATTGAGGCCCTGAGGTTTGTCGGCGGCAAGAACAGTCAGTAACGATGATGACCGGAGGCACAGTTTGAAAATTGCGGTAGTCGGTGCCGGTGCAATCGGCGGATACCTTGGTGCGAAACTCTCCATGGCCGGTGAGGATGTCACCTTCATCGCGCGCAATCGCAATCTGCAGGCGATCAACGCGAACGGGTTCAAGCTGATCCTGGAAGACGGCTCGCAGGCCCATGCGCCCAACGCCCGCGCCGTCCAGCATCCGTCAGACGCAGGCCCGCAGGACGCGGTGCTGCTGACTGTGAAGGCCCATCAGGTTGCCGATCTGCTGCCCGATCTGCGTGGCCTGTTCGGGCCCCAGACCATGGTGGTCACCATGATCAATGGCGTGCCCTGGTGGTACTTCCAGCGTCTGGGCGGTGCCTGGGACGGTCAGGTGCTGGAAAGCGTCGACCCGGGTGGTCGCATCGCGGCACAAATCGAGTCCGAGCGGATCATTGGCAGCGTCGTGTACCCGGCCTCGGAGCTGGTGGAGCCCGGCGTGGTGCGCGTCATCGAGGGTAATCGGTTCACACTCGGCGAGCTTGACGGCAGCCGCAGCGAACGCATCGAAGCCTTGTCTCAGGCCATGATCCGTGCGGGGTTCAAGTCGCCCGTCTCAAAGGACATTCGTGGCGAGATCTGGGTAAAGCTGTGGGGCAACCTGAGCTTCAATCCGATCTCGGCACTCACGCATGCCACCCTCGAAGACATCTGCACCTTTGCGCCCACACGTCAGCTGGCTGCTGCCATGATGACCGAGGCGCAGGCGATCGGCGAAAAGCTCGGGGTGGAATTCAAGGTGTCACTCGACAAGCGCATTGCCGGCGCGCAGGCGGTGGGCGCGCACAAGACCTCCATGCTCCAGGACGTCGAGCATGGTCGCGCCATCGAGCTGGCCGCGCTGGTGGGCGCGGTGATCGAACTTGGACGCATCACCGGGGTGCCAACCCCGACGATCAATGCAGTGCATGCACTGGCCAGTTTGCTGGCGCGCACGTTGGAAACCCAACGCGGCAAGCTGCAGGTCACGCCGGCCGGCTGATCCAGGTCTGTTGGAAGGTGGTGACGGAAAGCCTCCGACAGACTGACTCAGCCGCTAGGACTGTTGAAACGGCCGTCGTACGTGTGACCGTCGTGCGTGCGCAAGGAGGCGGAGCACCGCGCTGAGGTGATCAGTGGCTGTTGACCTTCAGTGGTCGTCACGTACCACCGTAAAGGTTCGCCAGCGTCCCGATGCCATCGATCACCACCTCTACGCGTGCGCCCGGCTTCATCGGGAGCACACCCAGCGAGGTCCCGCACAGAATGACATCGCCCGCTTCGAGCGTGACGTCGTGCGAGATGCGACTCACCAGTTCATGGGGTGTAAAGAACATGTCGGACAACGCGTAGTTCTGCCGTTCACGACCGTCTACCAGCGTACGTACGCTGCCCTGCATTGGGTCGAATTCGGTGTCGATCACAGGGCCCACCACACCGAATCCGTCGAAGCCTTTCGCGCGCGACCATTGCGCAAAGCTCGGGTCGCGGTTCAGCAGCTCGATGGCGGTGACGTCATTGGCGCAGCTGTACCCCAGGATATGGTTCGCGGCCTCTTCAAGGCTCACGCGCTGCGTGCGGCGGCCGATGACAATCGCGAGTTCGCCTTCATAGGCCACGCGTCCGGTCCCTTCGGGCGGAACGGGGATTGCCTGCCCATGGGCTGCGAAGCTGTTGGTGGACTTCAGAAACCACAGGGGCTCTGCAGGCTGGCTCCATCCGTTCTTGGTAGCCGACGCTGCAAAGTTATTCCATAGCGCGATCATCTTCGACGGCTGGCAGGGCATGAGCCAGGTGAGATCGGACGCAGCCGCGTGCCTGTCGGTTCGCTCGTAGCGCTCGAATGGCGAACCCTCGACGAACACCACGGTCTCGCCTTCCAGCAGACCCCATCTGTCCTGATCGCCTTCACGGCAACGCAGCCATTTCATCGATGCTCTCCTCTTGCGGCACACCGAGTGCACAGGCACCACCGGCATGCGATCTATCGGGTCGAAAGCGTCGAGTTTAGCGCGCAGTCCGCGGGCTGGGCCGAGCGTCCGTTCAGAAGCGCAGCGCGCTCAAGAGCTAAGCGTCATCAGAGGCCTAACGTCTTCAGAAGCCCAAGGTCTTCAGAAGCGCAGCGTCATCAGAAGCGCAACGTCTTCAGAAGCGCAACGTCATCAGAAGCGCAACGTACTGGCCGACGGGCGCACAGACGCGCTGGCGTCCAATGTCGCGGCTCGCGTGCGTAATGGCGCGACCTGTGAATCGCCCGCCGGATCGGATGGCGCTGCCGACTCAACCGCCTGCACGCCCGATGAATCCTGCTGTGCATTGCGTACGGCGCTACGACTCGCCAGACGTTGTGCCGGCGCGCCGCGGTAGCCCGCTGGAAGCTTGCTGGATGCAGGGTATTGCGCAGCATCCAGTAGACGACGCCATTGCTCGGGCTCAAAGCCTGTCAGGCGTTCGCGGCCCACGGCAATCGCGGGCACGCTTGGCTCGGTGAAGCCGAGTCGCTTGAACGCTTGCGCATCCTGCTGAGATTCGATCGTGCGCTCGGCAAACGGCACGCCGCGCTGTTGAAGGTGGGCGCGCGCCTGCTGGCAAGGTGCGCAATCACGGGTGGTGTAGAGCACCACCGGGTACTTGGTGGCTGCCGTGCGCACTGCGCCGGGCAGTCCACCCTCCGGTGTGAGAGGCGCCTCACCGGCCGCAGCCGTGGAGCCCTTCCTGGTCAGCGTCGTCGCTTGGACGCCAGGGGGCGGCGGCAGATCGCTGTAAGTGACCGTACCACCTGCTCCGACCCATTTGTATTGCGCCAGAGCGACAGGCGTGGCGAGCGCCCCAACCAGGGCCGCCACAATCCAGGGCATGAACCTCGCCGCGCGTCGGGCGAGTTCAACAGGGGGCGGAGTCCCTGTTGAGGCGCAGGAGAGAGATCGAACCGACGGTGTCGAGCGGTGTCTAGGCAGGCGCATGGGAGGTCTCCGTGACCATCCCATTGTGTCGAAGCAGGGCATCGATTTGCGGGTCTCGACCGCGAAACGCGCGAAAAGACTCGATCGCCGGTCGGCTGCCGCCCATTGAAAGAATTTCCTGCAAAAAGCGCTGGCCGGTGGCCGGGTTGAAGACACCTTCTTCTTCAAAGGCCGCATAGCAATCGGCCGACAGCACCTCTGCCCACTTGTAGCTGTAGTAGCCCGCGGCATAACCGCCCGCAAAGATGTGCGAGAAGCTGTTCTGGAAGCGATTGAATTCCGGCGGCACGGTCACGGCCACTTCTGCACGCACTTCGTTCAGCAGTGCCTGGATACGCCCGGGCTGCGCGCCATCTGCCGCGTTCCATTCACTGTGCAAACGCATGTCAAAGAGCGCGAACTCCACTTGGCGCAGGGTTTGCATGCCGCTTTGAAAGTTCTTGGCGGCCAGCATCTTGTCGAAGAGCGTGCGCGGCAGGGGCGATTGCGTCTCCACGTGCGCGCTCATGGATTCAACGATGTCCCATTCCCAGCAGAAGTTCTCCATGAACTGGCTGGGCAACTCCACGGCATCCCACTCCACGCCTGAAATGCCCGATACACCCAGTTCATCGATGCGCGTGAGCATGTGATGCAGGCCGTGGCCAAACTCGTGGAACAGCGTGATCACATCGTCGTGAGAGAGCAGGGCCGGTTTGTCGCCGATGGGCGCCTGCACATTGCAGGTGAGATAGGCCACGGGCGTTTGAAGTCCGGTTGCCAGCTTTTTGCGGCCACGCGCGTCGTCCATCCATGCGCCGGGCCGCTTGCTCGGACGCGCGTACATGTCCAGGTAGAACTGGCCGATCAACTCACCCGCACGCTCAATCCGATAAAAACGCACGTCCGGATGCCAGACCTCGGCCTGCTCGGCTTGAATCTGTACCGC
>JBIKKG010000181.1:0-6973 GCA_044360485.1 Burkholderiaceae bacterium | reverse complement strand
GCAGTGCAGACATAGCAGCTTCGGTGCCAGAACTGGTGAACCGCACTTTCTGGACATGCGAAAAAAGCTGGCAGATCCGCTCGGCCAGTTCGGTCTCCATGACGTTGGGGGCGCCGTAGGACAGGCCTCGGCCAGCGGCTTCGCGCACGCGCTCGAGCACCAGCGGATGGGTGTGGCCAACGATCATGGGCCCCCATGAGCCGAGGTAGTCGACATAACGGCGACCTTCGACATCCCACATGTAGGCGCCCTCTGCGCGCGCGATGAACCGCGGCGTGCCGCCCACGGCGCGAAAGGCGCGCACGGCCGAATTGACGCCACCGACCAGCACCTGCTGCGCGCGGTCGAACTCTCCCTGATTGGTCATACCCATGCTGATGCTCTCCCTGATGCGGCGGCGCTTCGATGGCGCGCGCCTGCTGTGGTGTGTGTGATGCGCAGCTTACTTCGCGAACAGGCGCGAGGGATCGGCAAATGCCTTGAATTCGAGCGCGTTGCCCGAGGGGTCCAGAAAAAACATCGTGGCCTGCTCGCCTACTTCACCCTTGAACCGAATGTGCGGCTCGATGACAAACGCCGTGCCAGCCGCACGCAGCGTGTCGGCCATCTTCTGCCAGTCGGCCATGCCCAGCACGACGCCAAAGTGGCGCACCGGAACGTTGTCTCCGTCGACTGCGCTGGTGTGCCGATGACCGACCTCACCCGGCGCCAGATGGGCCACGATCTGATGACCGTACAGATTGAAATCGATCCACTCGGGCGAACTGCGGCCTTCGGGGCAGCCCAGCAGTCCGCCATAGAACGCGCGCGCTGCCTGCAAATCATGCACCGGAAAGGCAAGGTGAAAAGGTTGAGCAACGGCGTAGGCAGACATGAAGCGCTCCAGCTGAGTGCGAACGACCCGTTCAGGAGGGTCGAGGCCGCCAGTGTAACGAATGCTGCGCGAGTCAATCGCGCAGCAGACGTGACGCCTTTACCCCGCAGCGAGGGCCACCGCGCAGTACTTCAGTTCCGGGATCCGGCCCTGCGGATCGAGGGCCGGATTGGTAAGCAGATTCGCTGCCGCTTCCGCATAGGCAAAGGGGACGAACACCGTGCCGTCGGGGATCCCGTCGTCGCGACGCGCCCGCAGCACAATCTGCCCGCGCCTTGAACGGATGGCGAGCATGCCGCCGGGCTCAAGATCCAGCGCCAAGAGCTCGCGTCCATTCAGGCTCGCCGTGGCTTCGGGCTCGGTGGCATGCAAGACGGCCGACCGTCGCGTCATGGTGCCGGTGTGCCAGTGCTCGAGTTGTCGGCCGGTGATCAGCACGAACGGAAAGCTCGCATCGGGTGTTTCATCGGCAGTGCGCAGTGTGACCGGCACCAGCGTTGCCCGCCCGCTTGCCGTGGGGAAGTGATCGGTGAACACCACAGACTCGCCGGGCGCGTCGGGCTCATGGCATGGATAGGTGACCGCGCCTTCGCGCTCCAGACGCTCCCAGCTCATGCCCTCAATGGAAGGCATGAGCGTGCGCATTTCCTCGAACACTTCGGAAGGATGGGCATAGCTCCAGGGTAATCCCAGCCTGCGGGCGAGATCGACAATGATTGACAGGTCCTGGCGCGCCTGTCCGGGGGACTCGAGCGCAGCCCGGCCCAGTTGCACCAGTCGGTCGGTGTTGGTGAAGGTGCCGGTCTTCTCCGGGAACGCCGAGGCGGGCAACACCACATCGGCCAACCAGGCGGTCTCGGTGGGAAAAATGTCCTGTACCACCAGCGTGTCGAGTCGGGCCAGTCCCTGGCGCGCATGATTCAGATCAGGGTCGGACATCGCCGGGTTCTCGCCCATCACGTACAGGCCGCGAATGGTGCCAGCGAGTGCTGCATGCATGATTTCAACCACTGTCAGACCGGGTTGCCGATCGATCGGCATGCCCCAGACCGCTTCGGCTCTCAACGCAGACTTTGGATCATCCACCCGGTGATAGTCAGGCAGCATCATGGGAATGAGGCCGGCGTCGGACGCGCCCTGCACGTTGTTCTGTCCGCGCAGCGGATGCAGACCCGTTCCGGGGCGACCGATCTGACCGGTGATCAGCGAGAGGGCAATCAGGCAGCGCGCGTTGTCGGTGCCGTGCACATGCTGGGACACCCCCATGCCCCAGAGGATGATCGATGCGCGCGCAGTGGCGAAGCGGCGCGCCACGGTTCGCAGAGTCTGTGCGTCAATCCCGCAGACCGGTGCCATCGCTTCGGGCGTGGCATGGCGCACCGACTCGGCGAGTGCCGCATAGTCTTGGGTACGGGTGTCCACGAAGGTTCGGTCCACCAGACCTTCTTCGATGATCACGTGCAGCATCGCCTGCAGCATGGCCACATCGGTGTCCGCCCGGAATTGCAAAACATGTTCGGCCAGGCGAGCCAGGTCCGTGCGTCGCGGGTCGGCCATCACCAGCGAGGCCCCGCCTTTGACCGCATTCTTGATCCAGGTGGCGGCTACCGGATGATTGACCGTGGGATTGGCGCCGATCACGAAAATCAGCTCGGCCTGCATGACATCGGCCACCGGATTGGACACCGCGCCCGATCCGATGCCTTCGAGCAACGCCGCCACCGACGACGCGTGGCACAAGCGCGTGCAATGGTCGACGTTGTTGGTGCCAAACCCGGTGCGCACGAGCTTCTGAAAAAGGTAGGCCTCTTCGTTGCTGCCCTTGGCTGAACCGAATCCGGCCAGCGCCTGTGGGCCTGCGGTGTCGCGGATGCGAATGAGTCCGCTGGCTGCGCGCTCGAGCGCCTCCTCCCAGGTGGCCTCACGAAACACGGCGCTCCAGTCCGCCGGCAACTGACCGAATGTGGGCTCCTTGGGGACGCCATCTCGTCGGATCCAGGGCACCGTCAGCCGTTGCGCACTGCTGGCGTAATCGAAGCCGAATCGGCCTTTCACGCACAGTCGGCCATGATTGGCCGGACCATCACGCCCCTCGACCCAGGCGACGCGGTTCTCGCGCACCTGCACTTGCACCTGACAGCCCACCCCGCAAAACGGGCACAGCGTGTCCACCTTGCGCTCCACAGTGAGGGGGTCCACCACTTGGCCTGCACGCGGTCCGCTGGCCTCTCTCGGCATCAAGGCCCCTGTGGGGCAGGCTTGCACGCATTCACCGCAGGCGACGCAACTCGACGCGCCCATGGGATCACCCTGATCAAAGACGATCGCCGCATGCTCACCGCGCCAGGCCATGCCGATGACATCGTTAACCTGCTCCTCGCGACAGGCGCGCGCGCAGCGCCCGCACTGAATGCAGGCATCGAGGTTGACTGCCATCGCAGGATGGGAGAGGTCGCGGACGATTTGGTCACGCGGGGCGAATCGCGAGGGCTCCAGCTGCAGCGCACCCGCCCAATGCAACAACTCGGAATCGGCACGCTGTGCCTGCGCCGGCACGTCAGCCATGAGCAGCTCAAGGACCATGCGCTGTGAGGCGCGCGCGCGCGGGCTGTCGGCCTGCACATGCATGCCGGGCGTGGGTGCTCGACAGCACGATGGGGCCAGTACCCGCTCACCATCGATCTCGACCACGCATGCACGGCAATTGCCGTCCGCGCGCAAGCCCTCCTTGAAGCACAGATGCGGGATCTCGACACCGTGGCGGGTCGCACATTGCAGCAGCGACTCACCCGGCGCCGCCTGCATCGGACGACCGTCAAGAGTGAACTCAATCGCTGCGGCACTCATCGCGTCACCTCATGGGGGAAAAAGCGCAGCACCGATTCGATCGGATTGGAGGCGGCCTGCCCCAGACCGCAAATCGAGGCATCCCGCATCACCTGAGACAGTTCAGCCAGAAGCGGCTGATCCCATTGGGGTGAGGCGATCAGGTCATGTGCCTTGGCCGTGCCCACCCGGCAGGGCGTGCACTGCCCACAGGACTCCTGACGGAAAAATCGCAGCAGATTGCGGGCGGCGTCGCGTGCCTGATCCTGCTGCGAGAGCACCACCACCGCACACGACCCCACGAAGGCACCGTACGCAGCGAGCGTATCGAAGTCGAGCGCTTCGTTGGCCAACGAAGCCGGCAAGATGCCGCCCGAAGCACCGCCTGGCAAAAAGCCGTAGAGCACATGGCCCTCTGCCATGCCGCCACTGTGTTCATCGATCAACTCGCGCAGGCTAATGCCGGCAGGGGCAAGTTTGACGCCGGGCTCACGGACACGGCCGGACACCGAAAATGAGCGCAGACCACTGCGGCCGCGACGGCCCTGTGAGGCATAGGCCTGCGGGCCCTGCTCAAGCACCGCAGTCACCCAGTACAGTGTCTCGGGGTTATTGACCAGTGTCGGACGCCCGAAGAGTCCGACCTGCGCGACATAGGGCGGACGCAGGCGCGGCAATCCGCGTTTGCCTTCGATGGATTCGATCATCGCCGACTCTTCACCGCACACATACGAACCAGCCCCGCGACGCAGATGCAGTGCCGGCGCGCAGGCGCCTTCAGGGGATCGCCAGACCTGCGCAAGCCAGTCGGTCAGTTCGGCCATCAGTGGCTCGAGCATCTGACGCACCGAGGCATACTCATCGCGCAAATACAGGTAGCAGCCCTGCGCCCCCACGGCCCAGGCGCCAATCAGCATGCCCTCCAGAATGCGGTGCGGTGCGCTCTCGAACCAGTGCCGATCCTTGAAGGTCCCCGGCTCGCCTTCATCGGCATTGATCGCCATCAGTCGCGGGCCGGGTTGCGCTGCGACCGTGCGCCATTTGCGCGCGGTGGGAAACCCGGCACCGCCCAGACCGCGCAGACCGGCCGCCTCGATCGAGGCCAGGACAGCCTCCCGATCGAGTTCACCCTGCAGGCATCGCAGCAGTTGCGCGTAAGCGCCGCCCGACACGGCCTGCCGCACGGTCGGCACCTGGCAATCGGGGGCCTGAAACGCACGCTGGCTGATGGCGGCCTGCACGGCCTCGGTCGTGGCGCGCTCGACGGGCCGCTGCCCCACGACCACTGCGGGCGCCTGCGCGCACCGACCGATGCAAGGCACACGCTGCACCCGCACCTCGGCCGAGACGGTGCGCGCCAGGTCATCGGCCAGTGCTTCGGAGCCGTGCATGGCACAGCTGAGGGAATCGCACACGCGCACGGTCAAGGCGGGCGGTGGCGTGGCGCCTTCGGCCAGCACATCAAAGTGATGATAGAAGGTCGCCACCTCGAAAACCTCGGCCTGCGAGAGCTTCATGTGATGCGCCAGCGCAGCAATCATTGCCACGGAAAGATGCCCCTCGGCATCCTGAATCCGATGCAACGCCTCGATCAGCAGATCCCGCGAAAGGATCATGCCTGCGGTCAATGCGGCCACGCGCTCAAGCGCTGCGCCGTCCAGTGCGCGGCCCTTCGGACGCCCCACTGGCCGCTTGAAATGAAGAGTCTGTTCCATGCCAGGACTGTATCGTCCCTTCCGGCACAAGCGTCACAAGTCGCAGGAATTTGCGCGGACATCACAATCTGTCGGATACAAGGCCATCCAGATGGCGCGCGCTGCCTGCCACGCTAAGATCGCGAGGTGCGCGCAGCGCCCCTTGACCGTTATGGAGACCCCCGATGTCGAAACGCCCCACCGTTGGCCGCTCACTGGCCGCCATGGAATCTGAGCATGCTGCCAGCAGTCCCGACCTGCGGTCGGACAATGCGTCCCGCTCCGGTCATGCCGGACACACCGACCCCGGCATTTGGACTGCGCGCAGGCGGCTCACCCTGGCCGCACCGGCGTTGGCGCTGCTGGGTACGGGCTCGGCACGTGCGCAAAGCGCCTGGCCCAACAAGCCGATCCGAATGATCGTGGGCTACACGCCCGGCGGTTACACCGACAACATGGCCCGTGCTGTGGGCGAACCGTTGTCCCGTGCCTTAGGCCAGCCCGTGATCTTCGATTACAAGCCTGGTGCAAACAGCATCATCGGTGTGGATCTGATGGCCAAGTCCGCACCAGACGGCTACACCCTCACCACCGTGATTGCGGCGCATTCGGCTAATCCCTCCCTGTACGCCAAACTGCCCTTCGACGTGAACAACGACATCGTGCCGGTGGCACTGTCGGGCGTGGCACCGCTCATCCTGACGGCCAACAACAGCTTCCCGGCCAACAACTCGGCCGAGTTGGTGGCGCATGTCAAGGCGAATCCAGGCAAGTACAACTTCGGCTCCAGTGGCATCGGCGCGGCGGCACATCTGGCAATGGAGCAGTTCATGCTGACCCATGGCCTGAAGATGCAACTCATTCCCTACAAAGGCACACAGCCCGCATTGACCGACCTGATCGGCGGACAGATCCAACTGCTCTTTGATGTGCCGGTCACCATGAACCCGCACATCAAGGCAGGCAGGATTAAAACGCTGGGGATGGCCAGTGAAAAGCGGCTGGTCGGCTACCCGGACATTCCCACCATGAGTGAGGGCGGCGTGCCGTTCCTGGCGAACACCTGGGCGATGGTCCTGGCGCCCAGAGGGACCCCCCGCGAGATCCTCGTACGACTCAACACCGAGATCAACAAGATCCTGGCTTCGCCGGAAGTTCGGCAAAAGCTGGAGAGCACAGGAACCGTTCCAGGCGGGGGAACGCTCGAAGAAACCCAGGCCTTCCTCAATGCCGAGATCGCTCGCAACGGCAAGGTAGTGAGGGCGGCCGGCATCAAACTCGAAAACTGAGCCCCGCGGCCTTCACTTTTTGGCTGCGGCCTTCGCCTGCTACCGCAGGTGAGCCTGCGCCGCAAAGTGAAGGCATTCTTCCTACTGGAAGCTGAGTGGACGTTTGTGGCTGCGGCCTTCACTTTGTGGCTGCGGCCTTCACCTGCTACCGCAGGTGAGCCTGCGCCGCAAAGTGAAGGCATTCTTCCTACTGGAAGCGGGGTGGGCGTTTGTGGCTGTGGCCTTCACCTGCTACCGCAGGTGAGCCTGCGCCGCAAAGTGAAGGCATTCTTCCTACTGGAAGCGGAGTG
>JBIKKG010000180.1:0-7021 GCA_044360485.1 Burkholderiaceae bacterium | reverse complement strand
GCGCGTGGCGGCCCAGGGCAAGGTGCTGAGTTACGTGCACGGCGGCTCGCGTATCGGCGTGCTGGTCGATATCGAAGGCGGCGATGAAGCCCTTGGCAAAGACCTGGCCATGCAGATCGCAGCCTCCAAGCCGGTGTCCCTCGACCGGTCCGGCGTGCCCGACGATCTGATCGAAAAAGAGCGCTCCATTGCCACGCAAAAGGCGGCCGAATCCGGCAAGCCTGCCGACATCATTGCCAAGATGGTCGAAGGCACGGTGCAGAAGTACCTGAAAGAGGTCACGCTGCTGGGCCAGCCGTTCGTCAAGGACGACAAGCAAACGGTGGAGCAACTGCTGAAGGCGCGCGCGGCGAAAGTGCATGCGTTCACGTTGTATGTGGTGGGTGAGGGCATCGAGAAAAAGCAGTCCGACTTCGCTGCAGAGGTGGCCGCGCAAGCCGCTGCGGCCGCCGCTCGCTGACCGGGCGCAGCCACGCAGTCGCCCCGCGCCGCCTGCCTGTGCAGCGCGGCGCAGTCATGGGCGCTGCGCCGGAGGGTTTTTTCGGCCAAAATCTGCCTACCGAGCCGTGGTGGCTGGCCGGGTACTCGCCCCGTCAGCAACCACGGTCCTTCGAACAGCCGTCCCTCGAGTAGCGAGTCCAACACCGATGAATGCTGCGAGCACCCCGTACAAGCGCGTTCTGCTCAAGCTCTCCGGCGAAGCCCTGATGGGCGATGACGCCTACGGGATCAATGCCGCCACGCTGCAGGGCATGGTCGGGCAGATCCGCGAGGCGGTCTCGCTGGGGACCGAACTGGCCATCGTCATTGGCGGCGGCAATATTTTTCGCGGGGTGGCCTTGGGTGCCAGCGGCATGGACCGGGCGACGGCCGACTACATGGGCATGCTGGCCACCGTCATGAATGCGCTGGCCCTTCAGGATGCGCTGCGGGTGGCTGGCGTGGCCGCGCGGGTGCAGTCGGCGCTGAAGATCGAGCAGGTGGTCGAGCCCTACATCCGCCCCAAGGCGCTGCGCTACCTCGAAGAGGGCAAGGTGGTGATTTTCGCGGCGGGCACTGGCAATCCCTTCTTCACCACCGACACCGCGGCGGCTTTGCGTGGCGCCGAAATCGGTGCACAGGTCGTGCTCAAGGCCACCAAGGTCGATGGTGTGTACACCGCCGATCCCATGCTCGATGCGGCCGCCACACGCTACAAGACCATTAGTTTCGACGAGGCCATCGGTCGCAACCTGAAGGTGATGGACGCCACGGCGTTCGCCCTGTGTCGTGACCAGAAGCTGCCGATCAAGGTGTTTTCGATCTTCAAGCAGGGCGCGCTGAGGCGCGTCTTGCTCGGTGAAGACGAGGGCACCATGGTGCATGTCTGACCCGAGGTTCCAACACCATGACCACTACCGTTGCCGAGATTCGCAAGGCCGCAGAGCAGAAGATGCTGAAGTCGGTCGATGCCCTCAGAACCAATCTCTCACGCGTGCGCACCGGTCGCGCGCACGCCGGCCTGCTCGATCATGTACAGGTCGACTACTACGGCAGCATGGTGCCCATCAGCCAGGTGGCCAACGTCACCCTGGTGGATGCACGCACCATCGGTGTGTCGCCCTGGGAGAAGAAAATGGCCGTGCTGATCGACAAGGCCATTCGCGAATCCGATCTGGGCCTGAATCCCAGCATGACCGGTGAACTGATTCGTGTACCCATGCCGCCGCTCTCTGAGGAGCGCAGGCGCGAGCTGACCAAAGTCGTGCGCAGCGAGGGGGAAGATGCCAAGGTGGCTGTGCGCAATCTGCGCCGCGACGCCAACGGTCAGTTCAAGGAGCTGCTCAAGGCCAAGGGCATTTCCGAAGACGATGATCGTCGCGCCCAGGAAGACATCCAGAAGCTCACCGATCGGTTCGTGGTCGAGATCGACAAGCTGCTCCAGGCCAAGGAGCAGGAAATCATGACGGTCTGACCTTCACTGTGCCCATGGCATTGACTTTTCCGCGACGTCGACGCTTCTGATGACCCACGACAGCTCGACCGCCTCCGTCCCTCAGACGGCTGATGTGCCCCGGCATGTGGCGATCATCATGGACGGGAATGGTCGCTGGGCCAGCGCGCGACACTTGCCGCGTGTTGCCGGTCATTCCCGCGGGGTCGACGCGGTACGCGCGACGGTGGAAGCCTGCGTCGCACGTGGTGTGCAGTACCTCACCCTGTTTGCCTTCAGTTCAGAGAACTGGCGGCGGCCTGCCGAAGAAGTCTCCTTGCTCATGCGCCTGTTCATCATGGTGCTTGAGCGCGAGGTGGCACATCTGCGTGTCAACGGCATTCGTCTGAAGGTGGTCGGTGACATCACGGCTTTCGAGCCGCGTTTGCAACAACTGATCCAGCAGTCGGAGAGCCGCACTGCGGGTAACTCGCGCCTGACCCTCACCATTTGCGCCAACTACGGCGGGCGCTGGGACATTCTGCAAGCGACTCGGGCGATGCTCAGTGCGCGCCCCGAGCTGGCGGCGCATCCTGAACAGATCACCGAGGCCGATTTGGCGCCTCATTTGGCCATGAGCTATGCACCAGAACCCGACCTGTTCATTCGGACCGGGGGTGAGCAGCGCATCAGCAATTTCCTGCTCTGGCAGTTGGCCTACACCGAGCTGCACTTCACCGAGGCCTATTGGCCTGATTTTGGTGCTCAGGAGCTCGATCGGGCGTTTGGATCGTTTCGCACCCGCGAGCGCCGTTTCGGTCGCACCAGCGCGCAGCTTGCTGAGTCGGCGCCAGCCCCAGGCGCTTGAGCGCAGCCACGACGATGCTCGGCCAACGTATCGTCACCGCGCTGATCCTGCTGGCCGTCATCGTGCCCGCCATCTTTTTTGCGCCGCCCTGGGTTTGGGGTGTGGTCTCGCTGACGCTGCTGTGCGCAGGTGCACTGGAATGGGGCCGCCTGATGCATGCGCCACGCCAGGGCCTCATGCTTGCGGCGGCACTGGCGGTGACCGGTGCGCTGTATCTGGTCTGGCGTGGACATCTTGCGCAAGTGCCGGCACCAGCGTTCGCGGTCATCGTGTGTGCCGGCAGTCTTGCCTTCTGGTTGTCGGTAGCGCTGGTCTCGCTGGCCCGGGTACACCGGACCGGTCCAGGGATGGCCATTGGCGCTCTGGTACTGGGCGCGGCCTGGTTGTCCTTGTATGAGTTGCGAATCGAGTCCCCGCTGATGCTGGTCTCGGCGATGGCGCTGGTGTGGCTGGCGGATATCGGCGCTTACTTCTTCGGGCGCGCGCTGGGCCGCCATAAGCTTGCGCCCCGTGTGAGCCCGGGCAAGACCTGGGAAGGGGCCGTCGGTGGTGCAGCGGTGGTGCTGATGGTGGCCGCTGTGGTCGCGCTGTGGTGGCCAAGCCTGGCGACCCATGTGTTTTCAAGCCATCTGATCAGCCATCTCGGTTGGGTCGCCGCTGCGTGTTCGCTGCTGCTTCTCACCGGGCTGAGCATTGTCGGCGACCTCTATGAATCACTGCTCAAGCGTGTGGCGGGGGTGAAAGACAGCGGGCGAACGCTGCCTGGTCATGGCGGAGTGCTCGATCGGGTCGATGCCCTGTTGCCCACCATGCCTGCATGCCTGTTGTTGTTGCAACTCCTGCGATAATCCACGGATGAAACGGCTGACCGTCCTGGGATCGACTGGATCGATCGGAGAGAGCACCCTCGATGTGGTGGCGCGCCATCCCGATCGCTATCAGGTCTTTGCCTTGGTCGCACAGCGCAGTCACACGCGCATGCTCGAGCAATGCCTGCAGTTTCAGCCCGAATACGCCGTGCTGACCGACCCTCATGCAGCGGCTGACTTGCGTCGCATGATGACCGAACGCGGCTTGCGCACTGAAGTACTGAGTGGCGCGCAGGCAGCGGTGCAGGTGGCGGCGGCCTCGCAAGTGGACCTGGTCATGGCGGCCATCGTCGGGGCGGCCGGGCTTGAGCCGAGCCTTGCGGCTGCGCGCAGCGGCAAGACCGTTCTGCTGGCCAACAAGGAAGCGATCGTCATGGCGGGGCCAGTCTTTCTGGACGCTGTGCGTGTGGGCCAGGCGCGGGTACTGCCAATCGATAGCGAACACAATGCGGTGTTTCAGTGCATGCCCGCTGCAGGCTCGCGTCAGGGCGTCAGTCGCATCGTGCTGACCGCCTCGGGCGGCCCCTTTCGCACCATGCCGCTTGCGCAGATGCAGCAGGTCAGCCCCGAGCAGGCGGTCGCGCACCCGAACTGGAGCATGGGGCGAAAGATCTCAGTCGATTCCGCGACCATGATGAACAAAGGGCTGGAACTCATCGAGGCCCATTTCCTGTTCGACATCGCCCCTGAGCGGCTGGACGTCGTCATTCATCCGCAGAGCATCATCCATTCGATGGTGCAGTACATCGACGGATCCTTGCTGGCACAACTCGGTCATCCCGATATGCGCACACCCATTGCGCATGCGCTGGGTTGGCCTGAGCGCATTGAAAGTGGCGTGTCGATGCTGGATCTGGCCACACACGGGCGCCTCGACTTCGAGCGCCCCGATCCCGAACGTTTTCCGTGCCTGCGACTGGCGCGCGAAGCCCTGTCTGCCGGTGCAGCCGCGCCGTGTGTCCTCAATGCTGCCAATGAAATCGCGGTCGACGCGTTTCTCGAGCGGCGCATCCGCTTCACCGACATTGCCCGTGTCAATGAACAGGTGCTCGATGCGCTCGGCGCATCGTCTGCACCGACCGACACCGAAGCGGTTCTCAGTCTTGATCGACGCGCGCGTGAACGTGCGCGTGCGTGTCTCTTGGAGTGTGCAGCATGATCACTACGCTGTTGGCGTTTCTCTTTGCCCTGGGTCTGCTCATTTTTGTGCACGAACTGGGCCACTACTCAGTGGCTAAGTGGTGTGGCGTGAAGGTGTTGCGGTTTTCGATCGGATTTGGCAAACCCTTCTTGAAATTCGTCGTCGGCCCCGATCGCACCGAGTGGTCGATTGCCCCCATCCCGTTGGGTGGCTACGTCAAGATGCTCGATGAGCGTGAGGACCCTGCCTCACCCGTACCAGCGGCGGAGTTGCATCGCGCCTTCAATCGGCAAAGCCTGGCCAAGCGTGCGGCCATCGTGATCGCTGGGCCGCTGGCCAACTTCCTGCTGGCCATTGCGCTGTATGCCGCGCTGGGCATGTACGGCACCGAAGAGCCCGCTGCGCGACTGGCTGCGCCTGCCTCGGGCACGCCGGCTGCGGCGGCTGGCATTCAGGCGGGCGATCGGGTCATCGCAATTGATGGGCGCGATATTCGCTCATTCACCGAGTTGCGGTTGCGACTGATCGACGCCATCGTCGAGCGGCGGGCGGCGTCACTGACCGTCGAGCGTGCCGGCAGTCCTGTGAGCCTGCCTCTGGATGCCTCGGGTCTGTCTACGGGCGAAATCGAAAAGGATTTCGTGCGAATGCTTGGTCTTGATCTGGCCGGTGGCAGCGTCGTCGTCGGCTCCGTGCTGCCTGATGGCAGTGCAGCGCGTGCCGGTCTGTTGGCAGGCGACGAGGTGTTGGCGGTTGATGGGCGGCCGGTGTTGCGCGCCTCTGAATTGATTTCGGTGCTGCGCGAGGGCGCGGGGCGCGACATCGTGCTGGATACGCGTCGGGGCGTGCTGGAGCAGCGCATTGTGGTGGTACCCCAGGCTCAGGTTTCCGAGCGGCCCGAAGATCAGGGCAAGACCATCGGGCGCATTGGGGCCGCGCTGCAAAGCAAGGTCGAGATGGTGCGCATTGAGCACGGCCTGCTGTCGGCCTTGGTGCACGGTGCCAAGCAGACCTGGGACATGTCCTGGTTCTCGCTGCGCATGCTGGGCAAGATGCTCACCGGCGATCTCTCCTGGCGCAACCTCAGCGGGCCGGTGGCGATCGCCGATTTTGCGGGGCAGTCTGCAAAGATCGGCGCGGTGGCTTACATCGCTTTTCTCGCGCTGATCAGTGTGAGCCTTGGTGTGCTCAATCTGCTTCCCGTACCGGTCCTCGATGGAGGCCATTTGGTATATTACGGACTCGAGGCGATCAAGGGCCGTCCGTTGTCGGAACGGTTCATGCAACTCAGTCAGCGCGTTGGGCTCGTCGCCGTTGTTGGTCTGATGGTGGTGGCCTTGTTCAACGACCTGAGCCGCCTGTTGGGCGGCTGATCGTCAGCTGCCTCGGGCCTGTCGGGCTGCTTCAGGAGATTCATGCGTCCGTTTGCGAAATCCGTGTTCGCGCTCGTCGCGAGCATGCTGAGCCATGCTGCGTGGGCGATCGATCCCTTCACTGTGCGCGACATCCGTCTGGTCGGCATCCAGCGGGTCGAGCCCGGAACGGTGTTCGGCTACCTGCCTGTGCGGGTCGGTGACCAACTCAACGATGATCGTGCCTCGCAGGCAGTGCGGGCGCTCTACGCCACGAGCCTGTTCAATGATGTGCGCCTGGAAGTCGAAGGCGACGTACTGGTGGTCTATCTCCAGGAGCGCCCCACCATTGCTTCGGTCGAGGTGAGTGGTGCGAAAGACATCACCTCCGAGAACATGCTCAAGGCGCTCTCGGGTCTGGGCATGGCAGAGTCGCGCATTTTCGATCGTTCACTGCTGGATCGCGCCGAGCAGGAGATCAAGCGCCAGTACCTGGCGCGCGGTCTGTACGCTGCCAAAGTCACCGCGACCGTCACGCCGGTTGAACGCAATCGGGTGAACGTGGCGCTGTCCATCGAGGAAGGCGATGTCGCCAAGATCACCGAGATCCGCTTCATCGGCAACACCGCGTTCACCGAAAAGCAGCTGCTCGACGAACTCTCCCTCAGCACGCCCACCTGGTTGTCCTGGTATACCAAGTCCGATCAGTACGCCCGAGAAAAACTGGCGGGTGACCTCGAGCGTCTGCGTTCGTTCTACCTGAATCGTGGTTATCTGGAATTTGCGGTCACGGCCACCCAGGTGTCGATCGACCCGGACCGCCAGCGGGTGTACATCACCATCAGCGTGAACGAAGGCGAGCGTTTCACCGTGTCGGGG
>JBIKKG010000179.1:0-7022 GCA_044360485.1 Burkholderiaceae bacterium | reverse complement strand
GCGGCATGTCTGTCGCTCCCCGGCTGCGCGATGCTGATCGCGCCCGCGCCATCGCAGCCGTACTCGCTGAAGCCGCAGACCAGGACGTCGTGCTGATTGCAGGCAAGGGCCACGAGACGTATCAGGAAGTCGCCGGGCTCCGGCTTCCCTTCGATGATCGTGACCATGCTGCACAGGCACTGACCCGTCGCGCCGTGCGCAAGGAGGCTCGCCATGTTTGATTTGCGCGAGGCCTTCGGATGGCTCAGCAGTGGCCGACTGCTCACGGCGGATGCAAGCGATGCAGCCACGCCCCTGATCGGCGTCAGCACCGACACACGTTCGGTTGGCCCCGGTCAACTGTTTGTGGCCCTGCGCGGCGAGCGATTCGATGCCCATGCATTCATCGGCCAGGCTGTGGCAAGCGGCGCGGCGGCACTGCTGGTGGATCGCTGGACCGAGGCGTGTCGCGCCCCTGCGTTGTGGGTGACCGACACCCGCCGCGCGCTCGGCGAAATCGCCGCAGGCTGGCGGCGGCAATTTTCGCTGCCGGTGATCGCCGTGACCGGCAGCAACGGCAAGACGACGGTGAAGGAAATGATTGCTGCCATCCTGGCCGAGCACCATGGGCTGGCGCAGCGGCTGGCTACGCGTGGCAATCTCAACAACGACATCGGCGTGCCCCAGACGGTGTTTGAATTGCGCGATACGCACCGCAGCGCGGTCATCGAGCTGGGCATGAATCAGCCTGGCGAAATCGCCTGGCTGGCGCATATCGCCAAGCCCTGCGTGTCGCTGGTCAATAACGCGCAGCGCGAGCATCAGGAGTTTTTGCACACGGTGGAGGCGACCGCCCGCGAGAACGGGGCCGCGCTGGCCGCGCTCCCTGCAGACGGTACGGCGGTGTTTCCGGGCGATGACGTCCACACCCCGATCTGGCAATCTCTGTCGGACCCGCGGCGCTGCATCGTGTTCGGGATGAACGCCCAATGCAGTGTGCACGCCAGCCCTGATGCCCAGCCCGCAGACTTCGAGGTAGTGCTGCCCGGCGAACGCATTCGGGTGAGACTGGCGATAGACGGCCAGCACAATGTGCGCAATGCGCTTGCAGCAGCGGCGTGTTGCCATGCCATCGGGGTTCCGGGTGAAGTCATTGCCCGTGGTCTGGCAGCGTTTCGTCCCGCTGCAGGCCGGTTGCGGCGCTTGCAGGCCGTCAACGGCGCCGCCCTGATTGACGACAGCTACAACGCCAATCCCGACTCTGTGCGCGCAGCCATCGATGTGCTGGCTGTCTGTCGCGCGCCACGTATTTTGGTGCTTGGAGACATGGCCGAGGTCGGTGACCAGGGGCCTCAGTTCCATGCGGAAGTGGGTGCGTATGCCCGCGAGCGCGGCCTGGAGCATCTGCTGGCTTGCGGAGAGGCTTCTCGCGGTACGGCGGCTGCCTTTGGAGTACATGGCGAATTTTTCGAGACGGTTGAGCAGGCGGCTGAGCGTGCGGTGGCGCTGGCCTCGCCCACCGCCACGGTCCTGGTGAAGGGGTCTCGCTCGATGCGCATGGAGCGGGTCGTGCATCAGCTCGCCGCAACGGGCGCCGACGTCGGAGGGCATCACTGATGCTGCTCGAACTGGCGCAGTGGCTGTCTCGCGACATTCGCTTCTTCTCGGTGTTCAACTACATCACGCTGCGGGCTGTCCTGGCGACGCTCACGGCGTTGGGCATCGGATTGCTCGCTGGGCCAGGGCTGATCCGACGTCTGACCTCCATGAAAATCGGTCAGGCGGTGCGCACGGATGGTCCGCAGACACACCTCAGCAAATCGGGCACACCCACCATGGGCGGCGCGCTGATCCTGGTAGCGGTAGGGTTTGCCACGCTGTTGTGGTCCGATCTGAGTAATCGGTTCGTGTGGATCGTTCTGCTCGTGACGCTTGGGTTCGGTGCGATCGGCTGGGTTGATGACTACCGGAAAGTCGTCCATCGCAATCCAGCCGGCCTGTCTGCACGCGCCAAGTATTTCTGGCAATCGCTCATCGGCGTTGCCGCAGCGGTCTATCTGACCTTTGCAGTCCCGGCGGCTTCCAATGCGCAAGCCTGGGAACTGCTCGTCACCTGGATACGCTCTGGCTTCGAGATGGGCCTGCCGCCGCGCGCTGACCTCATCGTGCCGTTCTTCAAAACCGTGTCTTACCCCTTGGGTGCGCTGGGGTTCATGGTGCTCACCTATTTCGTGATTGTGGGTACCAGCAATGCCGTGAATCTCACCGATGGCGCCGACGGGCTGGCCATCATGCCGTCGGTGCTGGTGGGATCGGCGCTCGGCATCTTCGCTTATGTCACGGGCAATGCCGTGTTTGCCAAGTACCTGCTGATTCCCTATGTGCCGGGAGCGGGCGAGATGACTGTTTTTTGCGGGGCCATCGCCGGCGCCGGTCTCGCCTTCCTGTGGTTCAACGCTTATCCGGCGCAGGTGTTCATGGGTGATGTCGGCGCGCTGGCTCTGGGCGGTGCGCTGGGCACCGTGGCGGTGATCGTGCGCCAGGAGATCGTGCTGTTCATCATGGGGGGCGTGTTTGTCGCCGAAACCCTGTCGGTGATGCTTCAAGTCGGCTACTTCAAGTACACCAAACGCCGCTATGGAACAGGGCGCCGCATCTTTCGCATGGCCCCCTTGCATCATCATTTCGAGGTGGGCGGTGTGAAGGAGTCGCAGGTCGTCGTGCGGTTCTGGATCGTCACGATGATGCTGGTGCTCTTTGGCCTTTCAACGCTCAAGCTGCGCTGACACAGGCCGCGATGTACGAATTTCCACCCCCTCAATCCAGCGCTGTCCAGGCGGCGAGTCTGGTGACGCGCCCTGAATTGACAGGCCGCCGGATCCTGGTCGTCGGCTTGGGCGAGTCCGGTCTGGCCATGGTCCGCTGGGCGGTCTACGCAGGCGCGCAGGTTACGGTGGTCGATAGCCGGACCGCGCCGCCACAGCTGGCGGCCTTGCACAGCGTCTGTCCCGATGTGCGATTCGTCGGCGGGTCGCTGGACCCGGCACTGGTGCAGGGCATGGATCTGGTGGGCTGGAGTCAGGGGTTATCGCCGCGCCTGGGCGACGCAGTGCCGCTGTATGCCGCAGCCGTGCAGGCAGGTCTTCCGGTGTGGGGTGAAATGGAATTTTTCGCTCGTGAGCTCTCCCGCTTGCGTGCGGCCGGCTACCACACCCGCGTGGCGGCCATCACCGGTACCAACGGCAAGACCACGACCACCCGCCTGCTCGGCCATTTGTGCCAGCAGGCTGGTTTGAGTGTGGCCGTAGCGGGCAATATCAGTCCGGCTGCGCTCGAAGTACTGCGACTGGCGATCGAGTCGGAGCGGCTGCCGCAGGTCTGGGTGCTTGAACTGGCCAGCTACCAGTTGGCGCTCGCCGAGAGTTTCTCGCCCGATTGCGCCACTGTGCTCAACGTCACCCAGGATCATCTGGACTGGCATGGCACCCTGGACGATTACCTGCAGGCCAAGCAGCGTATCTATGGTCCCACAACCCTGTGCGTGGCCAATCGCGCTGATCCGCTGACCTTGCCCGGCGCTTCGGTGCGACCCGAAGTACCCTCTGCGCCGCCCGTGACCACACGCGCGACCAAGCGCGCCAGCACGCAGTTGCCGGCTGCGCCTGTGCGCACCGTGGTGACCTTCGGTCCGGACGCACCGACCGAGGCGCCGGGCTATGGCGTCGTGCAGGACGGTGGGTTGAGCTGGCTGGCCGAAGCAGTGACCGACGATGAGCCCACCGGGCGACGGCGCAAGGAAGCCCCTGCCGTGCGCGTACGCAAGCTCATGCCTGCCGACGCGCTCCTGATTCGCGGTGCGCACAATCAGGCCAATGCCCTGGCGGCCTTGGCACTCGCCCGGGCCATCGATGTGCCCATGGCCGCGATGCTTCATGGTCTGCGGACCTATGCAGGCGAACCGCATCGCTGTGAGCGTATCGCGGTGATCGATGACGTCGAGTATTTCGACGACAGCAAGGGCACCAATGTGGGGGCCACCGTTGCAGCGCTGCTGGGTTTGGGTAAGCCAGTGGTGCTGATCGCCGGGGGTGATGGCAAGGGCCAGGACTTTTCCGTACTGGCGCCGGCGGTGGCCGGGCATGCGGTGGCGGTGCTGCTGATAGGTCGTGATGCCCCGGCGCTGCGAGCTGCGCTACAGGGGATTGCCGTCCCGATCGAGGACTGCGCTGACCTGCCTGCCGCCGTGCGGCGGGCGGCCGAGCTGGCGCGCCCCGGGCAGGTTGTCCTGCTGTCACCGGCTTGCGCGAGTCTCGACATGTTCCGCAACTACGTACATCGCGCTGAAGTGTTCGTCGATGCGGTACGTGGTCTGGCAGCCGACAGAGGGCAACCATGCTGACATTGCGCCTACCCGGGTTCGGCAAGACTGCGTCCACCCGCAGCCCCTTGCGTTCGGTGGCGCCCGAGGCTGTGCGCGAATATGACTTGGCCCTGATCTGGGCCAGTGTCGCCCTCATGCTCTTTGGCATGGTGATGGTCTATTCCGCGTCCATCGCACTGCCCGACTCCGCCCGCTTTGCGTCGCTGCGCAGCACACATCACCTGATGCGGCATGCGTTTGCGCTCACGGTCGGCATGGGTTGCGCACTGTTTGCGTTTGCCATTCCTGTGCAACGCTGGCAGCGACTCGCGCCCACGCTCTTTCTGGTTGGATTGGCGCTGTTGACACTGGTGCTGATCCCGGGAATCGGCAAGGTGGTCCTGGGTGCCCGTCGCTGGATCTCCTTCGGGGTGATCACCCTGCAGCCGTCAGAGCTCATGAAGCTCTTCGTGATTCTGTACGCCGCCGACTACGCGGTACGCAAGCAGGAATGGATGCATCAGTTCACCAAGGGCTTCCTGCCCATGGCGCTGGCCATGGCGCTGATCGGATTGCTGTTGCTGCTCGAGCCGGATCTAGGCGCTTTCGTCGTGATTGCAGTGGTCGCGATGGGTCTGCTTTTTCTGGGTGGCGTGAGTGCGCGATTGTTCGCGGGCCTGGCGCTGGTGTTGCCGGCGCTCCTGGCCGCTGTGATCTGGTTCTCGCCCTGGCGACGGGCGCGCATGTTTGCGTACCTTGATCCGTTTGATGAAAAAAATGCACTCGGCAAGGGCTATCAGTTGTCGCATTCGCTGATCGCGTTCGGGCGCGGCGAATGGTTTGGCGTGGGCCTGGGTGGCAGCGTCGAGAAGTGGCACTACCTGCCCGAGGCGCATACCGACTTTCTGCTGGCGGTCATTGGTGAGGAGCTTGGTTTGGTAGGGGTGTTGACCGTGCTGGTCCTGTTTTTCTGGATCGTGCGCCGCTGTGTCGAGATCGGTCGGCAATCGGTGGCTCTGGAGCGGTTTTTTGCGGGGCTGGCTGCACAGGGCGTGGGGCTTTGGCTCGGCGTCCAGGCGTTCATCAACATGGGCGTGAATCTGGGACTGCTGCCCACGAAAGGCCTGACGCTGCCACTCATGAGCTACGGCGGCTCGGGGATCCTGGTCAACTGCGTGGCGCTGGCGATCGTCTTGCGTATCGACTTTGAGAACCGCCGCATGATGCGGGGTCATGTATGACCCGCGCGCTGCGCCAAAAACATGCCCGCACCCTGCGTCTGCGGAGGTCGCGATGACGCGCACCCTGCTCATCATGGCTGGTGGTACCGGCGGGCATGTTTTTCCTGGGCTCGCGGTGGCGGATGCGATGAAGGCCCGCGACTGGAACGTGGTGTGGCTCGGCAATCCTGACGGGATGGAGGCCACCCTTGTGCCGCGACATGGCATTCCGATGCAGTTCGTGCAGATCCGCGGGCTGCGCGGCAAAGGATGGATGACGCGCCTCACGATGCCGCTGACGCTGCTGCGTGCCTGCTGGCAGAGCCTCTCGGCGTTGCGGCGGGTGCGGCCGGCGGTGGTGCTGGGTATGGGTGGATATGTCGCTTTCCCTGGTGGGCTGGTCGCTGCCCTGACCCGCACGCCGCTGGTGGTGCACGAACAGAACTCCGTGGCCGGGTTGACCAATCGCGTGCTCGCGCGTCTGGCCCAGCGTGTCATGGTGGCGTTTCCGGACGCCCTCGCAGGCGGCCAGTGGTGCGGTAATCCGGTGCGTGACGATGTCAGCGCGATACCCGATCCCGGCATTCGGTATGCCGGCCGGCAAGGCCCGCTGCGCCTGCTGGTCGTAGGCGGCAGTCTGGGTGCGCAAGCCCTCAATACGGTGGTGCCGCAGGCCCTGGCGCGCATGGCGCCCGCCGAGCGGCCGATCGTGATTCATCAGAGCGGACGCAAGCATCTGGATGATTTGCAGCGGGCCTACCAGGACGCAGGTGTGCAGGCCAGCACAGTGGGGTTCATCGATGACATGGCCGATGCCTATGCCCAGGCCGATCTGGTGATTTGCCGCGCGGGTGCCATGACCGTGGCCGAGGTGGCGGCCGCTGGTGTGGCGAGCCTCATGATTCCGTATCCCTTTGCGGTCGATGACCATCAGACGGTCAATGCGCGCTTTCTGGCGCAGCGTCAGGCGGCGATGCTGGTGCCGCAATCCGAACTCACCGCCGAAGGATTGGCGAGCCTGCTTCAGGGGCTCGATCGCGCCAAGCTGGTGGCGATGGCACTGCGTGCACGCGCACTCGCGCGCCCTGATGCGGCTGCCCACGTCGCGGATGTTTGCGAAGCCCTGGCGGGCCCGGGAAAGGCTCCATGAAACACAAGGTCAAGCACATCCATTTCATCGGCATTGGTGGCTCGGGAATGAGCGGCATTGCCGAGGTGCTGTTGAATCTGGGTTACGCCATCAGCGGCTCGGATATGGCTGAAAGCGCCACGACCCGCCGGCTGGCCGGCCTGGGCGCCCGTGTTCACATCGGTCACGATGCGGCCCACGTGAGCGGCGTCGATTGCGTGGTCACCTCGTCTGCCGTGCGTGGCGACAATCCGGAGGTGATGGCCGCGCGGGCTGCGCGCGTGCCGGTCGTGCCGCGGGCGCTGATGCTGGCCGAGCTGATGAAGCTCAAGCA
>JBIKKG010000178.1:0-7027 GCA_044360485.1 Burkholderiaceae bacterium | reverse complement strand
CATCGAGTTTGCCTATTCACGCACTCCGGGCGAGCCCAGGCGTTATGTGCAAGACGCCATGCGTGAGCGGGCGGCCGATGTGGCCGCGCTGCTGCGCGACCCGAACACCTGCCTGTATGTCTGCGGCCTCAAGAGCATGGAAGCAGGGGTGCTGGAGGCGTTGCGCGACATTGCCGGCGCGCAGGGCCTGGACTGGCCGACGCTACATGCACAGCTCAAGACCGAAGGCCGGCTGCATTTTGAGACGTACTGAGCGAGACGTACTGAGCGAGACCTATTGAGCCAGCCTGGGCGCACGCTTTGGGCGACTCGGGCAGGGTGCCGTCTCGCATGCCTCATCCGATCGGCGCGTCATGATTCCCTGATGACGGGATCGCCTGTGCTCAGGTCAATGTGCACGTTCGTTCCCGACGACCAGACGCTGGTTGACGAACGCATCGAACAGTTCCGCGACCCGACCCGCCACTTCCTGGACGAGTCCACCTGCAGCCTCTTTGTCACCTCGTCGTACTGTTCGCCTTTCCTGTTCTGCGCGTCAGCCGGAAATTGACGTCGAACAACGAGCACGAGGTCCCGACACCGCCCTGGTCTGATGCGGAACCCGTTGGGGTTCTGCCGGCCGGCGCAGGCGTCTACAATGCCGTCTGATCCCGGCCCAAGTAGGCCTGGGTCGTCCTGCACCGTGTTCTGAGACCGACTCGTGAAAATTCCGGCCGATCCGAAAAGTCGCCAATTTCTTCAGCTCAATCGCTATCGGCGTGAGCGCTCGCCGGTGCATGTCTATCTGCTCAGTGGCACGCGTTTCAGTGGCCGTATCCGATCCTTCGATGTCCACACTCTCTTGCTCGAGACGCAGCAAGGCGCCATGGTCATCTATACCCACGCGATCAGCACCATCGAGCAGGCCACCGCACAGCATGCGCGCCGGCCAGGTGTCGGCGCACCGCGACGTGCCGAAGGGGGGGCGCCAGCACGTACGGATCGGGCGTCGTCCTATGAGCGACGCGCCTGGGACCCCGCCGACATGCCGCGCACCGACCCGGATGTTGAGTTGCCGGTATCGCCACCGCTCAGGAATGTGGCACCGCCCCCTACCGTCACGATCGTGCGCCGCAAGTCGCGCCTGGTGCCGCCACGATCGACTGAATAACGGTTGGGTGAGGCCCGCAGCAGCCTGCGTTGGAGCCGGACCACGCCCTCAGCGTTCCTTAGGCATCAACGAGGGCAGCCGGATCGCCAAGGCGGCGCCCAGCAAGGACACGCAGCCCGCCATGGCAAAGGCGAACCCGAAAGCTTCACGCAGGGCCGCGGGGTCTGCTGCCGTGATGGCGCCGCCCTTGGCTGCGGCAAGTACGACCGAGGTCAGGACCGCAATGCCGACCACGCCGCCCAGCGAGCGGAAAAAAGACACCGTGGCGGTGACCACACCGGTCATGGCCGGGCCAACCTCCATCTGCGCCACCACCATCACCACCGGCAGCGTCAGGCCAAGTCCCACGCCCAGCGGGATCATGAGGGCCGCGAGTCCCAGCCCGGCCTTGGGCATGGCCCAGGCCAGGGCGATCAGGGCCAGCCCCGAGAGTGCACATCCAAGGGCGGTGAGCCTGCCCAGATGGCGCGTGCGCATCATGACGCGTCCCGCCGTAAAGGCGCCAGCGGGCACGGCCAGCGTCAGCGCGATCAGTCGCACTGCCACTTCATCGGGCCGTGCTGCCCCCACGGTCTGCATGAACAGCGGCAGCAGGACGGTGGTGCCAATCAGCACAAAAAAGTTGAAGGCCGTGATGAGACAGCAGCTCAGCACCACCCGGTTGCGAAAGAGCGTGAGCGGCACGATGGGCTGGGGCGCATCGGATTCGCGCCATCCCCACAGGGCCAGCAGCACCGAGCCGATCGCCAGCAACACCAGTGTGGAGGTGCCCAGCCAGCCAGCGCCCTGGCCCACCCGCGTCAGTGCAATCAGTACCGTGGCCAGGCCTGCAGCCAGCAGGGCCGCGCCCAGCCAGTCGATGCGGGCATCGCTCGCGGCGCGTGCAGCACGCTCCGGGAGCACCTTGCGCACCAGCCACAGCGACAGCAGTGCGATCGGCAGATTCAGCACGAAGATGGCGCGCCACGACAAGTGCTCGGTCAGAAAGCCGCCCAGCAGCGGCGCCACCAGCGCTGACGTGGCAAAGACCCCCGAGAAATACGCCTGAAATCGGCCCCGTTCAGGGCCCGAGACGAAGTCGGCCACAGCAGCCTGAGCCAGTGCAAAGACTGCACCGCTCCCCAGCCCCTGCACCACGCGTGCGCCCACCAGCATGGGCATGGACACGGCCAGCGAACAGGCCAGGGTGCCTGCGAAAGCAATCAGGATGGCGATGCTCAGCATGCGCCGTCGGCCATGAATGTCCGACAATTTGCCGTAGATAGGCGTGGCGATGGTCCCGGCCACCAGATAGCCCGCCATGACCCAGGCAATGAGCGGCAGATCAGCCAGTTCCTGGCCGATGCTCAGCAGCGCCACAGGCACCATCGACTGGTCGATGGCATAGAGAAAATTCACCGGCATCAGGCCGACGACCACCTGGCGCGCACGCGCCAGGCTGACCGGACCGCCGCCTGCCGGGCCGGGGGCGGTGCCGGAAACACTCACTGTCAGGCGCCGAGCATCTGGCCGCCGTCCACGGCGATCGTCTGACCCGTGACCCAGCGGGCCCGCGACGATGCGAGGAACGTGGCAACTTCCGCGATCTCTTCAGCCGTGCCGAGCCGGCCGAACGGAATGCTAGCGAGGATGCCCTGGTACAGCGCGGGCGTGCTGACCTTGCGCTCAGCCCAGACGCCGCCCGGGAATTCAATCGAGCCCGGGGCGATGCAATTCACGCGTACGCCCTGGCGCGCATACATGGCCGCCTGGCTGCCGGTGTAATGAATGACGGCCGCCTTGGCCGCACCGTATGCCGCCGTGCGGGTGGAAGGACGCAGACCCGAGATCGATGAAATGTTGATGATCGAGGGCGACTGGCCTTTGACGAGAAAGGGCAGGGCCGCACGCGAGGCACGCACCACCGCCTGCACATCGACGTCCAGGCTGTCGGTCCAGCCCTTTTCGGTATCGCCGCCACCGAAGGCCGAGGCGTTGTTCACCAGCACATCAATGCCACCCAGCGCAGCGGCGGCTGCAGCCACCCAGGCTTCGATCTGTGCGGCCTGACCCAGGTCGCAGGCCATGGCATGCGTGGGTACGCCATGGCTGGCCAGTTCGGCGCGGGTGGATTCGAGTGTGTCGGCGCCACGCGCGCAGATCGACACGGCAGCACCCTGTTCAGCAAAGGCATGGGCCATGGCGCGACCGATGCCGCGGCTGCCGCCGGCAACCAGGACGCGGCGTCCGGTAAATTCTTTGGATGAAGGCATGATGGGTCTCCTGTGGATCAGCTGAAGGCCTGGATGCCGGTCTGTGCGCGGCCCAGGATGAGTGCGTGAATGTCGTGCGTGCCTTCGTAGGTGTTGACCACTTCGAGGTTCACCAGGTGGCGTGCCACGCCGAACTCGTCGGAAATGCCGTTGCCGCCCATCATGTCGCGGGCCAGCCGCGCAATGTCGAGCGCCTTGCCGCACGAATTGCGCTTCATGATCGAGGTGATTTCGACCGAGGCACTGCCTTCATCCTTCATGCGGCCCAGGCGCAGGCAGCCCTGCAGACCTAACGTGATTTCGGTCTGCATGTCGGCGAGTTTTTTCTGGATGAGCTGGTTCGCGGCCAAGGGGCGACCGAACTGCTTGCGGTCGAGCACGTACTGGCGGGAACGGTGCCAGCAGTCCTCGGCTGCGCCCAGCGCACCCCAGGCGATGCCGTAGCGCGCGCTGTTCAGGCAGGTGAACGGTCCTTTGAGGCCCTCGACACCCGGCATGAGCTGTTCATCGCCCACGCAGACATCATCCATCACGATTTCGCCGGTGATCGAGGCCTTCAGGCCCACCTTGCCCTGGACCTTCGGTGCCGACAGGCCTTTCATGCCTTTTTCAAGGATGAAGCCCTTGATGCGGCCATCGAAATCGCCGCCCTGGCACTTGGCCCAGACGACGAACACATCGGCGATGGGGCTGTTGGAAATCCACATCTTGGCGCCGGTGAGTGACCAGCCGTCTGCGGTGCGACGGGCGCGGGTTTCCATGCTGCCGGGGTCGGAGCCGTGGTTCGGCTCGGTCAGCCCGAAGCAGCCAATCCACTCGCCGCTGGCGAGCTTGGGCAGGTATTTGCGGCGCTGCGCTTCGGTGCCGAACTCATAGATCGGCAGCATGACGAGCGAGCTTTGCACACTCATCATCGAGCGATAGCCGGAGTCGACGCGCTCGACCTCGCGTGCAATCAACCCATAGCTCACATAGTTCAAGCCCGGGCCGCCGTATTCCGTGGGAATGGTGGGGCCCAGCAGGCCGATGGCACCCATCTCGCGGAAGATCTCGACGTCGGTCTGCTCGTGGCGGAAAGCCTGCACCACACGCGGTGCCAGCTTGTCCTGGCAATAGGCGGCGGCGGCTTCGCGCACCATGCGTTCGTCGTCGGTGAGTTGGGCGTCGAGCAGCAGCGGGTCGTCCCACTTGAAGGCGGCTTTGAGACCGCGAGCGGAGTCGGGTGCGTTCATGATGTGAGGGTTCCTGGAAGGTCGGTCAGGCTGGTCTGTCAGGCGGCGCGCGATTGGCATGCGGCAGCTCAGCCCGTCATTCTATGCGGTGTATCGCGTGTCGGCCTCGCTGGCGACCCATCCATGGGGTGGGTGAAGGTCGGAATGACCTGAGGTCGGCTGGTACCATCGGCCGCACGCTTCGCAACGGATCTTCAGGGAGAGGGCGTCATGATTGAAACAGCCACGCTGGGCGGCGGGTGCTTCTGGTGCCTGGAAGCGGTGTATCTCGCAGTAGAGGGTGTGACCGCGGTCCACTCGGGTTATGCCGGTGGCGCCGTGATCAACCCGACCTATGAGCAAGTCTGCGGCGGGCAAACCGGCCACGCCGAAGTGGTGCGCGTCGACTTCGACCCGCAGCGCATCAGCTACCGGGACATCCTCCAGATCTTCTTCGCCATTCATGACCCCACCACGCTGAATCGGCAGGGCAATGACATTGGGTCGCAATACCGGTCGGTGATTTTCACGCACTCCGATGAGCAGGCGGCCGCGGCGCAGGCGCTCATTGTGGAGCTGGAACGTCAGCGAGTCTGGGACGACCCGATCGTGACCGAGGTGGCGCCTGCGCCCCAGTACTGGCCTGGCGAGGACTACCACCAGAATTATTTCGCCCGTAATCCGTTTCAGGGCTATTGCATGATGGTCGTCGGCCCCAAGGTGGCGAAGTTCCGCAAGCAGTTTGCCCATCGGTTGTCGGCAGGCGCCGGTGCAGGTGTGCGGACCTGAACAGTTTCAGCGGGTCATGAGCACACGCAAGTGCATGGTTCGGACAGGTCCGCGCGCTACATGATTTCGGCACACTGATGCAAAACTTCGGGTGAATGAATGCGGTATGGTTCGCCCCGTCGGCCTGCCGGCCACTCTTTGTCAAGGGAGTTTTTCTCGTGTCAGTCAAACGCATGCTGTGGGTGGTCGCCATTGCGCTCGGTTTGTCCGGGTGCGGGTACAACAACATTCAGGTGGCCGATGAGGCCACCAAATCGTCGTGGGCAGAGGTCCTGAACCAGTACCAACGTCGCTCCGACCTGATCCCGAACCTGGTCAACACCGTCAAGGGTTATGCAGATCAGGAAAAGGACGTGCTCACGCAGGTGACCGAGGCCCGATCGCGCGTCGGTCAGATCAAGGTCGATCCCTCGAACCCTGAGTCGTTGAAGCAGTTCGAGGCTGCCCAGAAGGACATGGGCAGCGCGTTGTCGCGTCTGCTGGTGGTGTCGGAAAATTATCCTCAGCTCAAGTCGGACCAGAATTTCCGCGAGCTGCAGGCGCAACTCGAGGGCACCGAAAATCGCATCACGGTGGCTCGCAAGCGCTACATCGAATCCATCCAGAATTTCAACGTCATGGTGCGCCAGTTCCCGGCCAACCTGACGGCCATGATCTTTGGCTACAAGGACAAGCCGCAGTTCGCCGTGGAAAACGAGCGTGAAATTTCCAAGGCGCCGACGGTCAACTTTGGCGCGCCGGCTGCACCGGCAGGCTCCAAGTAACCCGTCAGGCTGACGGGGTGCGAGGCATTCGACGCCGTGGCGATCGGATGCCCTCGACGCAGTCAGCAGGCCCGCAATGTGCCTGATGGCGGTGTACTCCTTGCCCCCCGTGCCCTGGATCACAGGATGAATCTCCGTTCGAGCGCCTGGTCGGCCCACCCGTTGTTCCGCTGGGTGGCTGCTTGGCTCATCTTTCTGGCCGCGGCCTGTCCAGCGTGGTCCCAGCAGTTTGTGGCGGTGCCTGCGCTGACGGCGCGAGTCACCGATCTGACCGGCACGCTCGCGCCACAGCAAAAGCTGCAACTCGAGGCCACACTGGCCGGAATCGAGCAGACCAAGGGATCGCAAGTGGCGATCCTGATCGTGCCGACCACCCAGCCTGAAGCGATCGAGGACTACTCGATGCGGGTGGCCGAAGCCTGGAAGCTCGGGCGCGGGCGGGTGGCGGCCCAGCGCGACAGCGGCAACAAGAATGCGACGGCGATCGACGATGGTGTGCTCATCGTCGTGGCAAAAGGCGACCGCAAGGTGCGCATCGAAGTCGGCTATGGGCTGGAAGGCGCCATTCCCGACGCGGTAGCCAAGCGCATCATTGTTGAGTCCATTTCGCCCAAGTTTCGCAACGGCGATTTCTTCGGTGGCTTGCAGGCCGCCGTGGCCGATCTGGGCAAGCGAATCGGTGGCGAAGAGCTGCCTGCGCCCTGGCAGCCGGGGCATGGGAATACGGTTGAAGTCGAAGGCAGCGTGCTGCCGCTCATCCTGATGTCGTTCGTCGTGGGCCTGGTCATGTCGCAGGTCCTTGGGCGCTTCATCGGGGCGGCACTGGGCGGGGGCGGAGCCGGGTTATCTGCGGCGGCGGCG
>JBIKKG010000176.1:0-7049 GCA_044360485.1 Burkholderiaceae bacterium | reverse complement strand
CATCGATCTCCAGCACACCACGCCGAAGACGGTCGCAGGACGAAGGTCGGGCAACCTGAGCAGACCAGGGAATCAGCACTGGCCCGTTCCTCGCCAAGCCGTTTCCGCATCAGCCGTCTGCGACCCAACCCCCGAAGAGCTCACCCCAACACCCGCTGACCTGTTTCACGTGAAACACGCGTACGGCCGGCTTTCGACCCCTATCCCAATTCGGCGCCTATAATTCGCCTCCCGCCTCATCGATGCGACACCGCTCGCATTCACCATCAGCCATGCAGTTTCCAGAGACATTCGATGTGATCGTCGTGGGCGGTGGGCATGCCGGCACGGAGGCAGCGCTCGCTGCCGCGCGGATGGGCGTGCGCACCCTCCTGCTCACCCATCAGATCGAGACACTCGGCCAGATGTCGTGCAACCCGTCGATCGGCGGGATTGGCAAAGGCCATTTGGTCAAGGAAGTGGATGCGATGGGTGGCGCCATGGCCGAGGCCACGGACGAAGCGGGCATCCAATTTCGCATCCTCAACTCCAGCAAAGGTCCGGCAGTGCGCGCCACCCGCGCCCAGGCCGATCGCGTGCTCTACCGAGGTGCCATCCGCAGACGCCTGGAGAACCAACCCAATCTGTGGCTGTTTCAACAAGCCGTCGATGACCTGATCATCGAAGGCGACCGGGTCACCGGCGCCGTGACTCAAATCGGGCTGCGTTTTCAGGCCCGCGCCGTCGTCCTCACCGCAGGCACCTTTCTCAACGGCCTGATCCATGTGGGTCTGAATCACTACTCAGCCGGTCGCGCGGGCGATCCGCCGTCGATCTCGCTCGCCGCACGGCTGAAGGAACTGAAGCTGCCCCAAGGCCGCCTGAAAACAGGGACTCCACCGCGCATTGATGGCCGGTCGATCGACTTCGCGCGGCTGGAAGTGCAGCCGGGCGACAGCGATCCCATCCCGGTGTTTTCCTTTCTGGGACACGCCTCGCAGCATCCTCGACAGCTGCCGTGCTGGGTCACCCACACCAATGCCCGCACCCACGACATCATCCGGGCCGGGTTGGACCGCTCGCCGATGTACACCGGCGTGATCGAAGGCGTCGGCCCGCGCTACTGTCCCTCGATCGAAGACAAGATTCACCGGTTCGCGCACAAGGCGTCGCACCAGATCTTTCTGGAGCCCGAAGGACTGACCACGCACGAGGTCTACCCCAACGGGGTCTCCACCAGCCTGCCGTTCGACGTCCAGGTGGAGATGGTGCGGTCCATGGTCGGCCTGGAACAGGCGCATATCCTGCGCCCGGGCTATGCCATTGAATACGACTACTTCGACCCACAAGCGCTGCACGCCTCGCTCGAGACGCGCGCCATCGGTGGTCTGTTTTTCGCCGGACAGATCAACGGCACGACCGGTTACGAAGAAGCCGCGGCCCAAGGACTGCTTGCGGGCCTGAACGCCGCCTTACAAGTGCAGTCGCGACCGGCATGGTGCCCGCCACGCAGCCAGGCCTATATCGGGGTGCTGGTCGATGATCTGATCAGCCGCGGCGTGGCCGAACCCTACCGGATGTTCACCAGCCGGGCCGAGTATCGGCTGAGCTTGAGGGAAGACAATGCCGATCTGCGTCTGACCGAGGTTGGCCGAGAACTGGGCTGCGTGGACGACGTCCGCTGGGCTGCGTTCTGCCGAAAGCGCGACGCCATCGAGGCCGAGACGCAACGTCTACGCAGCACCTGGGTCAACCCGAAGGTGCTCGACGCTGCGCGGGCCACCGCCTTGCTAGGCGCACCGATCGACCGCGAATACAGTCTGTCCGATCTGCTCCGACGTCCAGATGTGCCCTACGCAGCCCTGAGTGAAGCACTTGGCGGCGGCGTTGAGGATCCGGCCGTTGCCGAGCAGGTCGACATTCAACACAAGTATCAGGGCTATATCACCCGCCAGCAGGCCGACGTCGAACGCCAGGCCCACCAGGCCCATCAGCCGATTCCCAACGATCTGGATTACGCCCAGGTACGCGGCTTGTCCATGGAAGTACGCCAACGCCTGGCACAGCATCGACCCGACACGGTTGGCCAGGCCGGACGCATTCAGGGCGTCACCCCGGCGGCCATCTCATTGCTGCTCGTACACCTCAAGCGTTTGCGCTATGGAACGGCACAGGATGCAGCCTGAGCCGCGCACCAGCGCCTCCGGGCGATCTCCACGCTCTCCGGACCTTGAAGGCGACCTGCGCAGCGGGCTCAACACGCTCGATCTGCCCCTGCCCGACGACACCGTGGAGCGCCTGCTGACCTATCTGCAGCTGCTTGCCAAGTGGAATGCGGTCTACAACTTGACAGCCGTCCGCGATCCTCACGCCATGCTCATCCAGCATGTACTGGACTCGCTCGCAGTGGTGCGCCCCCTGCGCGCTGCACTCGATCTGGATCATGCCCGCATCGCCGATGTCGGGTCAGGAGCCGGACTGCCTGGCCTGCTGTTCGCCATCGTCTGTCCGGCAGCACAGGTCCTGTCCATCGAACCCGTTGGCAAGAAGACCGCCTTCCAGAAACAGGTTGCGGCGGAGCTAGCACTTACAAACGTAGAAATCTTCACTGGCCGCGCCGAGGCTGTCAGCCGCCCAACCGACCTGGTCGTGTCCCGCGCCTTCGCTGCGCTGGCCGAATTCCTGAGCGTCTGCAAAGGCCTGATCGGACCTGACACCGTCGTCGCAGCACTCAAGGGACAGCGCGCCGGTATCGACACCGAATGCGCGGCCCTGCCCGCCGGATGGGAGGTCGACATCACCCCGGTCACAGTCCCTGGCCTGGCGGCGCAACGCCATCTGGTGTTGATGCAACCGGCGCGGGCGCGCCACTGCGCCTGAGTACCGGCCCGTCCTTCTCAGCCGCAGACCGCCTCTTCTAACTTTCGGACCGACGAATCGAGCACCGTGGCCAAGATCTTCGCAATTGCCAACCAGAAGGGTGGCGTCGGTAAAACCACCACCAGCGTGAACCTGGCCGCAGCATTGGCCAAGCTCGGTCAACGGGTGCTCCTCATCGACCTCGATCCGCAGGGCAATGCCACCATGGGCAGCGGCGTCGACAAGCGGGCCGTCACCCGGACGGTGTATCAGGTCCTGATCGGTCTGGCCGACATCCGCGAAAGCCGGGTCCGCCCCGAGGCCAGCGGATTCGACGTTTTGCCGGCCAATCGCGAGCTCGCCGGCGCCGAGATTGAACTGGTCGATTTCGATGAGCGCGAAACGCGTCTCAAGGAGGCCATTGCCGCCGTCGATGACGAGTACGACTTTGTCCTGATCGACGCGCCTCCAGCGCTATCGCTGCTAACCCTCAACGGCCTGTGCGCCGCCCATGGCGTGATCATCCCGATGCAGTGCGAGTACTACGCGCTTGAAGGTCTGTCGGATCTGGTGGCGACGATCAAAAAAGTGCACGCCAATCTGAACACCAACCTCAAGGTGATCGGTCTGCTGAGGGTGATGTATGACCCGCGCATGACGCTGTCGCAGCAGGTGTCCGCGCAACTCGAGCAGCATTTCGGCGACAAGGTGTTTCGTACCGTCATTCCGCGCAACATCCGGCTGGCCGAAGCACCCAGCCACGGCCTGCCTGGCGTGGTCTTCGACCCCGACTCCAAAGGGGCCCGCGCCTACGTTGAATTCGGCAGCGAAATGATCGAACGCCTGGCCCACCTTTGAGCGCGTCACGCCCAGCTCACCCGCCTTTATTCACCGGACTCTCACGATGACCACCCGCAAACCCAAGGGACTGGGCCGTGGCCTGGAAGCCCTGCTGGGCGAAGACCGCCAGACCAGCCCCGCCTCCGAGAACGGCGCGCCGCGCCTGCCCACGGCACTGCCTTTATCCGCACTGCAGGCTGGCAAGTATCAGCCTCGCACCCGCATGGATGAAACCTCGCTGCAAGAGCTGGCCGCCTCCATCCGGCAGCATGGCGTGATGCAGCCGATCGTGGTGCGCCCGATCGGCCAGGCGCGCTACGAGATCATTGCTGGCGAGCGCCGTTTCAGAGCGGCTCGCCTCGCTGATCTGCAGGAAGTGCCGGTCCTGGTCAGGGAAGTCGGCGACCAGGATGCGCTGGCGATGGCGCTGATCGAAAACATCCAACGTGAAGACCTCAACCCGTTGGAAGAAGCGCAGGCGATCCGCCGGCTACTGGATGAGTTTCACTTCACGCACGAGCAAGCCGCCGACGCGATCGGCCGGTCGCGCAGTGCCACCAGCAACCTGCTGCGACTGCTCAACCTGGCTGCGCCGGTGCAGACCATGCTGCTGGCAGGCGATCTGGAAATGGGCCACGCGCGTGCGCTGCTGCCCCTGGACAAGGCCGAGCAGATTCTCACCGCCCAACGCGTCATCGAGAAGCGTCTGACCGTGCGCGACACCGAAGCACTCGTCGCCCGTCAACTGGCCGAGCGCACCGAAGCCCCCCGGTCGCGACCCACACGGTCAGGCCACGCGGATGCCGATCTGCGTCGACTGCAGGAGCGCATGGCCGAGCACCTGCAGGCGCCAGTTGAGCTGATCGCCAATGCGAAAGGGCGCGGCCGTCTGGTGATCCGGTTCGACTCGGTGGAGCAATTCGAGGGCCTGCGGGCCGCCCTCGGACTGGCCGACGAGCGCCTCGCCGACTGACTCGGCGGCTCGCGGTCCGCCCCGCACACCCATGCCTGACCGCTGACGCCAGACGACTGGCGCCAGTGCCGCGTCAGATCCCGGTCGCTTTGCGCAACGTGTCGCTGCGGTCGACCGACTTGACTGACACCTCGCGCACATCGCCACCCTTGATCACACGCAGCGGGATCACTGAACCGGCGGGGCCCGTACGCCAGACCTTGCGATAAAAGTCGGCCTGCTCGGCCACCTTCTCACCCGAGACACCCACCACGATGTCGCCGGCCGTGATCCCGGCATTCTCGGCCGGCCCGTTGCGCGCCACGCGCGTCACCATCAGATTGCCACGCACATTCTCGGTGGTCATGCCCAACCAGGGTTGCACACCGTCGGTGCGCCGACCGCGCGCCAGCAAATCAGCCAATATGGGCTTGAGCAGGTTCACTGGCACCCACAGGTTCCCAGGCACGCCGTTACGGCCCTGCGCCGCGTCGTTCACCATCAGCGATCCCACGCCAATCAGCGAACCATCGTCGGCAATCAGGGCCGCGCCGCTCCAGTTGTTGACCGGCGGAAACGTGAAGATCGGCCGCTCGATCAGGTATTCCCATCCGGCGCTGAAGGTCTTGCGCGACAGCACGTAAATCTCCGTGGCCTCGGGCTCGCTGTGACCCAGCGTCAGCAGCCGCTGCTTTTCGGCGACCCGGTCGGAATCACCCAGCGCCATAGCCTTGCCGTCCAAGGCCACCGCCGTGCGAATCACGCCAAAACCGGTGGCATGGTCGTAGCCGGCCACCGAAGCCGGGATGCGCTTGCCCGACGCGGTGGTCACCATGACCGCATCGGCTTCGAGGGCCACATAACCGATCGTCAGCACCGTCCGGTCGTCCAGGATGATGCCGGTGCCCACACGCTCCGCACCCAGGCTTTGCACGGAGGCCGCATCCGAGGGCACCCGGGTATCAATGCGCACCACCGATGAATTGAAACGGGTCAGATCCCCTGCCGTCGAACGCGCGGCGCCAGGGCCCGGGCGCTGCACCGACGCACCAGGCGCCGCACCGGCCTGAGCCCACGCCGCCCCGAGTGGCACAGTCAGCGCGACCGCCACGGCACATCGCCGGGCAAACAAACGTGCACGGCATCGCCAGGCCACGGACCCGATCCCGCCATGCTGCGCTGCGCTTTCCACCTTCGATGAACAGCTGATTCGGTGAACGCGCACGCCCCCGTCATCGATCCGATCCCTGTGCATGACTCGCCCTCCAGATGACGGTTGATTCGATTCTTCGATGATGCGCCTGAAAAAGCAAGGGCAAAGGGCCGCACACAGGCCGCACATCAACCGCTTGTAGAGCGCCCATGCACCGATCCCAGGCCGCACCCGCGGGTTGTCGCAATGCATCATTTCAGCCAGGCTGTTTTGACCGCACGCTCACCCCTCCGTATACTCGCTGTTTTGCTTGTCGCGCAACCGCCTGCACGTTTTCGTATGTTCATCGCAGTCGGTCTGCAAGTCGCCGCGGTCGCGGTGTTGGCACTCGCTGCCGGCGTCGGCTTTGACTGGTCAAGCGCCGGTTTTCTGGTGCTGGGTGGCGCGGCGGCAATCATCCCGAACAGCCTGTTCGCATTGCGTCTGGCGATTCAACGCGGAAAGCCTGCCGAGTCCTACCCGGTGGTGTTTTTCCTTGGGGAATTTGCCAAGATCGGCCTGACGATCGCGCTCATTGCGCTAATCGCCCGGTCGTTCCCGGCAACCAACTGGCTGGCGTTGCTGATCGGGCTGATCGCCGCACTGCAGGCACCGCTGTTCGCGCTGGCAGTGGGGCACCGAAGTTCGCCCTGATTGGCAGGCGGTCCGTTGTTGGTTTCACTGTTGTTGAATCGCTCCAGGCACAAACGATCCAAGCCCCACCCCGAATCTATTCAGAGAACGCTACCGAGCACGACACATGGCCGACGCCGCGCACGCACCGACCGCATCCGAGTACATCGTGCATCACCTGACGCACTTCAACTCCTCGGGCCATCCCCAGGAAAAAGTCGTCGACTTCTCCATCGTCAATCTCGACACCGTGTTCTGGTCGATCGCCATGGCACTGCTGGCGGCCTTCCTGATGTACAAGGCCGCTCGCGCCGTCAGCACGGGCGTCCCCGGGCGCTTCGTTGGCGCCATTGAATCGGTCGTTGAATTCGTGCACGAGCAGGCACGCTCCATTGTCAAGGGCGACCTCACTTACATCGCCCCCCTCGCGCTCACCTCGTTCGTGTGGATCTTCTTCATGAACGCCATGGACTTCCTGCCGCTCGATCTCATCCCCAAGTTGTGGGAATCCTTCTTCAGCGCCACCGGTCGCGATCCGCATCATGCCTACATGCGCGTGGTCCCCACCGCCGACCTGAACGCCACGCTGGCCAT
>JBIKKG010000175.1:0-7052 GCA_044360485.1 Burkholderiaceae bacterium | reverse complement strand
CGCAGGAGGCGTCTTTGCATGGGGGACTCCGAAGGTCGGTCGTGAGGGCGCGGGGTGGGGTTGGTCGCCAGGGCGGTCGGGTCGGGTGTGTCTCGCGGTCAGCGGGCGATCACCAGACCCTCGCGACGGGGATCCGCGCCGCCGGTCAGGATGCATGCACCGGATGCCGTGCAGCGACGCGTGATCCCTTGCAGGCCGCTGGTCATGTCCATGCTGCGCACCTCGTGCCCGCGGGCGCGCAACGCGGTGGCAAGCGTGTCGGAAGCAACACCGGCCTCCAGTTCGGTGGGACCGTTGCGGCTGCCCAGGTTGGGCATGTCGATCGCCTGCTGCAACGCCAGCCCGTCCCCCAACGTGGCGATCAGGGTGCGTGCGACATAGCCGATGATCTGGCTGCCGCCCGGTGAGCCGAGCGACATCACCAGCGGACCGAGTCGTTCGGCGCTTGCCGACCTGGCAGCCTGTGTCGGCGCCCCGTTCGGTACGGTCGCTGCAGTGCTTGAATGCGACGTCGCAGCGGGGGTACGACGACGCCCGGCGTGTGGGCCGTCTGCAGGCTGCTCAAAGACCAGCGAGGGGGCCATCGAGCTGCGCGGCCGCTTGCCCGGCTGCACGCGGTTGGCCACCGGAGCACCGTTTTCCTGCGGCGAAAAGGAAAAATCGGTGAGCTGATTGTTGAGCAGAAACCCTCGCACCATCAGCCGGGCGCCAAACTGGTCTTCGATGGTGGTGGTCATGGACACGGCGTTGCCATGCGCATCGAGGATGGACAGGTGCGAGGTGGCGGGTTGTTCGAGTGAAGCCTGCGGCACCTCGGCTCGGGGACGCTGATCCGGACGTCCCGCAACGGCCCGTCCCATACTGCGCTCGCCGATGAGGCCAGCGCGCTGGCGCAGGTAGTCGGGGTCGAGCAGGCCACTAGGGGGCGCAACGAAGGCCGGGTCGGCGATGAACTGGTTGCGATCGGCAAAGGCCAGGCGTCCGGCTTCAGCAAACACATGGACGCCGTCCGGATCGGGGGTGCCATCGGGTTGCGCCAGCCGCGCGCCACCTCGCGCTTCAACGATGCCCAGGATCTGCGCCACCGCCAGCCCACCTGATGACGGTGGCGGCATGCCACACACGAGATACCGTCTGTAGGGGGCGCACAGCGCGTCGCGGGCAATCGGCTGATAGAAGGCCAGATCATGTGCGTTGAGCAGGCCTGGGTTGGTCGGGTGCTCGCGCACGGCCGCCACGATGTCGCGAGCGATCGGGCCGGTATGCAGCGCGAGGCTGCCGCGTTCGGCGATCTGTCGGAGGGTGTCGGCATAGGCCGGATTGCGCAGCAGGTGGCCAACAGGCCAAGGCTGGCCTGCAGCGTCGTAGAAGTACCGTGCGGCGGTCGGGTCGCGTTTCAGGTGACGTTCGGAACCGAGCAGGCGATGGAGCCGAGGGCTCACTTCAAAGCCTTCTTGCGCCAGCGTGATGGCGGGTTGGAAAAGCGCCGACCAGGGCAAGCGGCCATGCTGTACGTGGGCCGCCTCGAGCATGCGCACAACGCCCGGCACACCGACCGAGCGTCCGCCTACGACCGCATCGAAGAAGGGGACCGGCTTGCCATCAGGGCCGGCGAACAGTGTTTCGCTGGCCGCAGCGGGTGCGGTTTCACGACCATCCCAGGCGGTGACGGCGCGCTTGCGCGCATCGAAATGCAGCAGGAAGGCACCGCCGCCGATCCCGGACGATTGCGGTTCGGTGAGGCCCAACACCAGCTGGGCGGCAATGGCAGCGTCCACCGCCGAGCCCCCTTGCTCCAGGATCACGAATCCTGCACGGGAAGCGTAGGGATTGGCCGTGGCCACCATCAGGCGCGTGCCACGGACTTCGGGTTTGCGCTGAAAGCCACTGGCGGCTTCAGGCTGCGCACTCACCACCGACATGCCGGTCATCAGGAGCGCCCCGAGCAGCAGGGCAAAGAGGCGGTTTACGGTCATCGCGACTCGGCAGGCGGATCGACTCGCTACTATACGCGGATGACTTCCCACACCATGCCACCCTCAGGCGCGCCTTCCGGCGCATCCCCTTCCACCGATGCGGCGCAGCTGCTGCTCCCCTGCGATGACGAGACACAGCCGATCCCGACGCTTCGGGAGCTGGCCTGTGGCCTCTCGCAGGGACTCGCCAGCAGCCGCAGCTGGCTGGAGGCGGCCCGCGCCGCCGCGCTGCGACATCAGGACCGCAACGCGCTCGCCTGGGCGGACTGGGAGGCGGCAGCTCGGGCAGCCGATGCACTGGATGCGCACGCGCGCTCGGGCCGACCGACTGGGGCTTTGCACGGGTTGCCGATCACGATCAAGGACCTGTACGCGGTGCAAGGCATGCCGCTGGCCGCTGGGACGCGTGCGCCGCTGCCCGATCTGGGGCTGGCCGAGTCGGTGGCGGTAGCGCGCATGCGTGCTGCGGGCGGGCTGATTTTCGCCAAGACCAACATGCACGAGATCGCACTGGGGGCGACGGGAGAAAACGCCTGGACGGGGGATGTGAAGAATCCCTACGATCCGGCGCGCCAGGCGGGTGGCTCGTCGAGTGGTGCGGGCGTGGCGGTGGCCAGTCGGATCGGCCTGGCGGGGCTGGGCAGCGATACCGGAGGCTCGGTGCGTATCCCCGCTGCCTTCAGTGGCGTGGTCGGCTTCAAGCCCACGTTTGGCGCCATTCCACTGGCGGGTGCGCTGCACCTGTCCTGGACCTGTGACCATGCGGGGCCGCTGACCCGCACGGTTGACGATGCCGCCTTGCTCTTCGAGGTGATGGCGCAGCGGCGCACCGACCACGGGCATGTCGCGCGTCGCCCGCGGCTGGCGGTGCCGGCGAAATGGCTGGCAGGACGGTTGAGCGTTGCGATGCGGGCGTGGTTCGAGCGGTTGCTGGCCGACTTGCGCGCCCACGCCGATGTGATTGACGTCGAGGTGCCCGAGCTGTTCCATGCCTCGGCGGCCTACACGGCGATCGTGAGGGCCGAGGCGGCTTATGTGCATCGGGCGGCCCTGGCAGCGGGCGGCGAGGGCTTTTCGCCCGGGGTGCTGGCGCCGATGCAGGCCGGCCAACAGGTGAGCCTGCCGGATTACCTCGATGCCATGGCCCAGCGCGAGCGCCTGCGCGCTCAGCTCGATGCGATCCTGCGCGACTATGACGCGCTGGTGCTGCCAACGACTGGTGTGAGCGCGCCCTTGCGCGGTCAGGTTGAGGTGCAGGTGGAGTCGGGGACCCTGACGACGCGCGAGGCGGTCCTGGGCATGACCGCGCCCTTCAGCTACGTGGGCCTGCCGACCTTGAGCCTGCCGTATGGACGGGTTGATGCCCTGCCCGGCAGTCTGCAGGTGGTGGGTCCGCGCGACCAGGATGCAGCGCTGCTGGCACTGGGCCGGTGGTTCGAAGCCCAGGCAACGCGCACCGCCGTCTGAATCGGGGCGGCGGCTGCACATGAAAAACCCGCGGGCGATGCGAACATCGCGCGCGGGCTGAAGGGGCCAAGAGTGACGCGTGAAGCCGGTGGCGCGCGCCGCAGCGCGGCTCCGGGCTCAGCGATATCAGCGCGGTGCCATCCGAATGGCGCCATCCAGGCGGATGGTCTCGCCATTGAGCATCGGATTCTCGAAGATCTGCTGCACCAGCTGCGCGTACTCGGTAGGGGCGCCCAGGCGGGGCGGAAAGGGCACCTGCTGGCCGAGTGAGTCTTGCGCCTCCTTGGGCAGGCCCAGCAGCATCGGGGTCAGGAACAGCCCCGGTGCGATGGTCATGACGCGGATGCCGTCTCTTGCCAGATCACGCGCGATCGGCAGCGTCATGCCGACCACACCACCTTTGGACGCCGAGTAGGCGGCCTGGCCAATCTGGCCGTCGAAGGCTGCGACCGATGCCGTGTTGACGATCACACCGCGCTCACCGCCTGCGTTGGGCGATGCCTTGACCATGGCGGCAGCAGCCAGACGGATCATGTTGAAGGTGCCGATCAGGTTGATGCTGACCACGCGGCTGAAGTCGGCGAGGTTGGCTGGCCCTTCCTTGCCGACGGTTTTGGCGGCTCGCCCGATGCCTGCGCAGTTCACCAGCCCGCGCAGCGTGCCCATGGCCAGGGCCGCCTCGACGGCAGCCTGACCATCGGCCTCGGAGGTGACGTCGCACTTGACGAACGTGGCCTTCGAGGCACCCAGCGCCTTGACCTTCTCGGCGCCAGTCGACTCGTTGACGTCGGCAATCAGCACCTTGCCGCCGGCCGCGACCACGGCATCCGCCGTGGCCCCGCCCAGCCCTGAGGCGCCGCCGGTGATGATGACGACCGTATCCTTGAAGTGCATGAGAGTCGTCCTTGCGCTTATTGGGCGGTGACTTCGACGCGACGGGCATCACGCTCGTTGCCCGCGTCCATCAGCATGGGCTTCTGGAGCAGCAGACGGTCTTCCGGCACGCCCGCCGATTTCAGTGTCTCCAGGACCATCTTGGCGCGGTTTTTGGCGAGTTCAGCATTCGCCTCGGCACCGCCCGTCGAGTCATGAAAACCCGAGATCTGCAGCTTGTTGTCGGCACCGCCCTTGGCCCACTCGGCAACCTTGGCCAGTATGGCGGCCGTATCACCAGGGACCGTGGTGGCGTTGCTGTCGAAGTAGACCACCGCACGATCAGGACGCGCCAGGGCACCGGCTGCGCTGCCTGTGGCACTGGACGCGGCCGCTGCTGCGGCGGCCGGTGCAGCAGCGGTGACGGCTGGCGCCGCAGCCGTGGCAGTCGCCGCAGTCGTGGCCGCAGCCGGTGCAGCGCCATGACCCGCTTTGTGGCCGCTGATCGACGGCCCGGCAATCACGGGCACCAGCAGCAGGGCCACGATATTGATGATCTTGATCAGCGGGTTGATGGCCGGGCCAGCCGTGTCCTTGTAGGGGTCGCCCACCGTGTCACCGGTGACCGCCGCCTTGTGGGCCTCGCTACCCTTGCCACCATGGTGGCCTTCTTCGATGTACTTCTTGGCGTTGTCCCAGGCGCCACCACCGGTACACATCGAGATCGCCACGAACAGGCCGGTGACGATGGTGCCCATCAGCAGGCCACCCAGCGCTTCGGCACCGAGGAACACACCGACCAGGATCGGCACAATGACCGGCAGCAGCGAGGGCACGATCATTTCCTTGATCGCTGCCGTGGTCAGCATGTCGACCGCCTTGCCGTACTCCGGCTGGGCGGTGCCTTCCATGATGCCCTTGATCTCGCGGAACTGACGGCGCACTTCCACGACCACTGAGCCGGCTGCGCGACCTACGGCTTCCATCGCCATGGCGCCAAACAGGAACGGCACCAGGCCACCGATGAACAGGCCCACGATCACGCGGTAGTCGGACAGGTCGAACTTGAACGTGTTGCCGGTCGACTCGAGCGCGTGGGTGTAGTCGGCAAACAGCACGAGTGCAGCCAGAGCGGCTGAGCCGATGGCGTAGCCCTTGGTGACCGCCTTGGTGGTGTTGCCCACCGCGTCGAGCGGATCGGTGATGTTGCGAACCGACTCAGGCATGCCCGCCATCTCGGCAATGCCGCCGGCGTTGTCGGTGATGGGGCCGTAGGCGTCCAGGGCCACGATGATGCCGGCCATCGACAGCATCGAGGTGGCGGCAATGGCGATGCCATACAGGCCGGCCAGCTTGAACGAGACGATGATCGCCAGGCAGACCATCAACACCGGCCAGGCGGTGGACTTCATCGACACGGCCAGGCCGGCGATGATGTTGGTGCCGTGACCGGTTTCAGACGCCGCCGCCACATAGCGCACCGGCTTGTACTCGGTGCCGGTGTAGTACTCGGTGATCCAGACCAGCAAAGCGGTGAGCACCAGGCCCACGACCGCTGCGCCGTAGATGCGCATGACCGAGTTGCCGCCATCGAGCACGTTGTCAGGAATGAGCCACGAGGTGATCGGGTAGAACGCGATCAGTGCGAGCACACCCGCCACGATCAGGCCGCGGTACAGCGCGTTCATGATCTTCTGGCCGGGCTGGGCCTTCACGAAGGCACAGCCCACGATCGACGCGATGATCGCAAAGCCGCCCAACGCCAGCGGGTAGGTGGCTGCTGCCATCGGGGCGTTGGTCAGCATCAGCGCACCCAGCAGCATGGTGGCAATCAGCGTGACCGCGTAGGTCTCGAACAGGTCTGCAGCCATGCCGGCGCAGTCACCCACGTTGTCGCCCACGTTGTCGGCGATCACGGCAGGGTTGCGCGGGTCATCTTCAGGGATACCGGCTTCGACCTTACCCACCAGGTCGGCGCCCACGTCGGCACCCTTGGTGAAGATGCCGCCGCCCAGACGCGCGAAGATGGAGATGAGCGAGGAACCGAAGGCCAGGCCGATCAGCGGCTTGATGGCGTCGTGCAAGCCTGCGCCGTCCACACCAGCCGGCCCGACGAGCCAGCGAAAGAAACCGGCCACGCCGAGCAGGCCCAGGCCCACCACCAGCATGCCGGTGATAGCGCCGCCGCGAAAGGCGACGGACAGGGCGTCATTGAGGCCGCGGGTGGCTGCCTGTGCGGTGCGCACGTTGGCTTTCACCGACACATTCATGCCAATGTAGCCGGCCAGGCCCGAGAGGATCGAGCCGATGGCAAAGCCCAGAGCGGTGGTCCAGCCCAGACCGGGCACGAAGAGGATCACCAGAAAGAGAATGACGCCGACGATGGAGATGGCGCGGTACTGGCGATTCAGGTACGCCTTGGCGCCTTGCTGGATCGCTGACGCAATGGCTTGCATCTTGGCGTTGCCAGCGTCTAGTCCGAGAATCCATCGGCTGGACACAATGCCGTAGAGGACAGCGATCGCGCCGCAAATAAGCGCGAACGTGACCGCGGTGGATGTGGCTCCACTCATGAGGTCTATCTCCGTTCAGGGTAAAAAATGTCAGTTGTTATAGGCAACCCACCGGGGGTCGGCGGGCTCAAAACCTGCGAATCTTCGCCGAATACCGGGGCAATTGGCAAGGCGACTGCCCCGCACGGCGCGGCCGCGCAACGCAGCGCGCCTCCAGAACAGC
>JBIKKG010000174.1:0-7134 GCA_044360485.1 Burkholderiaceae bacterium | reverse complement strand
AGCGTTGAATTGGGTGATCCGATCAGGCCGGCCACCGAGGACAGAGTGACGATTGCGGCGCTTGGAGAGCCCGCCGGGCGCTGCTTCATCGCACGAAACGCAAGCTGCGTACCCAGCACCACGCTTTTCAAATTGATGTCGAACATCTCCTGGATGTCGGCGGCACTCGCGTCGTCGGCCTCGCCTCCTTGCGACGTCATCTCGCTCACCAGGCGTGCGCCGTCGGCCTTGCTGGTCAGGAATGACAAAGGATCGGAAATACGATCAATTGATGGGTGATCCCCCGACCACGCTTGAGCAGGCAGTCGTAGAGACGATCCGAATACGCAGGGCTGACTACACGATGGACGTAAGCGTCCGTTGCAGAGCGTCGACGACGCGATCCTGCTGCGCGCGGGTGATCTGAGGCCACATCGGAAGGCTCAGCATCGACTGTGCCGCCGCTTCGGCGATCGGGAATTGCCCCGCCCGAAATCCTTGCCCTGCGTAGGCATGCTGCAGGTGTGGCGGTTTGGGATAGTGAATGGCGGTGTCTACTCCAAAGTGCCCCATTCGTTCCTGGACAAGGTCGCGTTGAGACGGACAGCGGATCACAAACAGATGCCATACGCTCTGGGCACCCTCCGGTGGAAGAATGCACTCGACTTGCATGTGCGAGAGACAATCGAGGTAATAGGACGCTGCGGCCGACCGTCGCTGGTTCCATTCATCCAGCACCTCGAGCTTGGCTGACAGCAGTCCTGCCTGCAGTTCGTCGAGTCTCGAATTGAGCCCCTGCAGGTCATGGACGTATTTGCGGGTCGAACCGTAGTTTCCGAGCATCTTCGCGCGGCAGGCCAGTTCGGCATCTCGCGTGACAATGGCCCCTGCATCGCCAAGCGCTCCCAGATTTTTGCCGGGGTAGAAGCTGAAACCGGCTGCGATGCCCAGCGACCCGGCCCGCCTTCCTTTGTAGCGAGCTCCATGTGCCTGGGCAGCGTCTTCGATGACCCACAACCCATGGCGCTCTGCAAAGGCGCTGATCGCATCCATATCGGCCGGGTGGCCGAACAGGTGCACCGGAATGATCGCTCGCGTTCGTGCACTCAGACAGTCCGGCAGCGCGGCCGGATCGATCGAGTGAGTATGAGGGCAGGGTTCAACGGGTACTGGTGTCGCGCCCACGGCACTGACTGCGAGCCAGGTTGCAATGAACGTGTTGCTCGGAACGATCACCTCATCCCCAGGTCCGATGCCCAGCGCGCGCAGGGCGATCGTCAGGGCATCCAGACCATTGCCTACGCCGACGCAGTGCTCACTGCCGCAGTAGGCTGCGAAGCTTGATTCGAAGCGGCTGACCTCGGCGCCCAGGATGAATTGTCCCGAATTGGCCACCTGCTGCCACACCGTATCGAGACGGATTCGCAGTTCATGGTGGCCGGCGGCGAGGTCCAGAAAAGGGACGCGATCCATCAGTCCTGATGGTCCAGGCTACCGGGCCGTTCGTAGACATAGTCGTCCGGATCGTAGGGCAAAGACGCGAGGACGACGAGCAGGGCATTCGGTGAGAAGTCTGTCAGGGTGCGATAGACCTTAGGTGGCAGATACAGCCCTGCGGTGTTCGAATCGAGTACGACGCTTGCCGAGGCGACTGAATCGTCCAAATTCAAAACGCATGAGCCCCTTGCGCAGACCAGGAATTCTTCCAGATGCGCGTGAGCATGCTTGCCGCGAATCGCATCGACCGGGACCGCGTCGATCATGAAAAATCGCTGCGCTGCAAAGGGCAGCTCGCGCTCTATCTGCGCGACTATCAGTCCGCCTCGCTGGTCGACATACTGGGCCAGTTTGACAAGCCAGGTGTCACTGATCGGGAGCGCCATACGGCTGCCCTGAGTCCGTCCAAACAGGCACTCTGACGCCAACAATGTATGGGCCGCCTGCGTGGGAGGGAATCCGAATCGTTTTTCAAGGATCTCTTCGGCTTCAACCATCGCCGCCGCCATCAATTAAAAGCACCCGTCGGAGCATGGGGCAGGGGCACGAGATGAGTTGTGACGCATTTCTCCCACATGCACATGCACAGGCTCAGGTCCGTAGATCGCATGACGGATGCCTGATCGCATCGCCATGTGCGGTAGCACACGGCCAGGGATTGCGTCTCGGTACAGGATCGAGCCTCGCTGCTGTTGCTTGACGCGCAGGCGAGACCGCTTGTCTCAGGTTTGCCATTTCGATTGATTCGAATACGCAGCATGACAGACCATGGAGAACTCTTTGATTCTGTTTGGTGTTGGCTCCCCCCTTACGGTCGATGTCGAGGAGAGTTGCTGGCGTCTTGGGATCCGTTCGCTCGTCGGCGTGCGTAATGTCCCTGGCCCGACCTTCATGTCTGAGTCCCTCAGGGTTCTCGGGGTCGATGAGCTCACCGATGTCGAGCGTTCGATGCCCTGCCTGATTCCAATCTTCACACCAGGCCATCGACGGTCCGCGCTTGACGCGGCAAGCCTCGCAGGCCTGCAGACCTCAGGGAGGATCATCGACCCTACCGCTGTCATGGCGCGTTCGTGCACCGTCGGTGAAGGGAGCTACATCAACGCGGGCTGCGTCCTCGCCGCAGCGGTAACGATCGGTGAGCAGGTCATTATCAATCGCGCATCAAGCATCGGTCACCACAGCACGCTGTCCGACTGGTGCTCGATTGGCCCAGGCGTGACGCTGGCTGGCCTGGTAAAGGTTGGCCGTGGTGTCGTGGTTGGGGCGGGGGTTGTCGTCTTGCCTGACATGACAATCGGGTCAAATTCGGTGATTGCCGCCGGGTCGGTCGTTACGCGATCCGTGCCCGATCACTGCCTGGTGGCGGGAAATCCAGCGCGGGTCATCAAGCGCGGAATCCGAGGCTATCGCAATCTGACTGTTGGGCCGTGACCATGCGTCTGCTGACCGTCATCGCGATTTGCTTCAACCATGAACGCTTCGTACGGGAGTGCCTGGAGAGCATTCGCGCCCAGACCTTCCAGGATTTCGAACTGATTATCGTGGATGACGGCTCTAGCGATCGCTCGCAGCAGATCATCCGCGCGTGGATTGATGAACACGGCGTGCGGTGCCGTTTTATCGCGCACTCGACCAACCGGGGTTTGCTGCCCACGCTCAACGAGGTGCTTGCCCTCGTCTCAGGCAAGTACTTCGCGAAAGTCTCGACCGATGATGTCTGGCTGCCCGACAAGCTGGCGCGACAGGTGCAGGTCATGGAGAGTCTGCCCGACTCGGTGGCAGTGCTCTATGGCGAGGCCGAACAGATCACCGAGGATGGCACGCTGATGCCCGTCAGTTTTCTGGATCAGCACTGCGCCGGAATGCCCAGGCCTCAGCGCAGGATTCACGACCGACTCTTGAAGGGAAATTTCATTCCCAGCCTGACGACGATGGTTCGCACCTCAAGCGTGCGGGCTGTGGGCGGTTACGACGAATCGCTCGTTTATGAGGATTGGGACATGTGGCTGCGTTTGTCGAGTGTGTATGAGTTCGAATACGTCGACGCTGTCCTTGCGCGCTACAGGGTGGTGGCCGACTCGCTGATCCGGACTTTGAACCAGAGGCGCAGACCCGACAAGCTGTGGAGTGATTTCCGTATCCTGAAAAAGTGCGTCGTAGCCGGACTGTCAGACGCGTCCACTCGACGAAATGCGATCTGGCGGATGGGTCGCTGCGCAGAGGAACTGCTTCGGCACCCTGATCCGAGAGGGCTGCTCGGTCAGTCGATCTACTTGTGGTTCAGACTCAGGCGGTGGTAGCCATCCCTGGCACCGGATACATGGGCTGGCCATCGTCGCTGACGCGAGGCGGAAGAGGCCAAGCGTCATGGCGTGGATCTGGCGGTGATGTAAGGCGCAGGCCAATCAGTACATCGGGCTGCGGATCCTGTAATGCACCACCAGCAGCCGGGTGGTCAGCCCCCCCACGACGACCACCGCCACGGCGGCGTTCAGAAGCGTCAGTTCGTACTTGGGCAATGACGAATACCAGTCCAGAAACAGCGACAGGATCAGGCCCCAGATCAGTGCAACCTCCGCATAGAACGAGCCTTTGAGCCCCGGATTGTCGGGGTCGGCTCGCATCACATCGCGCACAATTCCCCCGCCCGCACCCGACAGGGCCGCCAGGATCGGCCCCCACATCCAGAGCGGCTGGAGCTTGCTTTCCACCGCCGCGACCACTCCCACCACCGTAAAGGTGGCCAGCCCAAGCGCATCGAAAAACTCGATGGCGCCATGGTTGGAAATCCGTCCGATGAAGACGTCGGGTGCGCCGGCGCTGCTGGTTTTTTTGCGCTTGAACCAGGCCTCGGCATGAAAGGCAAGGTAAAAGGCCAGCACTGTCGCGACAATGGTGCCCACGTAGACCGGGGAGTTCAGTGCTGAAATCGTCTCGCGCTTGATCAGGATGTCGCGCATCAGCCCGCCACCGATCGAGGGCAGTGCAGCCAGTACCAGCGCCCCGAAAAGACTGTACCTGTTTGCTCGGGCCAGCAGCAGCCCCGAGATGGCAAACGCAATGGTTCCGATGAGATCGATCACGAAGAACCAGGACTGTCCTGCAGTCTGGCCAAGCAGCACGGGCAGCAGGTAGTCGCGCATCACCTGGCTGTATTCGCCGCTGGCCTGTATCTGTTGCAGGGTCTGATTGAACTGGTCGACCAGCGCCTGGTCGGTCGTTTGCCGGCTGAACAGCACATGGATGGTGTCTTCGAACACCGGGTTGGGCATTTGCGCGACAAGCGGTTGCCAGCCATGGCGCCAACTGAGCGTCGCACCCACCAGGTGATCGATCGGAAAGGCATCGATCTTGCCGGCCAGCAGATTGGCGAAGTTTTCCTTATCGTCCCGAGCTCTGATGACCCGCTGCGCATGACGCGGATCATTGATGTACCCCATCATGACCTTGCCATAGAAGAACCCGTCGACCACGCCCAGCCGGTAGGGGCCGGACTCCAGAATGCGGATCAGTTGTTCGGCAGTCTCGAATTGGAAGGCGTGCTGATCCTCCTCGCGCACATACAGCATGTCCTTTTCGGTGCGGTAGGGATGCGAGTAGTAGGCATATTGCTCGCGCTCGGTGCTGAAGAACGCCCCGGCGGCAATGTCGCGCCGACCTTCTTTCACATCCAGCTGGTGTTGCTTCCAGCTCACCGGATCGATCTGCAGTTCGTAGCCCATGCGCCCGAACACCATCCGCAGCAAGCGGACGTCAAATCCCGTTAATTGCCGCAGATCGTCCTTGACGATTTCGTACTGGTACGGGTCCCACAGATACCAGCCGCTTCGCAAGACTTTCGCATCGGGCTGTGCAAGCACAGGGCTTATGCACACTGCGCACAACAGCCCCCACACCAGGCACCACAGCCTGATGCCGTGGGAGTGAGCGCTCGGTGCTCGGTTCATGGATGGCCTGCGCAGGCGCGGGATGCCTTACATGCGCGCTCTCAGCGAGCCGTCATGCCGCCATCGACCACCAGCTCTGATCCGGTCATGAAGGAGGCGTCGTCCGAGGCCAGGTACACGATGCCGCGGGCTACCTCTTCGGCCCGCCCCATGCGGCCCAGCGGGTGGGCTGCCGCCATGGTCTGCGCCACCACTTCGGCGGAAACGCCTCGCTGCAACATGGCGCCCGCCACACCCTGGCGAGCCATATCGGTGTCGATGATGCCGGGGTGGATCGAGTTGATGCGGATGTTGTAGCCCAGCGCAGCGGCTTCCATCGCCGTGCCCTTGGTGAAGAGGCGCACGCCGCCCTTGCTCAGGTTGTAGAGCGTGGAGTTGGGCGAGCCGATCAGACCGGCGACGGATGACAGGTTGACGATGGCGGCAGCCGCTGAGCCTGCGGGGCGCTGCTTCATGGCCCGAAACGCATGCTGGGTGCCCAGCACCACGCTTTTGAGGTTGATGTCGAACATTTCCTGAATATCGGCGGCGGTGGCCTCCTCGGTGCGCCCGTGCCGATAGATGCCGGCGTTGTTGACCAGGATATCGACCTGGCCGTACTCCTGGATGGCTGTGGCAAACACCAGCGCCCATTGCGCGTCGTCGGTGACATCGTGACGGATGAATCGGGCCTTGCCCCCTGCTGCGACAATCTCGGCGACCAGACGCTGGCCATCGGCATCACGCAGGTCGGTGGCAATGACCGTGGCGCCGCCTGCCGCCAGCAGACGGCAGGTGGCCGAGCCGATTCCACCGGCTGCGCCCGTCACGATGGCTACTTTCTTGTCGACGCGATTCATGCGGCGCTCCTGATCTCAGAGTGGGTTGAACGTGGAAACGGGTCAGCGCGAAGCGGACGGCTGACCCATGTCATAGAGCACCTGGCCTTCATTGCCCACCCGATGGCAGGCCACCTGATGACCGGGCATCACTTCGCGCAGCATGGGCGCTTCCTGGTGACAGCGCTCCTGTGCAAAGGGGCAACGCCCGGCGAAGCGGCAGCCGCTGGGGATGTTGATCGGGCTGGGCGGGTCGCCCTGCAATCGGATGCGTTGACCGCGCGCTCGTGCCTTCGGATCGAAGGACGGTGCAGCCGACCACAGCGCAAGCGTGTAAGGATGCAGCGGGCGCGAAAAGAGGGACTCGCGGGCAGCTTGCTCAACGATGACGCCCAGGTACATCACGGCCACGTGGTCGCACATGTGGCGAATGACGCCCAGGTCGTGCGAGATGAAGAGGTACGTGAGACCCAGATCGCGCTGCAGGCGCTGCATGAGGTTAAGGATCTGCGCCTGGATGGCCACATCCAGCGCAGAGACCGGTTCGTCGCAGACTACCAGCTCGGGGTTGGCCGCCAAGGCGCGGGCCAGCACGATGCGCTGGCGTTGCCCACCCGAAAACTGGTGAGGAAACAGCATCTGTTGTTCGGGGCGCAGCCCCGTTTGCGCGAAGAGTTCGGCCACACGCGCATCGAAAGTGTCGGGTGCACCAGCCTGCATCAGTTGCAGCGCCTCGCGCACCGCATCGCCTGCGCGCTTGCGCGGATTGAGCGACGCATAAGGATCCTGAAAGACCATCTGAAAGCGCTTGCGCGCGAGACGTAGCGTTTCGCCTTCAGCGCGCCCGATGTCTTCGCCATCAAGCAGGATCTCTCCTGCGGTGTGTTTCACCA
>JBIKKG010000173.1:0-7146 GCA_044360485.1 Burkholderiaceae bacterium | reverse complement strand
CCCTGTCCTTGCTTGTAGTTCAGGTCCACCGTCGTGCGCAGTTGATCCGACCAGCGTTTGCGGCCAAACAGATGCCAAACCCGCTGACCGGTATCGAGCCGGTTGTCGGCGACGACGGTCATGGCGATCGCGGTCTCGCCTTCGCCTTTCCAGCCCATGCCTGCAGTGAATGAATCGTTGGGGTCGTAACTCAGGTTGTAGTACGGCTTGAGGTTGGTGCGCCCCAGGCCCGCCACCACGAACCACGGATGGCCTATCGCCGCAACGATCGAGCCGCCCAGGAAACGCTGCGTGGCGGTCTCCACGGACATCTGTACCAGGAGCTTCGGTGCAAGCTCAACCGTGTGGTCAATGCCCGCGCGGGTCTGCTTCCCGAACGATGGATCGGTGTAGTGGCCCAGCCAGGCGCGCGTGCGCCCACTCTCCCATCTGAGGTTCAGATCCTGGCCGATGGTGTTGTCGCTGTAGAAATAGGTGCCGTACGCAAGCTTGAATTGCGGTGCGTCCGAGGCCTGCTGGTGACGGTCTTGGGCGGCGCCTTGCTGGCCAATGGCCATCAGGCACACACTGACCAGAAGGCGTTGTGCAACCTGCGAACCCCGGCGGATGGTGCGCGGGTGTTGCACTGCATGCCACGGGACGGCAGGCCTGAGCGCGAGCGAATGCATTCGACCCATGCGCGATGCTCAATCGAACAGACTGATTCCCCGCGGGGCAGCAAGCGAGCTGGCGGTGTGCACGGCAGGTGTCTTGACCTTGGGCGCTTCCAGCATGCGGGCCTGTGTTCCCTCGAACGGCCGAATCAAGGCAAGGGCCTCCTCGTGAGTTGCCTGCAACCACGGCATCACAGACTCAGGCTCGAGCATCACCACGGAGCGCTTCTCGTCACCAGCCCGATGAAACCGCCGCATCACGGGATGCGCATCGGCATTGAGGGTCAGCATCGAAAAGGAGAGCACCGGCTCGCCATGGGGTGCACGCCAGGCGTCCCAGATGCCCGCCAGCGCCATGGGCTCGCCATCGGCCCGCTCGATGCGCCAGCGCACCGCCTTGCCGGTGTCGTAACAGGGCTCGAAGATGGCATCGGCCGGGATCACGCACCATTGGCGATGTCGCCAGGCATTGCGAAAGCTGGGCTTGTCGGCCACGGTTTCGGAGCGGGCGTTGTAGCAGTGCCGGAAATTCTTGCCGTCCCGCGACCAGGACGGAATGAGTCCGAACACGCCGAGCTCGATACTCGGCGCATCGCTGCTGCTCAGGGGGGCAGCGCGCAGAAACGGCGCCACGTATCCCGGATAGGCCTCGGCGACATAGTCGTCGCGTGCAGGCGATCTGCCCCATTGCGCCTGCAAGCGGTCAGCGCGTGTGGGGACGTAGTTCGTGCACATGACGGGCCTGAGCGTCTGTTCAGCGCACCAGCGCCAGACACTGGTTCTTCAGATCGGCGTTGCGCACGCTGTAGCAGTTGCTGCGCTGGCCCTTCACCTGGGCCAGACACACATTCTTGGTGTCGGCGTCCTGCACGGAATAGCAGTACGACGCCTGCTGTTTCGCGGTGGCCAGGCAGACATTCTTCCGGTCACTGTCGCGGATGCTGTAGCAGTGGGACTCGCTTGCCCTCGACACGCCATGCCACAGCGGCGAGCCAATGCATCCAAGCACAAGGACTGTGCGCAAAACGATCAGGGCAAGTTTTGTCATGGGGTGTGCTTCTGTAGAGGGGACACCGTTTTGAACGCAGATGGTGCCATGACAGATGACCCGCTGACATCTGTGCACTACTGTCGTGCGCCCTGCACCCATCCAACATCCGACCGGGTCAGACAGCACGCCTTGAAGCGGTGCACGCCCGTGCACCGCGAATGCCGCCCTGCGACACCCGAGGCGCCGATTCCGCACCATCGTCGTACAGCCCCTGTCGATCAAGTCCCTTCCAGGCACCTGGAGCATGCGGCCTGCGGGGTGGCACGCCCTTTGCAAGGCTGAGGTCTTCTTCCTTTGATCGACTCGCCCGGGCCGCTGCGGTGTGCCCTCAACATCCTCCAGGAGCCTTGCATGTCCGAGATCCGTCGTCGCCGCTTTCTTGCCGGTGCTGCCCTTGCGGGCGGCTCAATCGGCGCACCTGCCATTGCGCGCGCCCAGAGTCGCACGGTCTTCAACTGGAAGATGACGAGCGCCTACGTGAAGGGCTCGCCGTTCTATATGGACGGACCTGGCAGCGCAACCGATCTGGCTCGACGGATTCGCGAGATGTCCGAGGGTCGGCTGAACATCCAGGTATTCGGGGCAGGGGAGCTTGTGCCTGCGTTCGAGGGATTCGATGCGGTGCGTGCCGGCACGGTCGAGATGAATCACGCCAACAGCTACTTCTGGACCGGCAAGACCTTCGCCGCGCAGTACTTCACGGCAGTGCCATTCGGCATGAACTTTCAAGGCATGAATGGGTGGCTGTACGACGGCGGTGGCCAGCAGCTGTGGAATGAAGTGTATGAACCGTTCGGGATGATCGCCATGCCGTGCGGCAACACCGGCGTGCAGATGACTGGCTGGTTCAAGAAAGAGATCAATTCGGTCGCCGATCTCAAGGGACTGAAGATGCGCATTCCCGGGCTTGCCGGCCGTGTGTACGCCAATCTTGGTGTGGACGTGAAAGTGCTGCCGGGTGGCGAGATCTTTCCGGCGCTCGAGCGCGGTGTCATCGATGCGGCGGAGTTCGTCGGACCATTCCAGGATCGGCGGCTGGGTCTGCAGAAGGCTGCCAGGTATTACTACACGACTGGCTGGCACGAGTCGGCCACTGTCTCAGAGCTGCTGATCAACAAAGCCGCCTGGCAGAAGCTGCCCAAAGACCTGCAGTCGATCGTCGAAAACGCTGCAGCGGCCTGCAACGTGATCAGCGAGGGTTGGTGCCAGCGCAATAACTCCGAGGCGATGGAGGACCTGATCAGAAACCAAAAGGTCATTGCACGCCCGTTGCCCGATTCAGTGGTCAAGGCGCTGCGCGATGAGACCGACAAGGTGCTTGCCGAGGCTGTTGCCAAAGACCCGCTGACGAAGAAGGTGCATGACTCGTACTTTGCATTCAAGGCGAAGTTCGACCGGTGGTCCGAGATCAGCGAGGAGCAGTATCACGTCAAGGTCCGCGGCTGATCCGGAGCGCTCGATGCAAACAATTCTGCGCCGCGCCGCCCGCGCGATGGAGGGGCTGATCGATGCGATCGGCCGCCTGACGCTCTGGCTGGCGCTGGCCATGATTGCACTGGTGGCGGTCAACGTCTTGCTGCGTTACTCGATGAGTCTGGGCTCGGTGTGGGCGCAGGAGCTCGAGTGGCATCTGTTGGCTGCGATGATCATGCTAGGCATCGGGCATGCGCTGCAGCGAGGCGAGGATGTGCGCGTCGACCTGTTTTATGCGCGCTATGGCCCGCGCGCGCGGTGGTGGGTGAATCTCGTCTCTCTCTTGCTGTTGCTGGCGATGGCACTCCTGTTGTTCAAGCTGTCACTCGCCTACGTGGGCCAGTCGTGGGCGGTGGCCGAGCGCTCGGCCGACCCCGGTGGCATTGCGTGGCGCTGGGCAGTGAAGTCCCTGATCCCCGTCGGGTTCGGCTTGGTGGCGCTACACGCTGTGGCGGCTACGCTGCGACTGGTGCTGGGTGAGTCGTTGAAGGAGACCGCCCGTGGGTGATCTGTCGACCTGGGCGATCCTGATGGTGGTGGCCTTCTTCGTGCTGCTGATGATCGGCATCCCGGTTGCGGTGTCGCTGGCTACCGTGGGCTTTGTGTTCGGGTACATCGGTTTCGGCGACTCGCTCTTCAATCTGCTGCCGGCGCGCGTCTATGGCGTGGTGGCGGGCTATCAGTGGATGTCGATTCCGCTGTTCGTCTTCATGGGTGTGATGCTCGAGAAGTCGCGGCTTGCCGATGACCTGCTCGATGTGATGGGGCACCTAGCCGGAGGCGTGCGCGGCGGCATGGGCGTGGGCATCATCTTGTTCGGTGTGCTGATGGGCGCCACCACCGGCATCGTGGGCGCCACGGTCATCACGCTCGGTCTGTTGACGCTGCCCACGCTGATTCGGCGCGGTTACGACAAGAGCGTTGCCTGTGGCGCGATTTGCGCATCAGGAACGCTTGGCCAGATTATTCCACCCAGCCTGATCCTGATTTTGCTCGCCGACATCATGCAACTGTCGGTCGGTACGCTGTTTGCCGCAGCGGTCATCCCCGGATTGTTGCTCTCGGCCGTCTACATCATTTACCTGCTTGTGCTGGGCATGCTCAGGCCAGACCTGATGCCACCGATTCCCCTTGAGGAGCGCAGCCGCGTCAGCCGTGCCGAATTGACGCGTCGCTTCTGGAAGGTGGTCGTTCCTCCGATCGCGCTGGTGGTGTCGGTGCTGGGATCGATCGTCGGGGGGGTCGCTGCACCGACCGAGGCGGCGTCGATGGGTGCAGTGGGCTCGGTGCTGATCACGCTGATCTCCGGGCGCTTCAAACTGGAAGTGCTCAAGCAAGTGGCGCTCGAGACCAGCAAGATCACGGCGGTGATGATGTTCATCCTGATCGGTGCGCAAGTGTTCGCACTCGCGTTTCGAGGGCTGCACGGCGAGGATGTGATCACGCGGCTGTTCGAGTGGTTGCCGGGAGGCGTGAATGCCGACATCTGGTTCATGATGGCGCTGATTTTCGTGCTCGGCTTTTTCATCGAGTGGATCGAGATCAGCTACATCGCCGTGCCGCTGTTTTTGCCCGTGCTGCTGGCACAGGGTGTGGATCCGGTCTGGATCGCTATCCTTGTGACCGTGAATCTGCAGTCGTCGTTCCTGACGCCGCCGTTCGGCTGGGCGCTCTTCTACCTCAAGGGGGTTGCACCGCCTGAGGTGACGATCAAGGACATCTACAAGGGGGTGGTGCCATTCATCCTGTTGCAAGGCGCCACGCTTGTCCTGGTCTTCCTTTATCCGCAGTTGGCGCTGTGGCTACCCAAGGCGATTGGTTGGTGAGGGGCTGACTGCGAAAGCCGACTGAGACCCTCAGTCATTGCGCCCGCAGCTATGCTTGTCATCGGCGGGCGCTCTTCAGACGTTTCTGAGGGTGCACCGGCGTGTCAGATCAGGGCACAGACCCGTTCGATCCTCGACGTGCACTCCACTCATTCTTCTCCCCTCGATTCAGGACGACCCATGAACGCGACTCGCAGAACTTTTGTCATTCAATCCGTCGTGGGCGCTGGTGCCCTCGGCTGCGCAGGCCTGGCCCGCGCGCAGGCTGCTGCCACCGCGCCCGCAATGGTCAACCCCGCTGATGCGCAGGCGCAGGCATTGGGTTATGTGGCCGATGCCGCCAAGGTGGACAAGGCCAAGTACACCAAGTTCGCGGCCGGCCAGGTGTGTACCAATTGCGCGCTTTTCCAGGGCAAGGCCACCGATGCAGCCGGCGGTTGCCCGCTTTTCGCAGGTAAGCAGGTCGCTGGCAAGGGCTGGTGCTCGGCCTGGGCAAAGAAGGCCTGATCCTGCGCGACGATCTGGGCGCGCCGATCAGATAAGCTTCGCTGCATGCTGCGCGCCCTGCGCAGCGCAGCCTCGCGCACGCGGCGCAGGGCTGCCCCATCAGTGAGGAGACTGCATCGTGCTCGCCCAACTCGCACGGCGGCTGCCGTTCTACTACGGCTGGGTGGTCGTAGCGGTGGTTTTTGTCACCATGGCGGTCGGAGTGAACGCGCGCACCGCGTTTTCACTGCTCTTTCCCCCAATACTTGACGAGTTTGGCTGGGAGCGCGCCACCACCGCGGGCGCCTTTTCTTTCGGCTTTCTGATCTCGGCTTTCCTGAGCCCCTTGCTGGGCCGGCTCATGGATGCACGGGGCCCTCGCCTCATTACGCTCATCGGCATTGTGACGGTGGCGGCTGGCATGCTGCTGGCCACGCTTGCCACAGAGCCCTGGCATTTTTATGCCACGCTAGGCGTGCTGGTGGGTGCAGGCAGCGTCTGCCTGGGGTATTCCTGTCAGGCCCTGTTTCTGCCCGCATGGTTTGAGCGCCGTCGCGGTCTGGCCATGAGTATTGCGTTCTCGGGCGTGGGTGTGGGCTCGATCGTGATGCTGCCGCTCATGCAGCGGCTGATCGAAGGCTCCGGATGGCGCACTGCCTGCACCGTGCTGGGTCTGTTTGCCTTGTGCGCATTGGTGCCGCTTGCGTTGCTCTTGCACCGACGGCCTCAGGACATTGGTTTGCTGCCCGACGGGGACGAGGCTCCGGTGCCCGGCGCAGCGACCGCCGCTCAACGCAGTAATGTGATCGATCAGGCGTGGGCGGCCACGGATTGGACCTTGTCGCGCGCGATGCGCACAGCGCGCTTCTGGTGGCTGGCGCTGGGCTATTTTTGCGGCCTGTTCGTTTGGTACGCCGTGCAGGTGCATCAGACGAAATACCTGGTGGAAGTAGGGTTTGACCGCACCCAGGCTGCGCTGGCTCTGGGTGCCGTCAGTCTGGCGGGCGTACCCGGGCAGATTGCTTTGGGGCAACTATCGGATCGCATCGGGCGCGAGATCGTCTGGACCATCGGCGCTTTGGGTTTTGCGCTGTGCTACCTGTCGCTGCTGGGTCTGGAGCACCATGCCAGCCCGTGGCTGATGTGGTTCATGGTGGTGGTGCAGGGTGCGCTGGGCTATGGCATTACGTCGGTGTTCGGTGCTGTGCCAGCCGAGATTTTCGAGGGCAAGCATTACGGCAGCATCTTCGGTACGCTCATGTTCGCGGCCATCAGCGGTGGCGCAGTGGGTCCGTTTGTAGCCGGTGCGGTGCATGACGCCACAGGCAGCTATGCCATCGCCTGGTGGATCTGTGTTGCCATGACACTGTTGTCGATCGTGGCCATCTGGCAGGCGTCGCCGGGCAAGGTGAGGGCGGTGGCGGGTCGGATCTGAGCCACCCGGCAAAGGTCTGGCGCCCGGCAGATGCGTGTTGTCAGCAAGACAGACGCCCGCTGCCCTCAGTCCCTCAGATGGTCACGTACGAAGCGGCGAAACAGTCGCATCACCGGGGCTGCTGTTCGGCCGGCCAGCGTGACATAGGCGAAGCGCGCAGTCGCTTTCACGCCGGGTGTGATCTGGAGTTCTTTCAGGCGCCCCGAGGCCAGACCTTCGCGC
>JBIKKG010000172.1:0-7232 GCA_044360485.1 Burkholderiaceae bacterium | reverse complement strand
TCCTTGAACAGCAACCGCAGCACCGCCCGCTCGCCGTGGCCGGTGGGCAGCGTCGAGACCCGCACGTCCACGGCACGCCCACCGATACGCAAGGTAATACGGCCATCCTGCGGCAGTCGCTTTTCCGCAATATCCAGACTCGCCATGATCTTGATCCGCGACACCAGCGCGGCATGCAACTCTCGCTTAGGTCGCACCACGTCACGCAGCGTGCCATCAACGCGAAAGCGCACCAGCGAGTAGGTCTCGAAGGGCTCGATATGGATATCGGACGCGCCGTCGCGCACCGCCTGCGTGAGCAGCGCGTTGATCATGCGAATGATCGGCGCGTCGTCTTCGGTCTCGAGCAGGTCCTCGATCTTGGGAATGTCCTGCATCAGCCGCGATAAATCGAGGTCGCTGCCCAGTTCATCCACCACCGACGCAGCCGACCCTTCCTGCTGCGAGTACGCGCTGGCAATGGCTGCGTCCAGTTCGGCGGCCGGTTTACGCACCGGCACCACGCGCAAAGGCAACGTGCGGCTTAGCTCAGCCAGCGCATGGACCGGCGTGGACTCCCCCACCCACACCTCGATCGCATCGCCCGAGACAGCGGACACCAGCAGATGATTCTGCCGTGCATAGCCATAAGGCACATAGCGGGCCGGAGAGACCTGGGTCATGACAAGGCGATCAGTTGGATGCGCCGCCGGTCGCCGGCGACAGCACCCGTGGGATGACGACCTCGTTGGGCGCGGTCTGAATCACTCCGCCAGGTAACACACCAAGGGCGGGCATCGGCGGTGGTAGCGTCCCGGAGGGGGCGCCTGGCCGCACCTCATCACCTGGGCTGGGCGCTTGCGGCACCGGCACCTGACCTGGTGTGACGGCACGCCAGCGGTCGGGCATCGCATCGTTGAGCGCCGGCGCGACGCTGGGCGGAGCCAGCCCTGGCGTGCCTGGTCGAGGCGGCATGGGCGACAAGGCCGAGGGTCGCAGCTGCTGCTCGGGAATCAATTCCGACGGCGTGAGGCGCGAGTCGCCCTGCATCAGGCGAATGTAGTCGTAGCGGTCAGCCGTGACCCCATATGAAGCATCGGCATTGCGCAACACCACCGGGCGCAGGAAGACCATCAGATTGGTCTTGACCCGCTTACGATTGTCGTACCGGAACAGATTGCCCACCAGCGGCAGACGCCCCAGACCCGGGACCATCGCCACGTTGCCCTCGAGCTTTTCCTCGATCAGGCCACCCAGCACCACCAGCTGACCGTCATCGACCAGCACGTTCGACTCGATGGCGCGCTTGTTGGTGATCAGACCCGCGGACAGCGACGCGTCCTGCACACTCGAAACCTCCTGGAAGATCTGCATGCGTACGGTGCCGCCCTCAGCCACCTGCGGGCGCACGCGCAAGGTGGTGCCCACGTCCTTGCGCTCAATGGTCTGGAAGGGGTTCACCGCGCCGCCGGCGCCGCCGGTATTGGAGAACGACCCGGTAATGAACGGCACGTTCTGACCGATGATGATGCGTGCTTCTTCGTTGTCCAGGGTGACCAGATTGGGAGTAGCCAGAATGTTGGCGCCGGCCTCGGTCTCGAGGGCACGCGCCAAAAACGCTAGATTGATCGGGCCGACCGAGACAGCTCCGTTGGCCGTCCCCGTACCGAGCAGCGGCTTGGCGCTGACCACACCCACGTTCAGGCCACGCCCCAGGCCCAGGATATTCGTGGCCGCATCGATGATGTTGGTGCCAGTGCCGCGCCCGGGCAGATTGGTGCCGCCAATGACCGCCGCGCTGCCGCTGCTGGGCTGCCCGAGGAACTGCCATTGCACGCCAAGTTCCATGGCACGCTCGGCACTGACCTCCACGATCAGCGACTCGATATACACCTGCACCCTGCGTGCATCGAGCTTGTCGATCACCGCACGCAGATTGCGATAGACCGGCTCGGGTGCGGTAATGATCAGTGAATTGGTTGCCGGATCAGCTGCGATGACCGCGCCGCCCGCAGCAACCGTCACGACCGAGCCGCCCTGACCGGACTGTGCGAGCGCCGAGGTGGCGGGCGTATTGCCCAGCGCGCCGCCCCCAAGGCCCGCCGCACCGAGCTGGCCTGGCGAGCCTCCGGACGCGAACCCGCCCGGCTGCTGACCGGGTGCGAACCCCTGGCCGAAGCCAGGTTGACCAAACCCCTGCCCCCCAGGCTGTCCGAAACCACCTTGAGCCGCCGACTGATCGCTCACGAGTACCGCACGCAACACTTGCACCAGGCGCACTGCCTCGGCATTGCGCAAGTACACGACACGAATATTGCCGGGCTCGCTGGACGGTTGATCCAGGCGGGCAATCAGGCTCTTGGCCAAGTTCATGCGGGCAGGACTGGCGGCACGCAGCATGATCGAATTGATGCGGGTATCGGCCAGTACCGACACGCGCTGCCCAGGGTCGACTGTCGCACCAGGTGCACCGCCCGCACGGGCGGTATCGTCCAGTAACCTCGCGATCTGCATGGCCACGTCCGAGGCCAGACCGTTGCGCACGGCCACCACTTCGACCTCGCCCGAGACCGGGCTGTCCAGCGTGGCGATGATGCGTGCGACGCGCTGCAGGTTCGAGGCGTAGTCGGTAATGACCAGCGCGTTATTGTTCGGATACGCCACGATGGTGTTGTTGGGCGCAATCAGGGGACGCAAGACCGGGACCAGGTTGGAGGCCGATTCGTAATTCAGCCGGAAAATCTGGGTGACGATCTGGTCTCCACCCGGAGCCGCGCGACCGACACCTACCGGGCCGGCCTGCAGCTTGGCATCGGCCTCGGGCACGACGCGGGCCACCGAACCGGACTCGACGATCGAAAACCCTTGCAGCCGCAAGGTGGACTGCAACAGCTCGTAAGCCTTTTGCGGCGACACCGGCCTGGGTGTCTCAAGGGTGATCTTGCCGCGCACCCGCGGATCGATGATGAAGGTCTTGTTGAGCAGATGCCCGAACGCGCCGACCACTGAGTCGATGTCAGCGTCCTTGAAGTTGAGCGCGATCGGCTGACCGGATTCAGATTTCGGGGCGGCCCGCGGCGCCTCACGCTCGGGTGCAGGCTGTGTGGAGGCAGGTGCCGTCACTGCGCGCTTGCGCGGGCTGCTGCGCGGCGCGTCGTCTTGCGTTTGCGCCTGGGCAGCAATCAGCGCGTCGGGCAGCACCGCGAGCCCTGCGCATCCCACCGCCAGGCTCCACAGCCAGGCGCGCAGGCGCGGGTTCGCAGCAGACACGCCGCTGCGCTGCAGGCAAGTAAACGGCGCTGCGCGAGTCAGCCGCCTGATGCCTGTCTGTCCCTGCCACCACGCCATCAGACCCAAAGCTCAGGCTCCTATCTTGATCAGGGTACGTTCCCCTTCACGCCGGCCCAGTAAACCGAGCAGCGGCATCAACCGCAGCTTTTCGGATTCCTCCGCCCGCGCTTCAGCCAGGAATTGCAGCCCCGAGCGCGCATTCCAGCGTCCCTTACCCTCAAGCAGAAGTGGGCCAGAGAGTGTATGCATGGTGAGATCTGCCTGCGACCCCGACCCGACCACCTGGACTCTGTAGGCGCCCAACGGACGAACGGGGGTGAGCGCGGAAGCCGCATGAGAGAGCTCGATCGCGACGCGACCCTCGAAGCGACCATCGCGCATCGTCAGCGCATCCCACGTGATCGCCAGCGACCCAGTGGGCCGGATTGTAGTCCACGGCGAACCCAGGCGCTCCAACGACATGGCCGGCAGCATCAGCGCACCCGGCGTGGCTTGCCATTCTCCGATGCGACCACTCAGCTGGACCGGCTGAGCCATGCTGTCGTGCTCAATTCGCACATCAAGCCGGCCGATCAACAATGCGGCTGGCGAGACCTTCCAGGCAAAGGCACCCGGGATGGCCATGCCGGGCACGGTGCCGATGGTGACGCGACCGCCTGCCGCCTCAGCCTGCACTGCCGACTCTCGCAGATCCGCCAACACAATCCGCGCGCGACCGTTCCAGACGGTGCCACTGGCATCGGACAACCTCACCCGCCCTTCTGTCAGCCGCGACACCACGGTGTCCAGCAGACTGGCAGGCGGCTGCCAGAGCACCACTGCGAGCACTGCGCTCAGCCCGGAAAGCGCCAACGCCACGATCCAGCCTCGCTTGAGCGTCGGCGTCACACGTGGCAGGGCCGGGCGCAGGCGTGGCAAGCGCAGACTCGGACGGGACAGGGCACGCGAAGTAGCCATCCGGTCTCAGGGCTCCCGACGCGCCGACTCGAGCGTCAGTCGCACAGCAGCGATGCCCGGGGTTGCTTCCCGCTCGATCGCCACATCGACGGCACGCAGACGGGTTTCGCGCAGTGCCGCATCCAACCAGGTCAAAAAAACCTGAAAGGGCACGCCCTTGAAGCGCACATCGATCAGTTCTCCGGACGCGGAGAGCTGGGTCAGCTGCGACTTGAGGCCTGCCGCTTCAATTGACTGCTCAAGGAGCACCTTGATTTGCTGTGTGGACTCGACAGGCTGCGCTGACTGCCCGGCCAATTGCCGCGCTTCAGCAGCGAGCGATTCAATTTGCGCCAATTGCGTTCGCAGTCCGGGCAACTCGGTCTGCAAGCGCTGCCGTCCGACCCAAGCCGGTTCAAATGCCACCAGATAAAGCAGTCCGAGCACACTGAGGAGGGTGCCGACACCCACCAGGCGGCGCTCCCTCGGCTGCAAGGCAGCCCAGGCCCGCACCACGCGCTCGAGCAGACCGTTTTTCATGTCAGCCCTGCAGCCCGACCGTGGCGGTCGGTTCACGGTCATTGTCGAATTCGAGCTTCAGGCCAGCACGCGTGCATGCCTGACGCAGCTGCTCGCGCGCGGCGCGGCCATCCACGCGATCAGGCCGAAAGCGCACTTTCAGGCGCCCGTCACGAAACTCCATCGCTGCGAGTGCATCCGTACCCGCAGGCCCCAGCGCTTCGCCCAGGCGCCCCAGCAAGGGCAGAAAATCATCCGGACCGCTCTGGCCGCTGCGGCTGCGCAGGGCGGTCACCTGACGGGTCATTTGCAGGACGGGATCAACCACCACTTGAGTGCCGGGAAACGTACTGCGAAAGGTGGACTCCATGGCGCCGCGCAGCGCACTGCGCTCGCGCGCGAGCTGGCCCCATTGCAGATTCAACCCCACGAGAGCCGCCACCGTACAGGCTGCAGCCAATGCTGCAGGCGCCCGCCAGACCCTGGCATCAAACGAGGCGATCAACCGCTTGGAGGCACCCGCGCGCCCGGCAAGCAGATCAATCGGTGAGGTCTGCGGCGCGTGCAACGGTGCCACCGTCACCGGCAACTCCAGCGCAGCGCCAGCCGCCTGGGCGGGGGCCTCCCATTGCGGGTCGTCCACCTGAACGCTCAAGCCTTGCGGGCGCTGCGTCGTCGCCAGCGCTGCGCCCAGCAGGTCGGTGAGGGCCTCGGTTCTCTGGGCCGGATTGTCAGGCGCACGCCAGCCCAGTCCCGTCGCAGTTCCGGTACGCAACACAATGACCTGGCTCGTACAAGCCATGGACCAGACCGCCGAGCCATCAGGCTCAGGCAGAGCCAATTGTGCGGGCCACGCCGAGAGCACCCGCATCTTGCGCGACTCAAACCAGCCGATCACGGTCTCAAGCCACTCCCGATCGATGACCGCAACCAGGCGCCGACCGTCTTCCATCGGCGCACCGGGCACCACGGCGCACGCGGCGACGTCTTGCAGCAGCGACTCTTCGATCACGTTGGGTAAGGCCTGCGCCAGACGCGATCCTGTCAAGGCCGGCACGACGGGGGTGAGCAGCGTGACATCACGTGCATCGAAAATCAGACGCACGCGGTGGGTGCCCTCCAGCGCTTCAAGAGAGACACGTTCGTAACCGCCGTTGCCCGCCGGCGGCGCACGCATCACCAGCAGCAGCGCCTCGGACCCGAGGCCCCGCTCGCCCTCGCTGCGTGGAGGCACCCAGACGATCGCGTCGCCGCGTTTCAGCGGCGCAGCTGCCATAGCACCTCGACTCGATCGTTTGTGCGTTCCAACAAGGTCTCGCTTTGCGATTCAACTCGTTCGTAGCGTATCACCCCCATCACCGAGAAGAATGACGAGCCGACAGCCAGCACAGTGGGGTTGAGCACCGGTCGGCTGTCCATGTCATTGGCTGCCTGCTCGAGGGTGCGATAGAAGGTCCGCTCACGCCGGGCGACAAAGCGGCGAGCGCCAGCCAGGTCAAGCGATGGCACCAGCGCAGCGATCACCTCGGCGGGCGCTGTGTTGATGTTGACCGGGGTACTACGTGGCAGCACCGTCACGAAGGGCTCGAGCGAGGTCACCAGCGTGGGATCGATCCCGTTGATGTCGAGCAGATCAGCCACTCGCGCGATCGGCAGGCGGGTGGCCGGAATGGTCTTGCCCTCGATCACGGCGGGCATCGACTGCATCACGCGCCGCCCGATGAGATCGGCCATCGATTCGGGCCGACCGACGGTCGTAAGCAGCTTGCGTAAGGCCGCCATATGCAGGTCAGACGCCTGACCGGCACCCGCAGCCAGTGCATTCAGATTGAACAGCGACTGGGCGTCGGTGATCCGCCCCGCCAGCACGGCGTTGCGCGCCCCTTCGTCGAGCTTTGCGCCGGCCGTCACGGTTTCATCCAGTCGGGTCTCCACCACGGGAATCGCCCAAGGCTCACCCAGATGATCGACCGGCCCGGTGCGCAGGTCAGACCGCAGAATCACTTTGGCCCAGTCAAGCGCCGCCCGCTCGATCCATCGGCTTTGCGACATCGCCAGGCGATTTTCAACCGATCGCACTGCGACATGTTCGCGCCAGAACAGCCCAGAGACGACGATCGACGCCAGCGTGACCACCAGCATCGCGGTGATGATTGCAGCGCCCTGCTGTGTTGCGCGCGCCCGCACGCTCAATCCTTCACTGGCAAGATGCGCTGCAGCACCTGGCCGTCGTCGCGCACGATGCGCACCTGCAATCCGGTGACCTGCGCCGGCCCTGCCGGGTTGCCTGCGCCAGGCACAGCCGGCGTTGGGGGAGCCGTTGGCGGGGCCGGTTGCGGCTCGCCGGGCTGCACGGTCGGCGGCGCAGCCGGGCTGACGGTCAACTGTCCCACCAGACTTTCCGCAGCGATCCAGCCCTGCCCTGCAATCCAGCCCTGCATCTGCATCGACGCGACCCGACCAAGAATCGGCTGCCAGACCAGACCATCTGCCGCCGGTGCATCCAG
>JBIKKG010000171.1:0-7236 GCA_044360485.1 Burkholderiaceae bacterium | reverse complement strand
GCCAATATCACTGGGCCTCACTGGCGCAAGTGCAGGACTATGCAACCACATGGATGTGGAGCTACAACCATGACCGCCCACACATGGCGCTGGGCGGAATGACACCTAAGCAGCGGCTGGCCATGGCCGCATAAACGTTCTACTTCTCGCCCCGATGGAAATTGGGGGGATTACCACAGGCCGTTACCGACCCCTATGCAGACTGTCATCAACTTTGAAAGCTGATGTTCTGAATAAAGTCTGTCGAAATAGGCCGCGATGCGGAAAGTGGTGGGGGCCGAATTCGGTGTCGTGGGTGCCGCAGGTGGGCGACCTATTGGAGTGACACGTCAGCGCAGCAGCCTCTTGTTGGCCCGGACAACCGCCCTTGATGCTTTGCACTTGCCGTCAGCTCGAATCGACGCGCGAACGGCTGAAGTCGAGGATCTAGGGCGGCATCCGTGATACGGCCGAAGACCCTCCGGTAACTATTCCTGTCGTGCGTCCGCCCCAATAGACGCCTACCCGTTGCCCGTGGCACAGGGGTCAACGGATATTCCCGCGGCCTCCTTGAGCGCCAGAGAGAACTGACTAACCACCGGGGACGAGCCCCCACGAGTCTTCCTCGTAAAGAGCGACAGGGGTGGGAGTTCAGCGATCGGCCTGACTGAGAGTTCCACCAGGCCCGGAATTTCGCGCTCCCGCCGGACCTGTTCTTCGCGCATGATCCCGATCAGGTCCGGGTCAGCGCGCACGAGCGCCGACATCGTCACCGGCGACATGGTTTCGACGGAGGCGAAGGGAGGCTCGAGGCCGTGCCCGACAAATATCGCGACCAGAGCCTGACGCACCACCGTGGAGGGGGGCGGCAACACCCAACTGTGGCGTGCCAGGTCTTGCCAGCGAAATCTGCGCTTGAGCGATAGAGGGCTCCTGTCGGACGCGACGACGCAGATGCGATCCCGATAGACAATCTCCGGGATGAGGTCGTGGACGATCGGGCTGCCTCGAAGATCCGGCGACAGCGCGCCGAATACACAATCCAGCTCGGCAGCGAGCAAGCGCGCCAGCAAGGTGTCGACCGGCCCTTCCGAGATGTGGACGATGGCATTGGGTACCTTGCGGCGCAGTTTGATCAGTGCATCGGGAACAATCGACGTCACGGAAACCGTGCCCAGTCGCAGCAAAAGGCCGCCGCCATCACGTAAGGCGGCGATTTCCTCGGCGCAGCCTTCAACTTCGTGCCTGATGAGGCGCGCCCGGCGAACTGCGGCTATGCCAATCGCGGTCGCCCGGACACCAGCCTTTGAGCGCACGAAGAGTCTGGCGCCGAACGCGCCCTCGACTTCCCGGAGCATCTTGCTAACCGCCGGCTGGCTGAGGTTGAGCCGCATCGCTGCGGCGTGGATCGTCGGTTCGTCGGCGAGAACGTCGAGAAGTTCGATGTGCCGCAGCCGGAGCCGTCGAAGCAAGAATTGAGGCGAGATCACTGTCACTCCTCAATCATAACCAAATGGAATCGATAGAAGAAAAGAAGTGACTTTTCGGTGAAGACCTAGCCGCCTAGAGTGGATTTCGCAGTCGAGACCGCGAGAGCCGCAGGTTCGACGCCTTCATCAGGAGACACCATGCACTCACCTATTGACCGCCGACAGTGGATACGCGGCGCACTGGTCAGCTCAATGGCCGCTGCGCAGTGGTCGTTCGCTCAGGAAACCTATCCGTCGAGGCCCATCCGGGTCATCGTACCGCTGCCCGCGGGAGGCGCGGTGGATGTCGGCGTCAGGATCCTCACCGAGGAACTTCAGACGACCCTGAAACAACCCATGATCGTCGAAACAAAGCCCGGAGGTGTCTACACCATCGGCATGCAGGCTCTGACTCAGGCGCCGGCCGACGGCTACACGCTGATCGCGACCAATACCAGCTTTGTCGCCGTGCAGCTGCTGCACAACCGCTTTGATATACGCAAGCAGCTCGTACCGGTCTCGACCTGGTCGCAGATCGACGTCATCCTGACTGCTTCACCCAATGCGCCATTCTCTTCACTCAAGGAAATGGTCGCGTGGGCGAAAGCCAACCCGGGCAAGCTCACCTACGGGTCGGTCGGCCCGGGAACCCTGGAACATCTGCTGATGGCGAATCTGGTCAGGAAATACGGCTTGAGTGCCACCCATGTTCCGTTCAAGGGTGGACCGGACTTCATGGTTGCTCTGGCGCGGGACGACATCCAGGTGGTCGCCGCAGTGATTCCGCTGGTCAACCAGTACAAGACCCGTGTCCGTCCGATGGCCGTAATGGCGGCTAAGCGCACGCCTCTGTTCCCTGAAGTCCTTACGCTCAAAGAGGCCGGCATCGACGTGCCGAATTTTCAGTTCTGGAACGGACTGGCGGCTGCGGCGGGCACCCCGCCTGCGGTCATCGACACGCTGCAGCGGGCCATCGCAGAGGCGTTGAAATCGGATGTGGTTCAGGCCAAGTATGCAGCGAACGGGATGACGCCTGTGGCGTCCACTGCTGCCCGGTTTGGCCAAACCATCAACGAGGACTTCGTGTGGCTGGCTGAAGCTATCCGGGACGCGGACGTGAAATTGAACTGACAAAGCCAGCCAAGGCAGCTTCATCCGGGACTGAGATCAATGACGAAAGGCCAATGAGGCTGGGGGAGGCGAGCATGACGAGACTCAAACGCTGCGCGGTTGTATTCCTGGCTGCGGTAATGACGGGCACGCCGGCATTTGCACAGACCAGCGGTGAACGGGTTGTGCGCCTCGTCGTGCCGTTCGCGCCGGGGGGCTCAACGGATCTTGTTGCGCGGCTGGTGGCCGACAAGGCTTCCAAGACGCTCGGACAACCCGTCATCGTAGAAAACCGCGCCGGCGCAGGAGGACATATCGGCAGCGCGTTCGTCGCGAAGGCACGACCCGACGGAACGACGCTATTGCTCAATGGAACTGGACCGTTCGCGATCTCGATGGCTGCGAGAATGTCCCTGACATACGATCCGATCAAGGACCTGAAGCCGGTGGGCACACTCACGCGACTTCCGAATGTCGTGACGGTCAACGCGTCACTCCCAATTGCATCGATCGCCGAGCTCGTTGCATACGGCAAGGCGAATCCGGAGAAACTGAATTACGGCATGTCGGCGGTTGGGAATCTCAGCCATCTCTACGCGGAGATGTTCAGGCTCGCCGCCGGCATCAAGCTCGTCGGCGTTGCGTACAAGGGAAACGCCCCCCTCCTGACGGATCTGATTGGCGGGACGATCCAGGTCGCGTTCGACAACCTCCCGCCCTTCCTGCCGCACATCCAGAGCGGGAAGATCCGGGCACTGGCAGTAACCAGCGCGAAGCGTTCAGCCCTGTTGCCGGACGTACCCGCCCTGGCAGAGGTGGGATTCCCGGGTTTCGATCATGCCGCCTGGTTCGGCATCTGGGGGCCCGCCGGTCTGCCGGAGGCGGATGTGAAGCGCTTCAACGCGGCGTTTTCGAAAGCTATCCAGGAGCCGGATGTGATTCAGCAGCTCCTAAAGTCCGGGATCGAACCTGCTGTGAGCACGCCAGAGGAGCTCGGAGTCCGCCTCAAAAATGAACACGAACAGTTCGTGCAGGTGATCAAGGATGCCGCTATCAAGCTGGAGTGAATGGGCAGGCCGCAACGAGGTTGAAAATGGCAGGTACTGACGTGTTGATGGTGCGGCGCCCTGCGACCGCGATTGCCGACGCTGTCTGGACGGTCGGCGGACAGGGCAACTCCCTTGTCGTCGATCATGGCGAAGGACTCGTCCTCGTGGATGCCGGGCCAGGGGGCGCAATCACGGATGCGATGATCGCCAGCGTTCGCGAGGTTTCGGACAAGCCGCTCACACATATCGTCATCAGCCACGGACACATGGGCTACAACTTCGGCGTCGAACAGTGGGGCCGCGATGCCAGTTCGCGCGGCGACGCCCGTCCGGTGCTCGTCGGGCACGAACGCGTCCCGGTCCGATACAGGCGCTACGCGGAAACTGCAGGCCTTCAGGCTTACACCAACACCCGGCAGTTCCGCACGCCGTACCCGCAGAACTGGCCGGCGCACTGGTTCAAGATGCCCGACGTCACCTACCGCGACCGGATGCGAATCACGGGGACTCGGTGCGACCTGGTCCTTTTCGCTGCGCCCTCCGAGACCGACGATGCGACTGCGGTCTGGCTGCCTGCAGATCGCGTGCTCTACGGAAGCTGCGCTTTCATCAAGAGTTGCCCGAACGCCGGCTCGCCTTACCGCGTGCTGCGCGATCCAATGCAGTGGGCTGACACGCTGGAGCACTTCCTCGCGCTGCGGCCGGCAGTCCTGGTTCCCGAGTTCGGCAAACCCCTTGCCGACGCAGCAGAGATCGACGAGGCGCTGACCATTCCGATCCGGGCGATCCGCTGGCTGCGCCAACAGGTTGTCGAGCGAATGAATCGGGGCATGAATGATGTCGAGATCATCCACGACCTGCACTACCCCGAAGAGATCTTCGGCAATCGATTCCTCAAGCCCACCTACGGCTGCCCGGAGTACCTGGTCCGCGAGATCTGGCGAACCGAGAACGGCTGGTGGGACCGCAATCCGACACACCTGCATCCGGGAGCTCCGAACGAGGTTCGCAACGAAATCCTTGTGGCGATCGGCGACGCCCGGCGCGTGCTCGATCACGCGCACAGGCTCGAATCGCAGGGGCAAACGCAACTCGCGCTGCACGTGATCGACCTAGTCGCGCTCGCGCCAGGCACGACCCCGGAGATTGTCGAAGCACGGTCGACGAAGGCGCGACTGCTCGAGACAAGATCGCGGCAGGTGAGCTCCGCAGTGTCGCGCCAGATCCTGATGAGTGAGGCAGAGTTACTGCAGGGTCGGCCCATCGGATCGTCGGATGAATCGCCGGCTCAAGATCGATTCGAATGGACTTGACCAACAGCGACCATAACGCGGTCTCGCCATTGCAAGGTGCGCACGTCGTCGGCCTCAGGCCGTGGAATGCCGGTCCAGAGCAACAGGGGAGTGTCTGAAATCTTGTGCTCGAGGCGGGCCTCGAATGGGCGCTGCATCAGTATGTGAACACCGCTGCCGATTTCAGCGATTGCCTGCACGTGGCGCTGGCCGAAGCTGCCGGGCACCGACCACTCTGGACCTTCGACAGGAAGGCGGCCAGAGTCGGTGGCGCGCAGATGCTCGAAGGTTGAGCGCGCACAGACCGCATACGGCGCCGCAACCGGCGTCAACCGTCAGGATGCACACCCGTGCCGGCCACTTTCGACGTGGCCGAGCCGATGGGCGTCCGGTTCAATGAGGGCTCCAACCCACCCCGGAGAGCCACCATGCCGTCACGCCTGCTGTTGTTCGGTGACAGGGACACCGAAACGCCCATGGCGAGCTGCTTTCCCCTGGTCGAAGAGCTGCGCGGCAAGGGCGCGCCGCTTGCCTGGCACAGCTATTCAGGTGCCACCCATGCAGGGGACAAGCAAGGCGAGATTGCGAATGGGTATGTCTTCGACCAGGACGCAACCCGCGATGCAACCCGACGCATGATCGACTGCTTCAACCAGCATCGATGACGGCCGGCTGGCGCATTCCGGTGTCGACCCTGCACGTCCCGGGCCTGGCCGCGCCCATCGCCCTGAGGATGGCGCCCGGCCCCTTGGCAGCTCTCGGGCCCGCGTCAAAAGGTCAGCAGAAGTGCTGAACGCGGAACGTCACCCCGCCCCTGGCTGAAAGACACGAATCCTCGGCGAAAGCTTGGCTCGGAGTTCCCGGTCCGCGACTCGAATGTCGTACTCGGACTGTAGGTTCAGCCAGAACCTGGGCTCCATGCCGAAGAACAACCCGAGCCGAAGCGCTGTATCCGCGGTGATGGGGCGTTGGCCATTCACCAGTTCGCTAATCCTGCTCGGCGAGACATCGATGTCCGCCGAGAGCTGGCGGGCGCTGATGCCCATGGGCTTCATGAAATCCTCCAGCAGGATCTCGCCCGGATGAATCTCTTCGAGCAACTTAGCCATGTTCCGTATTCCTAGTGGTAGTCCACGATCTCGACGCGATGCGCACCATCGGTCTTCCAGACAAAGCAGATTCGCCACTGGTCGTTGATGCGAATGCTGTGCTGGCCCTTGCGGTCGGCCTTCAGCACCTCCAGCTTGTTGCCCGGTGGGACGCGCAGGCTGGCCAGCTCAGTGGCGGCGTGGATCTGAAGCAACTTGCGTCTCGCGACGCGCTCGATGTTGCGGAAGCGGGATACTGCACGGCTGTGGAACAGAGCCTCGGTATCGGCGCAAGCGAAAGAGCGAATCATGCGGGATTGTGATCCGCCATAGGGATTCCGTCAAGCAGAACGCCTTTTACTGTCGCGGACCCTGGCTGCGTTTCGGCAGTGCGGGGAGTGAAACAATCAGGGGTACCGTGAGCGTCAGTTTGCTGAGCTGAAGCTGACCCTCCTCGGGCCGGCGCGAAAGCCTGTACCCGACCCGAAGCGGAAGTCGGCCTAGGCGAATGAACGGCCCGAAAGCCGTCGCTCAACGTTCGAGTTAGGCAGCACCGTTTACCCGGCAACAGGAGTGCACAGTTCAATGAGCGTGCCGTCCGGCGCGCGGACATAGGAGACTGTTTGGCCCCAGGGCTTGGCCACGGGTGAGGCCAACTCCTTGGCTCCGTGCTTGATTGCGGATAGGTGGGCGTGCTGAACGTCTTCGGTGACGAGCGCGATCTCCATGCCCAGGGGTTGCTGGGACTCGCTTGCATGCACGTGACCGGCTGGAAAGTTCATCGCTCCCAGTGCGTGAGAGGCGAAGGCGAGGGTGGTTTCGCCTGTTTTCAGCTCGCCGTAGTCACCTGATTCGTGAAGGAACTTCCTCTCGATACCGAATGCCCGCTCAAAAAACTGGAGCGAGTCCGCAACACGGGGGACGTAGACGATGGTGTATCCGAGCTTCATGGTGTGAGGGTTCTGTTGAGAGCGTGGCTCGTGTTTCGTGTTGTTGTTGGATACAGCATTAGATTCATGCGCAATCCAGCATCCGACTGTTTGCCAGACTGCCAGCCGCCTGACACCCGGTGCAATGGTAGCTATTGGTCAACTGGATGCGCTGAAAAAAGTGGCGCTACCGGGAAGCTGACTTTGGTGAGGGACCGCTCCTGGCCGAGAGCCGCCGGTCAAAGCACTAGCATGTGCGACCCTTGCCCAGCGCGTTGCGGACATTCGACACGCAGCAGCCGTGGACTAAGTCCGGCTCA
>JBIKKG010000170.1:0-7277 GCA_044360485.1 Burkholderiaceae bacterium | reverse complement strand
TATCGGCCTGACATCATTTTCGTGACCAACACCGCGTTCGGCACCCGCGGCCCGATGGCCAAGAACGTGGGTTTCGATGGCATTGGACAGGCCATGTCAGGCGCGGCTTACATGACGGGTTCAATCGATCAACCGCACCGGTTCTCGGCGCCATGGGTCGACTTCAGCACCGCACTGCATTGCGCCTTCGGTACGCTGGCGGCACTCATGGAGCGGGCCAAGACCGGCAAGGGTCAAAAAATTGAAGGCGCGTTGCTGGCCACTGCGGTGACGGTGAACAATGCCTCGCTGATCGAGCAAGCCCTCACGCAAGTCAACCGGGTGCCCACCAGCAACCGCGGCCAGACCGCAGCGCCCTCGGATATCTTCAAGGCGAAAGACGGTTGGGTCCTGGTGGCCGTGACCGGCAACCCGCTGTACCGGCGTTGGGCCAAGCTCATGGGCGAGCCCGAGTGGCTCACCGATCCGCGCTTTGCGACCGACGATGACCGCGGCCGACATGCCGACATCATCAGTGAGCGCATGAACCGCTGGTGTGCCGAGCGCACGTCTGACGAGGTGGTGAAAATTCTTGGCGATGCCATGATCCCTTGTGCACCGGTGCTCAAGCCGCAGCAAACCCTGGACCATCCGCAAGTCCAGGCGCTGGGGGTGTTGCAGGACACTGACTATCCAGGTTTGCCCAAGCCTGCGCCCGTGGCCGCTGTGCCGCTGTGGATGACCGAAACGCAACCGGTCCCGCGTCAGCGACCCCCGCAACTGGGCGAGCATACGGATGCCTTCCTGGGCGAGCTGGGTTACAGCACCCAGGAGATCGCGGCCATGCGCGACAGCAAGACCATCTGAGCCACCGATGGCGCTGCTCTTTCTGGTCAGACACGCTCAGGCGTCGTTCGGTACACACGACTACGATCGACTGTCCGATCAGGGGCGTCAGCAGTCGCGCTGGCTGGGTGAGTATTTCAAAGAGCGCGGCGTCGTGTTCTCGCGTGTGGTGACGGGCACACTCAAGCGTCAGCGTGACACCGCCAGCGAGCTGCTGAGCGTGATGGACATGGACCCGGCCATGGCGCAGTCACACGCGGGTCTGAACGAATATCACGGCGAGCGGATCTGGGCTGCGCACACCGGCGGGGCTGACCCGGTGGCGCGGCAAAAGACCGACTATCGCGGCTATTGGCAAACCTTCCGCGAAGGCATGCTGGCCTGGTCCCAGGACCGCCTGACCGATGTGCCGGAATCCTGGGCCGACTTTGCCGTGCGCATCCATGCTGGCCTCGCTCAAGCCACTGCAGGTCTGGGGCGCGATGACACCGCGCTGGTGGTCAGCTCAGGGGGCGCCATCGGGCGCTTGCTGGGCGACATCACAGGCGCCCCTGCAGCGGTCGCCATCGAGTTCAACCTGCAGTTTCGCAACACCGGCTTTTGCGAACTGATCGCTCACGGCGATCGCCTGCGTCTGACCAGCTTCAACAATATTCCGCACCTCGAGCGGGCCGACCGCCGAGGCGCCATCACGTTTGCCTGAGCGCATGGACATGCGCCACAGGCCCGTCCATGACTGAAGGAGACAAGCATGTTGCGTGATCTGAAGGGCAAAGTGGCCTGGGTGACCGGAGCGGGCACCGGCATCGGCGAAGGTTCAGCACTGGCACTGGCGGGTGCCGGCATGAAGCTTGTGCTCTCCGGGCGCCGCGCATCGGAGCTGACGCGTGTGGCCCAGCGCATCACCGAGGCAGGCGGGCAAGCGCGTATCGCGCCACTTGATGTCACCGATGTGAAAGCCGTCACGGCGGTGGTTCAAAGTATCGAACAGCAGGAAGGGCGCCTGGATGTGGTGGTCAACAGTGCGGGGCTCAACGTGACGCGCCGCAACTGGAAGCACCTGAGCACCGAAGACTGGGATACCGTCCTGCGCATCGATCTGGACGGTGCGTTCTACTGTTGCCGCGCGGTACTCTCGATCATGCGGCGCCAGAAGGACGGGTTGATCATCAACATCTCGTCCATGGCGGGCAAGCGTGTCGGCGTCATGACCGGACCGGCCTACAGCGCTGCCAAGTTCGGACTCAATGCGATGACCGACAGCCTGAACACCGAGGAATTCATTCATGGCATTCGGGCCACATCGGTCTGCCCGGGCGAGGTGGCCACACCGATCCTGGATAAGCGGCCGGTCCCGGTCACACCCGAGCAACGTGCACGTCTGGTCCAGCCTGAAGACTGCGGCGAACTCATGCTCTTCCTGGCTCGGATGCCGGCGCATGTCTGCCTGAACGAAGTGCTGATCACCCCTGCGTGGAACCGCATGCTGGCGCCGGCGGTGCAAGCCATTCCGGACTGATCTGACACCACATCGGGCGCCGCAGGGTGCTCGGCGCACACCTGAGCCCTGAAACCGAAAGGGTCGGCGCTGCGGGCTCTGCCTCAAGCGCCGTATAATCGTGGGCTGATGAGCAAAGAGTCAAACGCGTTACTGCAGCGCCCGCTGCGGGGCTTGCGAAAGCTGATCCTCACGCAGGTCCGATGGTTTCGCAATGCGCCCGTCACCACCCAGGCCATGATCTGGGCTGCGGCTGCGGGCTTTACTTTCTCAGTCCTCAACACGTTCTTGCGCGTGTTGACCCAGTCGATGCACCCCTTCCAGGCGCAGTTTCTGCGCTACCTCATGGGTGTGCTGGTCATGTTGCCGCTCATGCTGCGGGTGGGTCTGCCTCACTACCGCCCGCGGGATATCCGCGGACAGTTCAGTCGGGGCTTTGTGCATGCCATTGGGCTGAGCCTATGGTTTTATGCCTTGCCTCACCTTGCCTTGGCCGACATGACCGCGATCGGCTATACCGGTCCGATTTTCTCGATGATCGGCGCAGCTTATCTGCTCGGCGAAAAGATGCGCCTCGATCGATGGGTCGCCGCCCTCATCGGCTTCATCGGCGTACTGATCGTCGTCGGTCCGCGTCTGAGCGGATCAGGCGGGTGGTACTCGCTGATCATGCTCGCTTCGGCTCCGATGTTTTCGCTGTCGTTTCTGCTCACCAAGATCCTCACGCGCCACGAGAATCCTCAGACCATCGTGGTCTGGCAAGGCATTACGGTGTCGATCATCACGCTGCCCATGGCATTGTGGGTCTGGCAAGCCCCCACCGCGACGCAGTGGCTCATGTTGCTGATTACCGGCGTGCTGGGCAGCCTCGGTCATTTCTTCCTGACGCATTCGTTGCGCGCCGCCGATCTGAGCTCCACACAATCGGTGAAATTCCTCGACCTGCTATGGGCAACCGCCTGGGGCTTTCTGATCTTTGGGGATCACCCGAGCAGCACGACCCTGCTCGGCGGCGTGGTCATTGTCCTGGCCACGCTATGGATTGCCCGGCGCGAATCGCGACGGGCCGCTGTCACACAAAGCTGAGGACTTGGCTGAGGGCCAAACCGAGGCCGCCCGTCGGGCAGTTCATCCTCGCATCAGGAAAGCTTCGATGACCTGAGCCAACTGCTCAGGCTGGTCATGATGCACGTTGTGGCCGGCATCCTGGATGTGCTCGATCTGCAGGTTGCCGTAGGCCATGGAACGGCGTTCAAATTCTTCCGGCTGGGCGGTCAGACGCGCCCACAGACCCGATTGCGCGCCATCCACCCAGAGCACTGCAGCCTGCGTCTGCTGCCAGCAGGCCAGCATCTCGTCTGCAGGCATGGGCTGAGGATTGATGCGCTTGTGTGCCGGGTCCGCCCGTCGCTGCACACCACCTTCCGCTTGTTCCTGACCCCAATGCTGCACGATGAACCGCGCGCGCTCATCGGTCAGGCGCGGATTCTCCGACTGCATGCGCATGGCAAATTCGTCGAAGTCTGCATACGGACGCTGCGGCGTGTCGTCATGCAGTTGCGCCAACCACTTGGCGAGCCGCCGCGGTGCCGGGTCCTGGCGAAAGGCTGAAGGTCCAAACCCATCGACATTGATGAACGCCGAGACCCGATCGGGACGCACGCCTGCGTAGAGCGCCGCTACGCTGGCCCCCATGCTGTGCGCCACGATGCGCGCAGCACGCTCGGGGGTGTAATGGTCGAGGATACGATCAAGATCCGCCAGATTGTCGACCATCGTGTAGCTGTCCGCACCGCTCCAGTCCGACAGGCCGTAGCCGCGCCAATCGGGTGCCACCACGAACCAGTCTTGCTTGAGCGCATCGACCGTGAATTGCCAGGACGCCGAACAGTCCTGAAATCCGTGCAGCATCACCAGACAGGGCGCCGCGGGGTCACCCCATGTGCGGCAGTGAAGATTCAGGCCCCGGATGTCGAGATATTCGGATGCGCTGTCTTTCATGCCTCAAACCTCCTGCAAGACGAATGTTTCACGGGGTGCCAATGCGGCTGTGCTCTGCATGTTGATGAGGCGTCATTGACGCGACAGATCGCTGCGCATCTTCGCTTCGCGCGCCTCTTTTTCGTCACGTTTGTTTCGACGCGGCATCTCGAACACCAGTTTGCCGATACTGCCCTGGAATTCGAACGGCACAGCGTAATCATTACTCACCGCGGCGCCGCTGTCGCGCCCGGCATCCATGCCGTACGACGAGATCATGCGCAACACCTTGGGCACGTCCACCTGCCCGCATGCAGCGCCATCAATCATGAGCGTCGCGCGGCCCTGTTCACCGAGCTTTTCGAAGACCACGGAAACTGTGCAGTCGCCCGCTGGCACAGGTCGATCAGATATCGCCTTGTAGTGCTTCGAAAACAGGTTGTAGTCGAAGATCAGCCGATCACCCAGCACATAGAACGCCATGCCATTGTTGTTCGACCCCAGCGCAAAGATGGCGCCCTGAGCGTCGGCCTTCGGACGCCGCAGCTCAGCCGTCACGGTAAAGCTGCGATTGCCCAAGGGCGGCGCCACCTCGCCCGACATATGTGCGACCGGCGGATACAGCACATAGCGCTCGCGGTTGCGTGGCGTGCGGTCACGAGGCGATGGCGACCACAACTGCGCGGTGCGGTCATCGAGCGGCAGCACACCATAGCGCCCTGCCTCGGCCCACCAGAGCTCGACGAGTTGCGCAAGCTTGCCTGGCTCCTGCTCGGCCAAATCGCGGCACTCGGAAAAATCGTTCTCCAGGTGGTAAAGCTCCCAGCGGTCCTCTTCGAACGGTGTGCCCCGCTTGTGATAGCACACCGCCTTCCAGCCACCTGACCAGATAGCGCGGCTGCCGTACATCTCAAAGTATTGAGAGGCTTTGCGTGAAGGCTGCCCCACCGACGCTGCATCAAAGGTGTAGAGCAGGCTCTCGCCATGCACCGGCATCTGCGCCACGCCGTTCACTGAATCGGGCGGTGTGACCCCCGCAATTTCAAGCAATGTGGGCGTGATGTCGGTCACATGATGAAACTGGGTGCGAATGCCGCCCTTGTCGGCAATCACGGCCGGCCAGTGCACGATGAGCGGATCACGAATGCCACCGCCATGCGTATTTTGTTTGTAGCGTTTGCCGGGTGTATTGCCGACCTGCGCCCAGCCCCAGGGGTAGTTGGTGTTGGAATTAGGGCCGCCAATGTCATCGATGCGCGCCAGCGTTTCATCGATGGACTCAGGAATGCCGTTGAAGTACTTGAAGGTGTCGATCACCCCGATCGGCCCACCCTCCTGACTGGCGCCATTGTCCGAAGTGACCATCAGCACGGTGTTGTCGAGTTCGCCGATCTGCTCAAGGAACGCCAGCAGTCGGCCCACCTGCTCGTCGGTGTGATCGAGGAATCCGGCGAAGGCCTCCTGCAGTCGCACCGCCACACGCTTTTCATCGTCGCTCAGACTGTCCCAGGGGACCACCCCGGGATTGCGCGGCGCCAGTTCGGTATCGGCCGGAATAATGCCCAAGGCCTTTTGCCGCTCGAACCACTGCTGACGAATGACGTCCCAGCCTGCATCGAAGCGGCCCCGATACTTGCGCACGTAAGACTCGGGCGCCTGGTGCGGCGCATGCGTGGCCCCGAAGCACAGGTACAGGAAAAAAGGTTTTTCCGGGATGGCCGACTTCTGGCTGCGCAGCATGCCAATGGCCTGATCGATCAGATCCTCGGTCAGGTGGTAGCCCTGCTCGGGCGTGCGTGGCGGATCGATCGGCCGGTTGTCGCAATACAACTCGGGGGCAAACTGGTCGGTCTCGCCTTGCATGAACCCGTAGAAACGATCAAAGCCACGCGCCAGGGGCCATTGATCAAACGGACCGGCTGCCGAGGTCTCTTCCATGGGCGTCAGATGCCACTTGCCTACCGCAAAAGTGGAGTAGCCCTGGGGTCGAATCATTTCGGCCAGCGTGGCAGCACTGCGGCTGATGCTGCCGGTGCAATTGGGAAAACCGGTGTTCCAGTTGGCCAGACCCCGCATCCCCACCGAATGGTGATTGCGCCCGGTCAGAAGCGCCGCACGGGTGGGTGAGCACAAGGCGGTGGTGTGGTAGTTGGTGTAGCGCAATCCACCCGCTGCGAGTCGGTCGATGTTCGGCGTCTCGATCGTCGAGCCATAACAGCCGAAATGCGAAAAGCCAGTGTCGTCGAACAGGATGGTCACGATGTTGGGCGAACCCTCGCGCGGACGCGGCATCGGCGCCCACCACGGTTTGGACTCGGCATGCGTACGCGCGATGCGACCTTTGAAAACCGGTTGGGTCATGGGTGACTCCTCAATGGCGTATCAATCAAGGTTGAAGCGTCCGCTCAGCGTGCGAGTGGTTTGATCAGCGCGTCGGCCGCCACCACACCCTGCCCTGCCGGCATGACGAAGAGCGGATTGACGTCAATTTCACCCACCTGATCTTTCAGGTCCACGGCGAGCGCGGACAGCCGCACGATGGCATCAGCCAGTGCCGCCACGTCCGCCTTGGGGCGGCCTCTTGCACCATCCAGAATCGGAAAGGCCTTGATCTCGCGGATCATGTCGTGAGCCTCGGTCAGCGTCACCGGTGCGATCCGAAAGCTCACGTCCTTCATCACTTCGGCAAAGATGCCGCCCAGACCGAACATCACAGCCGGCCCGAACAGCGGGTCATGGGTGGCGCCCAGGATGACTTCGGTGCCACCGCTCACCATCTGCTGCACGAGCACACCCTCCAGACGGGCCTGGGGTGCGTACTGCTTCACATTGGCCAGGATCTGGGCATGCGCTGCACGCAGCGCAGCCTCATCGGTGATGCCGATGCGCACGCCGCCTGCTTCGGTCTTGTGGGGAATATCGACCGAAACGATCTTCATGGCCACCGGATATCCGATCTGGGCCGCCGCACGCA
>JBIKKG010000169.1:0-7282 GCA_044360485.1 Burkholderiaceae bacterium | reverse complement strand
ACGGTCATGATGGCGAACTGCCGGACCACGGTGTAGTTGTAGGTCGCCTGATGGGACCCGTTCTGTTGATTCACGTTGCACCCTCCCGTGCGGCTGCTCAAGGGCAGCACGGCTGAAGTGTGCCGAGAAGGTGAAGCGGTCGCCTTGACCTGCGTCAAGGCTCAGCTGGAACGAGGGCCCCGCGGCTGGTCGTCGTCTTCCAAAATCCGCTCGCCCTGTTGCTCCAGGTCATCGAACTGGCCGCTAAAGACCGACCAGCCCAGAATGCCGATGATCCCCAGCACCAGCACCACGGACAGCGGGATGAGCAGATACAGGATGTCCATGCGATGTTCAGCTTGCCGAAGGTGAGGACAGTCTGGCAGACGGGCTGGGCCCCGCGGTCGCGGGTGCGCCGGGGCCCAGTCTGAGCGCGTTGAGCACCACAGCGAGCGAACTGCCCGCCATGCCCAGGCCCGCAAGCCAGGGCGGCAAGAGCCCGGCCAGTGCCAGGGGGATGCTCAGCAGGTTGTAGACGACTGCAAACACCAGGTTCTGTCGAACCACCTGCAGCGCACGGATCGACAGGTGCCTTGCTTCGATCAGGCTGTGCAGGCGCTGGCCCAGAATCAGCAGATCTGCATGATGCTGGGCCAGTGGGGCGGCGGTGGCAAAGCTGATCGAGACCTGAGCCTGCGCCAGCACCGGAGCGTCGTTGATTCCGTCGCCCACCATGGCCACCCGGTGCCCGAGCTGTTGCAGGTCGATCAGGCGGTTCAGTTTGTCCTGCGGCGAGGCACGCGACCGGAATCGGTCGATACCCAGCCGGGCGGCCAGCGAAGCCACTCGGGGTTGCTCGTCGCCTGACAGAATTTCGAGCTGCAGTCCTGCAGATCGAAGCGCCGAGACGGTCGAGTCGGCATCCGGGCGGATCGATTCGTCGAATCTGAACCGGGCGATGGGCACCCGATCGACCGACAGGACGACGCCCTCATCGCTCTGGCTGGCAGCGCCGGTAAAGCCGGGGCGCCCAAGGCGCACCGACCGCTTCAGTCCGTCGAGCATCACGTCAGCCGACATGCCCTCACCCGCCTGCTCGCGCAGATCGCTCAGCTCGAAGACTTGGCACGAAGCCTGCGGATCGGCTTCGCAGGCGTGTCTGAGAGCGGCGGCAACCGGGTGAAGTGATTCGGCATCCAGCGCAGAGGCCAGCCCCAGCGCCTGTGATGCATTGCTGATACTTGCGTCATGGCCGAGCATTTCCACCGAGACCAGCGCCAGCCGATCGAAGCTCAGTGTGCCTGTCTTGTCGAAGACAAACGTGTCAGCCTGTGCCAGCGATTCGATGGTCTGGGGCGACCGCGCCAGCAGGCCAAGCCGTGCCATCTGCCCGCTGGCGGCGAGCAGGGCGGTTGGGGTGGCCAGCGACAGGGCGCAGGGGCAAGAAACCACCAGCACTGCCGTGGCCACCCCGAGGGCGCGCTGCGGATCGATGAATTGCCAGCCAAACCAGGCGGCGGCTGACAGCAGCAGGATCACCACCAGGAAGGGGCCGGCCCAGCGATCGGCCAGCTGCGCCAACCGGGGCTTGTGCGCCGATGCGGACGCGATCAGATCGGCAATTTCCTGCATGCGGGAATCTCGCGGCGCACGTTCGACCACCATCACCAGGGGTGCATCGATCAGCACGCTGCCCGATGCGAGCGCATCTCCGACCTGCTTGATGATCGGGCGACTCTCGCCGGTGAGCAGCGATTCATCGGCATGCGAGCGGCCCGATTCGACATGTCCGTCGGCCGGCACCGCCTGCCCGGGGGCAATCCGGATTCGATCGCCCGGTGCGAGTTTGCGCACCCCGATGTTCACTAGGGAACCATCAGCTTCGATGCGTACGACAGTCTGCGGCAATCGGGCTGTCAGATCGCCCAGGCCGGACAGCGCCCGTTCGCGGGCCACTGATTCGAGCCATCGACCGATCAGCAGGAAGGCGATGAACATGGTGAGTGAGTCGAACCAGACTTCACCGTGACCGTTCGCAATCGCGGCACTGCTTGAGATGAAGGTGACCGCAATGCCGAGGGCTACCGGCACATCCATGCCGATGCGCCGCTGGCGCAGATCTCTCCAGGCATTGCGAAAGAAGGGGCCGCCTGCAAAAACCAGCACCGGCAGGCTCAGGGTCCATTCAGCCCAGGTCAGCAGGCGCACGATGTCGGGGGACATCTCCAGCGCGGCTGCGGTGTAGCGTGGCACCGCGTACATCATGATCTGCATCATGCACAGGCTGGCAACCAGCATGCGCCACAGGGCGACGCGTCGGCCAGCGTGTTCGGCCATGCCAATGGCCTCGCGCGAGACCGGCCGTGGCCGATAGCCCAGACGCTCGATGCGCTCGAACAGGCTCGAGAGCGGCTGTGAGTCGGGCAGAAAGACCAGGCGCGCCCGGCGGGTGACGGCATTGACCGAGACAGACTCCACCGAATCGCGAAGTGCCGCCTCGATGCTCACCACGCAGGCGGCACAGTGAACGCCATCGACCGTCAGCACCGTTTCGAGTCGGCGGGCGCCATCGGCACTCGGCGCCAGGGTGCGGGTGATCTCGGCGAGTTCGGAGGGATCGTTTAGCAGCGCATGGGCTGCGTCGCTGGCGGGATGGGATGAGGTCATCGGGTGGCCATCATCCTCCTGCCTGGCGGGGCATCCGGCAACCGGCTGCTTGAACCGGCCAGGCCCCGCCGAATGAACGGCTTCAGCCTGCTTTCTGAATCACTTCGCGCATGGAGTCGCCGACCTGCTTGGCCATCGTGCTCTGGATCGACACCATCAGGGTCCATTGCTGAACCTGCTGCTGCAGATCGAGCAGCTGGACTGAGCTCGGCTCGGCACCCACTTTGGTGATCGAGTCGCGAAGCGTGGTCTCGCGCTGATTCAAAGCGGTTGCAACCGTGTTGTTGATGAAACTGAAGGTGACGGCAGAAGAGGTGTCCAGCATGGCAACGTCCTGGATGAAGGCAGGTCAGCACCCAAGCTTATATCAGCTTGAGAGGGCTTGTCAGGTGATTGCTCATACGGACGGTGCCGGAAGTCTCTCGACAATCTCGATCGCCAGGCCGACCGCCGTGCGTGCTGCCTGAAGCCGGGCCCAAGCCTCGCTGGTCTGACCGACCGCCGCGTGCGTGGTGAGTCGGGTCTCGAGCAGGCGAAGGTGCTCCCTGAGATCGGCGCGCTGTTGCTTCCAGTCCGGACCGGACAGCCGGGCGAACCAGTCCGGGTCGTCGAGATCAATGCCGGGTGTGTCAGATGCGTTCATCGTGGGATCCGGAAGCGCAGGCCTTTGGCATCCGAAACGATCAACTCGGTCTCGCCGATTCGCTCCAGCCGAACGCCCGGCATCATGCCGCCGGGCAAGACCCGGCTGCCATCAGCCAGGATCAGGTAGCCAGCCTCGCCACTGACCACGGCTGTCATTGGAGGCAGTTTTGGCGCAGGCGCAGGCTTAGGTGCAGGCGCTGGCGCAGCGGGGGCTGAAGGCTTGGCCAGTGAGGGCAACGCTTGAGCGGGCCGTCTGGCGGCGATCAGGGCCTTCTCGGCGCGGGTCAGCAGCCGGTTCTGGACCGAAATCGCCTGCGGGATCAGCCGCTGCGCCATCGCGAGCAGCTGGGTGCGCTCGCCGTTCGACTCGACCGTTCCCTCGAGCACGATGTGTCCGGGCGCCAGGGCGGAGGCGGTGACATCGCCAGCCAGACTGCCGGACATCTCCCTGGCCCGCAGGCCCAGTTCGGCAAGCGTCAGCAGGTCCAGATCGATCTGGCGGGTCGAAGTCGCCACCCGCCGCAGCACGGCCTCCATTTCCTCATCGGACTCGACCCCGCCGCTGAGCCGGATGCGGTTTCCAGCAACGAACGCCCTGACTTGCGACTCGAGTCTGGCGGCCTGGATGTGTGCGTTGACGGCCTTCAGGACGGCTGGATCGATAGGCGTCTGCACCGATTCGATTGCCGTTGGCGAACTCGGGCTGGCTGTTTTGTCCGGGCTTCGAGCGACCTGTGCGAACAGTCCCAGAAGGATGACTGCGGCCAGCGCAGGCACAGCCCAACGGACATGCCGCAATGGCCCGGGTTTCAGGGCCGCATCGGGTATCGGTCCAAGGCCATCGCCGGGCAGCGCGTCCTTGTGTGCCTCGGGTACCCCGGGTTCGCCGCCATGCTCAAGCGTCGGATCGCCCCCGCGTTCGGGGCCGCTCTGGGGCAGGCTGGCCTCATCAGGTACAGGCTCGCGCCCGGCGTCCAAAGGCGTGGCGTGTGAATCGTCTGAGACTGCCAGCATCTGCAGGCTGTCGGTGGCCTCGTCCCATGATCGCGATGGGGGGCAGACCAGCAAGCGAAGCGATCCTGACCGGATCAGGTGCGCAGCCGAGAGTCGGTGCTCACCCCCTTGATCGCGCCACACCAGGGCGCCGTCCTTCCAGGCCAGGCGCGCGCTTCTGAATGGGGCATCGCGCAGGATGACATCGTTGTCCGGGGCTGAGCCGAGCGACAGACTGACCGCATCCGGCAGCGCGACCACCCCGCCGGCGTGAAAGCCCGTGAGGATGCGCAGTTCCTGCGGCAGCAGCGACATCGGCTCAGCGCCCCGGGGCCGGCGCGCGGGTACAGGTTTGCTCACAGATCGATCCGTGCCAGGGGCTGGATGTCAACGTCCGGCGTGAGTTCCTGATAGGACAGCACCTGAAGATCTCCCAGTTCGGGTTCGATCAGGCGCCGCACATACCGTCGAATATCCATCGATGCGAGCAGGACCGGCCGCTGTCCCGAGGTCGGCAGCTTGCCAACACTCTTCTTGACGCCCTCCACCAGCTTTTTGGTAGCAGCCGGGTCGAGCGCGAGGTAGCTGCCTGCCGAAGTCTGCCGGATGGCGCCCCGCACCTGCTCCTCAACCCGCGGCGCGAGCAAGTAGGCAGGCAGGACATTGCGTCCGCCGGAGTATTTGAAACTGATCTGCCGCTTGAGCGCGCCTCGGACATATTCGGTGAGCAGCACCGTGTCCTTTTCTTTCTGCCCCCATTCGACAAGGGCCTCGAGAATGGTTCGCAGATTACGGATCGAGATGTCTTCGGACACAAGCCGCTGCAGTACCTCCGCGATTTTCTGAACCGGCATGACCCGCAAGGCTTCCTTCACCAGGTCAGGGAAGCGCTGCTCCATCGCGCTGATGAGAAAGCGGGTTTCCTGAACGCCGATGAACTCGGCTGAATTACGCCGCAATACGCTGGCCAGGTGGAAGGTCACCACCTGCGCCGGCGTCTTGACGGTCAGTCCGGCGCGGGTCAGCAGATCGCCCATCGAGTCTTTCACCCACAGGGTTTCCACGCCTGGCAGGAAGGGCTTGTCCTTCTCGAAGCTCACGCCGAGGGACGTCAGCGACTGCTCCGGCTCCATGACCAGCAGCCATTTGGGCCGCAGCCGACCCTGTGCGACCGGAACCTCGGAGAGCACGATCTGATAGGTCTCGGCCGTCAGGCGCTCGTTGAAGCGGATCTGAATACCTGGAAACGGCACGCCCAGATCGAAATACAGGGCCCGACGAATGCGGATGAGTTCATCGTTGAGGGTATTGCCGTCGATGGATTTGCCGAGGTCCTGGTAGACATCGAGGATGAGCGGCACAGTCGGCACGAATTCGTCGGTGCCATCCTTTCGTGTAGGCCGCGCCGGAGCACCCGAGGGTTGCAGCGAGGGCGCGGCGTTGATGTCCTCGTCGTCATCGGTAGCGGCGGCCGGTCGCTCGCGCATGCCCCATCCCATGAGGATCAGGGGCACGCCAAGCAGCAGAAAGACGAAGGTCGGCATGCCCGGAATGGCGCCCATGCCCAACGCGATGGCGCCTGCAATCATGAGCGCCTTGGGCTGGGACAGGATCTGCGCGCCGATGTCCTTGCCGACGTTGCTGGCGCCGTCTTCGTCGGACTGGACCCGCGTCACCATGATGCCGGCGCATATCGAGATGAACAGCGCAGGAATCTGCGAGATCAGGCCGTCTCCGATCGACAGGATCGAGTAGGTCTGCATCGCCTTGCCGGCAGACATGTTGCGCTGGAGCATGCCGATGAGAATGCCGCCGAGCAGGTTGACTGCCACGATGATCAGGCCGGCAATCGCATCGCCTTTGACGAACTTCATCGCGCCATCCATGGCGCCATAGAGCTGGCTTTCCTTTTCGACGATGCGACGGCGCCTGCGCGCCTCGTCCATGTCGATCGTGCCGGCACGCATGTCGCCATCGATCGACATCTGCTTGCCGGGCATCGCGTCCAGCGAAAACCGGGCTGCAACTTCCGCGACACGCTCTGCGCCTTTTGTGATCACGACGAACTGCACGATCGTCAGAATCAGAAACACCACGAGACCGACGACCAGGTTGCCGCCTACGACGAAGTTTCCGAAGGTGTCGATGATGTGCCCGGCGTCTCCTTGCAAGAGGATCAATCGTGTGGTGGCGATCGAGATGCCCAGGCGAAACAGGGTGGTGACCAGCAGTACCGAAGGGAAGGAGGAAAAGGCCAGCGGCGAGGGCAGGTACATCGCCACCATCAGCAGCACCGCAGAAATGGTCATGTTCAGTCCGATCAGCGCGTCCACCACCAGGGTGGGCAGCGGCAGGATCATCATGAAGATGATGGCGACCAGCATCGTGGCGAGCACGATGTCGTTACGGCTCGAGGCAGCTATAGCAATTCGCTGTATCGAGGACTGAAGGCTCACCGAGTGCTCCCGACGGCGGCCTTGCGCCCACCTGCTTTCCGGACTTTGGGCAGTTCGGCCTCGCGTGCTTCGAGATAGGCCCGCATGGCAGCGCGGGACTCGTCTTCGCGACCGAGATCGCTCAGCACGAGCGCTCGCAGGGAGTGAAACGGCGTGTCGATGGCTCCAATCAGAACCAGTTCATCGAGTGCCGCCAGTGCCAGCTTTGGCTTGCCTGCAAGGTGCTGGGCCAGCGCCAGCGCGCGCAGATGCTCGGGCTCCCGAGGCTCGAGGATATTCAGCGCCGCAAAGAGTGTCGCAGCCCGATCGGGGAAACCGAAGCGCAGATAGAGCTGGCCCACCTGCTGAGTTGCGTCGCGCTGAGTCGGGGTCAAGGCCATCATCAACCCTGTCGCAAGGCACCGGCCTGCTGCCAAGCCAGATCATGATTGGCCTTGAATTCGCTCAGCAAACGCAAGGCTTGCCGCAATTTGGCAGCGTCTGCGGGCTCACTCGCCTGGCCTTCCTGCTGCCGCAGCACATCGACCACCTCGCCCACCGCA
>JBIKKG010000168.1:0-7301 GCA_044360485.1 Burkholderiaceae bacterium | reverse complement strand
ATGGGCACGCGCACCCAGTGCGCGGTGATCGATTTGATTTTCATGAACTCCCCTCGGTCGAATCGGGCGATGGCGGGCGCGCGGCCCGCAAGATGGTCGGTTAGGATGCACGAAACAGCAAGGAGACTCCATGACTGCCCCCACGCACATCCTGATCGACAGCCCGGCCGCAGGCGTTCGACGCATCACGCTCAACCGTCCCGAAAAACGCAACGCACTCAACAACACCTTGCGTGGTGAAATTTTTTCAACACTCGAAGCCCACGACCGCGACCCTGAGGTGAAAGTGACGATCGTGCGCGGCGCGGGTCCGGCTTTTTGTTCAGGCTACGACTTGTCGGCCAACAACCGCGAAGGCCAGCCTTATCACACGTCCGACGGCCTGGGGAACTGGTCGCGCCATGTGGTGGATGGCTGGTTTCGCGTCTGGGACCTGGCCAAGCCGGTCATCGCCCAGGTGCACGGTTTTTGTCTGGCAGGCGGGACTGAGCTGGCCACGGCCTGCGACCTGGTCTACGTGGCCGACGATGCACAAATCGGTTATCCGCCGGTGCGGCTCATGAGCCCGCCCGACATGCAGTTTCATCCCTGGATGATGGGCATGCGTCAGGCCATGGAATCGATGCTCACCGGCGACTCGTTGAGCGGACGTGAAGCGGCAGAGCGCGGATGGGCCAATCGGTCCTACCCGCTCGCCGAGCTTGAATCGAATGTGCTCGCCATTGCCGAGCGTGTCGCGCTGCTGCCCTCGGAACTGGCGGCGATCAACAAGCGCAGCGTGCACCGCGCCATGGAGATCATGGGCATGCGCGCTGCCATTCGCGCCGGCACCGAGATTCAGGCGCTGGCATTCCAGACCGAGGCAAGCAAGGCCTATATGACGCGCTTTCGGCGCGATGGCGCCAGCGTCTCGAAGCTGCTGAGCGAGCGCGATGCGAACTTTGGCGATTACCGCGAGCGCGACAAGGACTGAGGCACGCGCAAGCAACAAGACGCGCGACAGGGTTGAACAGCGTGCCTGAGCCCCCTGCGCGCAGGGTTCAGCGCTTGGCCTCGATCTCGATCTCGACCAGGCGCGGCCCACCCGCAGCGAAGGCCGCGGCCACCGCCCCGGCCACCGCATCGGGGTCGCTCACCCGCACACCGGGCACGCCCATGCCGGCCGCCAGCTCCACGAAACCGAGCAGCGGGCCGGCCAGATCCATCTGCGGATACGGCTTTTCCGACATCGCATCAAAGCGCTGACGGTAGATGTCCAGGTTGTGCTTGAGCACGCGGTATTCACGGTTCACCAGAATCGCAAAAACGATCGGCAGGCGATGGTGCGCAGCGCTCCACAGGGCCTGAATCGAATACATCGCCGAGCCGTCACCCGAGACACACAGCACCGGGCGATCGGGCTGGGCCACCGAGGCACCGATGGCACCGGCCAGCCCCTGCCCGATGCCGCCGCCGCGCGCGCCCAGGTACTGATCGGGCTGATCGAACGCAAAGGCTGCTGCAAAGTCGACGCTCGCTGTGATCGACTCTTCAACGATCAGGGCGGAGGCCGGTGTGGCGCGGCGCAACTCGGCCATCACACGCGGCATTGATATGGGCGTGCGCGCCCAGGCTTTTTCCAGTCGCGCTGTGTAAGCCGCTGCATCACGTGCCTTGTGCGCAGCCAGTTCTGCGCAACGTGCCTGGGCTGCGGCAGTCCAGGTCGCATCGGCTGCGGTGGTCAAGGCTGCCGTGAGCGCCTGCAAGGCAGGGGACATCCCGGACACAAGACCCACATCGGGCGCATGATTGAAGGCGAGCGGGCGTGCGGAGGTCTCGATCTGCACCACCTTCGCACCCTGCGGGAAGGGCGAGCCTTCGGTGAACCAGACCTCTTCGAAGAAGGCCCCGCCGACCAGCAGCACGCAATCCGACGCACCCAGTGTCTTGCGGATGGCCGTTGCATCAAAGGGCACACTGCTGCGGGCGTGCGGATGCGCACTCGGAAACGACGCATGCCCGCGAATGCCTTCGAACCACACGGCTGCCCCAAGGCGTTCGGACAGGGCCACCAGGTCGGCCAGGGCGCCGCCTCGGGCCACCTCATCGCCCACGACGATCACCGGTAGCTTGGCCGCCCGCAGCAGCGCGCAGGCCTCCTGGATACCGTGGGGGTCAGGCGCCCCGGTGCGATGCGAGCGGCCCGGTGCGATCGCCACGTTCGCGGTGTCCTGCTCCATGACGTCGATGGGCAAGGCCACAAACACCGGGCCATAGGGCGGGTCGTTGGCCACCTTGAACGCGCGGCGCATCACCTCGTCCATCTCATGCGCATTGCGCACCTCGGTGCTCCACTTGGTCACCGGAGCAGCCATCGCGGCGAGGTCGTGGCTGAGGATCGGTTCGCGGCGCAGCATGCGCGAGTCCTGCTGCCCCGCTGTCACCACGAGCGGTGCATTGGCCTTCGTCGCGTTGTACATCATGCCGATGCCATTGCCCAGGCCCGGCGCCACATGCAGGCTGACCACGCCGGTGCGCCCGCTGGCGCGGGCGTAATAGCTCGCCGCGCCCACCGCCATGCCTTCGTGCAGTGCCACGATGTACTCAATCGAGGGGTAGTCCAGCAGTGCATCCAGCAACGGGCTTTCCGTGGTGCCTGGGTTGCCGAAGATGTGGCGCACACCGTGCGCTGTCAGGCTGTTCATGAACACGTCGCGGCCGCGCATGGCTGTCTCCTTATGGGGTGCGTCTGGACTCTGGATCCAGCAGTCGATCTGTCTCGGATGATGCCAGCTTCAGTGCAGGGCGACCGGGCAGGTTTCGGATTCCCGAAGATGGGGATCGCCCTCGGCATGCTTCAGGCCGATCATGAGGGTCTAACCCAGCAATCCATTCGCCCGATGGCCCTGACTGACCGCCTCTTTGCCTTTGCTCACCAGAGCGCCACCTCGGGCGGTTGGCCCATCATGCGGCCCATCGTGCGGCCCAATCAGGCAGGCCGATGAGCACGCCTTCGTCACGCGTCGCGCACGACCCGGTCGATGTGCTGATCATCGGTGCCGGGGCAGCCGGGGGCGCCATTGCCTGGAGCCTGGCGGATACCCGCATGCGCATCCTGTGCCTGGAGCAAGGCGACTGGGTCAAGCCCACCGAGTACCCCAGCAATGGACGCGACTGGGAAGCACGTCAGTTGGGCGAGTTCAACTTCAGCCCCAACCGGCGCGCGAGCGCCTGGGACTATCCGGTCAATGACCGAGGCTCACCGATCAAGGTCGCCAACTTCAATGGCGTGGGCGGCGGCACCGTGCTCTACGCCGGCCACTTTCCACGCTTTCATCCGTCGGACTTCAAGGTACGCACGCTCGATGGCGTGGCCGACGACTGGCCGATCGACTATCAGACACTCGAGCCCTTCTATGTCCTGAACGATCGCATGATGGGCATCTCGGGGCTGGCAGGCGACCCGGCGTATCCGCCGAAAACTCCGCTGATGCCGCCGGTGCCGCTGGGCAAGGCCGGCACACGCCTGGCGAAAGGTCTGAATCAGTTGGGCTGGCACTGGTGGCCGTCCGACAGCGCCGTGGCCACCCAGGACTATGAAGGCCGCGGGGCCTGCATCAACCTGGGCCACTGCATTGCAGGCTGCGCGCAGGGCGCCAAGGCCAGCACAGACATCACGTACTGGCCGGCGGCGATGCGCGCCGGCGTGCAGCTGCGCACCCGCTGCAGAGTGCGCGAAATCACCACCCGCGCCGACGGCATGGCCAGTGGCGCGATCTACTTCGATGCCGAGGGCAACGAACACTTCCAGCCCGCTGAAGTGGTCGTCGTGGCCTGCAACGGCGTGGGCACGCCACGCCTGCTGCTGAACTCACGCTCAGCCCAGCACCCGGAGGGCCTGGCCAATTCAAGCGGGCTGGTGGGGCGCAACCTGATGTTCCATCCCTACGCGGCATTGAATGGCTATTTCGATGACCCGCTGGATGGATACCGCGGCCCGGGCAATTGCATCTGGAGCCAGGAGTTCTACGAGACCGACCGGCAACGCAACTTCGTTCGCGGCTACACCTTCGAGTTCACCCGCGGCCGAGGGCCGGTGCTCACCGCCCTGGCCGGCATGAGTGGCGGGCGCATTCCCTGGGGCGATGATCATCATGATGCGATGCGACGGCTGTTCAATCGCAGCACCGGCATGGTCGCCATTTGCGAAGACCTCCCTGAAGCACACAACACGGTCACGCTCGACCCCGATCTGAAGGACCCCGACGGCATCCCGGCCCCGAAGATCACGTATCAGCTCAGTGAGAACAGCCAGCGCATGCTGGCCCATGCCATCGCCCGCGGCACCGAGATCCTCAAGGCTGCGGGGGCCTGGGACGTCAGCAGTGAAGCGCCGCTTGCGGTGGGCGGCTGGCACCTCATGGGCACGGCGCGCATGGGTCGTGACCCACGTCACTCGGTGGTCAACGAATGGGGGCGCTGCCACGACGTCAGGAACCTGTTCATCGTGGACGGCAGCATCTTCGTGACCTCGGCCGGTGTGAACCCGACCTCGACGATCCAGGCACTGGCCCTGTATGTGGCCGACCAGATGAAGCAGCGCCTGGCCCACCTGTTCGACTGACGCTGCGCCCTCTCCTCTTTCGTGCAAGCAGATCCTTCATGACCCGCTCGAACCTATCTCAGGGCCCGCTTGCAGCAGACGCAAGCCCTGCCGTGCAGGCCAACGTGATTGCCGTGGTGCGCGCCCCTGCTCTGGATGACACCCAGCGTGAATCCCTGCGTCTGCTGCTGGCCATGATGATTCCGGCCAGCCAGCGCCATGGCGTTCCCGGCGCCGACGACCCGCTCATCCTCGCTGATGTGCTGGCGACGCTGGAGCGCCAGCCCGAGGCTGCGATCGAGGCACTGGCGCGCCTGCATGAAGTGGCCGCAGGTCCGCTGGCTGACCTGGCACCCGAGCAGCGTGCCAGTGCCGTTCAGGATTTTCGCCAGCAGCATCGCGGCCGCGCCATGCTGCTGGTCAGTGTCGCCGTGCAGTGCTATTACCGCGATGACCGGGTCATGCAGTCCCTCGGGATGGAAGCACGCCCACCCTTTCCACAGGGCTTCAGCGTCGAACAGGGTGACTGGTCACTGCTCGACCCGGTGCGTACGCGAGCACCGATGTGGCGGCGCTGACATCCCTCACCCCCCTGACACCGAGTCCCACCCCAGGAGACCCTCACCATGACCGCCAAGGCCCTCATCAGCGGGGTGTACGACACGAAAGTCGGTGCGCTGCCCGAGAGCACCTGCATGTCCCTGCATACCGAAGCCGGGCTCGGCGCCATTGCCGACGCAGGTCTGCAGGTGGAAGAGATCGATGGACTGCTCACCGGCTATTCGTTCACCTCGCCTCAGCTGATGCTGGGCAGCGTCTTCGCCGAGTATGTCGGCATGCACCCGAAGGTGAGTGCCTCGATCTCGATGGGTGGCGTGACCGGCGGCTTGCTGGTGGCCCATGCCGTGGCCCTGGTCGAGTCGGGCATGTGCCGACATGTGCTGTGCATCACCGGGGACAACCGTCTCACGGGCCTGGGAGACCGCGTGCAGTCGACCCTGGCCGATATCGCCCATGCACAGTACGAGCAGCCATATGGATTGTCGGTGCCGGCAGCCTTTGCGCTGGCGGCTCAGGCCTACATGCATGAGTACGGGCTCACCACCGATCACATGGCCGCAGTCGCAGTCAATCAGCGGACCAATGCCGCGAAGCATCCGAATGCGCATATGACCAAGCCCATCACGATGGACGATGTGCGCAACAGCAAACCGATTGCCTCGCCGCTGCGCATGCTGGACTGCGCACTCGTATCGGACGGCGCAGCAGCGGTCGTGGTCAGCGCGGGCGAGGTGGCACGCGACCTGCCCAAAGCCGCGGTGCGCATCCTGGGCGTAGGCGAAGGCCATACCCATGAGCACATTTTCATGGCGCCCTCGCTGACCGACTTCGGATGCAAAGACTCGGCTGCGACCGCGTTTGGCCGAGCAGGCGTCGCGCGCGGCGATATCGATACCGCGCATGTGTACGACTGCTTCTCAAGCACCGTGCTGATCTGCCTGGAATCCATGGGCTTTTATGAGCGTGGCGCTGCGGGCCCCGCCGCGCTGGCAGGCGAATTCGCCATCGACGGCCGCTTTCCGCTGAACACCAACGGGGGGCTGCTGTCGTATGGCTCCTCAGGTGCCTCCGGTGGCATGTTCCATGTGGTCGAGGCAGTCAGACAGCTGCGCCGGGAATGCGGGCCACGCCAGGTACACGCCCCTGAGCTGGCCTTTGCCCACACGCTGGGCGGCATCTTCTCCGGGCACTGCTCCATCGTGATGGCACGGGACTGATCCCACACCTTGCCCTCGCCGACTGCCCCCTTCAGGACCGCCTCATGACCTCATCGCCTGCCAAACCCGTTCCCGTACCCGATGCCGACAGCCGCCCCTACTGGGACGGTGCCAATCAGGGCCGCTTCATGTTCCAGCGATGCCGCGCCTGCGGCGCAGCGCAGTTCTATTCGCGTTCGCTGTGCAGTCACTGCCGCGCTGGCGATCTGGCCTGGGAGCAGGCGCGAGGCACCGGTACCGTGGCGAGCTTCACGGTGGTGAACCGGGCCCCCCTCGCAGCCTTCGCTGCAGACACGCCCTACGTCATTGCGCTGGTGGATCTGGACGAAGGCATCCGATTCCTGTGCAACGTCACCAGCTGCCCACCACAGGCCGTACGGATCGGCCTGCCGGTTCAGGTCATCTTCGAATCCCGCACCGGTTCAGACCAGAAGATCCCGCAGGTCCGGCCGGCTTGACCCCTTCAGCACGCACTTCGCAGGACATCGCCATGAACAGCTCTCAGACCGCCCCCGCTGCTGCGCCCACGCCCAGCCTGCGCATCACCCGAGAGGGTCGCGTCGCCATCGTCACGATCTGTAATCCCACGCAGCGCAATGCGCTCACCCGCGCCATCTTCGACCAGGGTCTGGAGGCTTTTCGTGCATTCAAGCGCGATACCTCGATCGGTGCCATTGTCCTGTGCGGCGAAGGCGGACATTTTTGCGGTGGCGGCAACATCAACCGCATGGTGGAGCAACGCGACAAGCCGCCCCATACCCAGTCGGAACATGTCGATGCCGCCCATGGCTGGCTTTTGGCGATGCGCGAATGCCCGCAACCGATTCTGGCGGCCGTTGAGGGCGCTGCCGCCGGCGGCGGCTTAGGCGTGGCACTGGCCTGCGACCTGATGGTGGCAGCAGAGAACGCAACCCTCGTCATGTCCTACGCCAAGATCGGGC
>JBIKKG010000030.1:0-23442 GCA_044360485.1 Burkholderiaceae bacterium | reverse complement strand
CAGCAGAACCCACGGCCCGACTGGCTCGCGCGCTGGGCGGCATTGACGTGATGCGTGGACATCGGGTCGAGTTGTTCAGCGAGAGCGCCGGCATTCTGCAGGGCCTGATCGACGACATCGATGCCTGCAGGACGCATTGCTCGCTCGAGTTCTACATCTGGCACCACGCAGGCCGTGTGCTGAATGTGATCGACGCGCTGGTGCGCGCAGCCCAACGTGGCGTCAAAGTGACCATTTTGATGGACGGTCTTGGCAGCCGTCCGTTCACACGCAGTGCTGGGATGCATGCGCTGCACCAGGCAGGCGTGGAGGTCATTGTTGTGCGGCCAGTCAGTGCCTTCCGATTGGCCGCAGCCCGAGCCGACTTGCGTAACCATCGCAAGCTTGCGGTATTCGATCATCACATTGCCTGGACCGGTAGCTTCAACCTCGCCGATCCCGTTGAGTTCAAGCGCGACGCTGGCGTGGGCCCCTGGATTGATGCCATGGTGCGCATCGAGGGGCCATCGTGTGCCGTATTGGGCGCCATGACCGCTGCGATGGCGTTTTTGCAGCAGGGGCCTCGCGGGAAGGATTTCGGCTCGAGTCCTGAAGCACTGGAGCGGGCGGCACGGGTACTGGACGATCGTGGGCCGGTTGCCCTGCAACCGTTTGCGTCCGGCCCAGGCTTCGCCTATCAGCATGTTGAATCGGTGCTCCTGAGTGCGATCTATTCAGCGCGCCATGAACTGATTCTGACCACGCCGTATTTCGCTCCCGGCGAGTCCATTGTCATGGCGTTGCGCTCGGCCGCGCGGCGCGGGGTGGCGGTCACGCTGATCGTGCCCTTGAGATGTGATTCAAGGCTGGTGCAGTACGCAAGTGCCTCGTATTTTTCGGACCTGCTTGCCGCCGGGATACGCATCGAGCGCTTTGACGGCGGTTTGCTGCATACCAAGAGCATGGTGGTCGATGGTGAGTTCGCCGTGTTCGGGACCGTGAACATGGACCTGCGCAGCTTTCACCTGAATTTCGAGCTGTCCACGCTGATTTATGACCGCGAGATGGCCGAGCGCCTCCTGGCGCTGCAGCGAAGCTACCTCAGGCGATGCAAGCCGTTGGATGCACGCCTTTGGGAAGGTCGTGGACTGGGTCGGCGGATCCTTGAGAACGCGGCGCAGCTGGCATCGCCCCTGCTGTGAGCGGACTGATACACTGCGGCCCGATCCATGGACACCTCCCCTGAAGTGGGCCGACAGGTGGCGCGCCGGCGCACCTTCGCGATCATCTCCCACCCCGATGCCGGCAAGACCACGCTCACCGAAAAGCTGCTGCTGTTCGGGGGGGCGATTCAGCTTGCCGGTACGGTCAAGGCCCGAAAAAGCGCGCGACATGCTACCTCTGACTGGATGGAGGTTGAAAAGCAGCGCGGCATTTCAGTGGCCAGTTCGGTTATGCAGTTCGAATACGACGATTGTGTGTTCAATCTGCTCGATACGCCCGGGCACCAGGATTTTTCTGAAGACACTTATCGGGTGCTGACCGCCGTCGATTGCGCCGTCATGGTGGTCGATGCCGGCAAGGGCGTCGAAGCGCAGACGATCAAGTTGCTTGAAGTCTGCCGTTTGCGTGATACGCCCATCATTACTTTCGTCAACAAGCTCGACCGCGAAGTGCGTGAGCCGATCGAGCTGCTCGACGAAATTGAATCGGTGCTGAAAATTCGCTGCGCACCGGTCACCTGGCCGATCGGCAGCGGCAAGCGATTTCGTGGCGTGTATCACCTGCTGCGCGATGAAGTGCTTCGATTTGCGCCTGGAGAAGAACGGGCTAATCAGACCGTTCAGGCGATTTCTGGTGCCGACCTTGCGGCGCTTGATACCGAGTTTGCGCAGGAAATGGCCACCATGCGCGAAGAGATCGAGTTGGTACGCGGGGCTGGCTCCGAATTCGAACTCGATCAGTTTCTTGCGGGCCGACAAACCCCTGTGTTTTTTGGGTCTGGCATTAATAATTTTGGAGTGCGCGAAATTCTCCGCGCACTCAGCGACTGGGCGCCCCCGCCACAGCCCCGCGATGCAGGAGTACGATCGGTGAAGCCCGAAGAGCCGGGTTTCACGGGGTTTGTGTTCAAGATCCAGGCCAACATGGACCCGAACCATCGAGATCGCATTGCATTTCTGCGCGTGTGTTCGGGGCGCTACGACCCTGGCATCAAAGTGAACCATCGCAGGCTCAATCGACAGATCAAGGTCCAGAACGCACTGACCTTCATGGCCAATGAGCGCTCGCTCATGGAAGTGGCCTTTGCGGGGGACATCATTGGCTTGCATAACCACGGTCAGCTTCAGATTGGTGACACCCTGACCGAGTCCAACGATCCGATCAGTTTTACCGGGATCCCTTATTTCGCCCCCGAGTTGTTCTCACGGCCCCGTTTGCGCGATCCGCTCAAGTCCAAGCAACTGGCCAAGGGTTTGCAGCAGTTGGGCGAAGAGGGCGCGGTGCAGGTGTTCGAGCCGTTCATCGATGCCACTCCCCTGCTGGGTGCGGTGGGGCAGCTGCAATTCGAAGTCGTGGAGCATCGTCTGCGCACGGAGTATGGCGTGGAAGCCAGCTTCGAGAGCGCCGGCATCAACAGCGCACGTTGGGTCACCTGCGATGACGAGCAGGTGCTCAAGGAGTTCTTGCGTGCGCAGCAGATGCGTCTGGCCCGAGACGTGGACGGCAATCTCGTCTACCTCGCCGATACCGGAGTCAATCTGCGTTTGACCATGGAGCGCTGGCCCAAAGTGCGGTTTCACGCCACGCGCGAACACGGGCAGCGGATCGCAGCCTGAGATGAAACGCCCGCAGGCCACGCACCCCCGCGCTTTGCCTACGGGCGGTGGGTTCGGCGCTGCGACAGGGGTGCTCACTGCGGGGTTTGTCACCGTGCTGGTGGGCTTCTCCAGCTCCTACCCGCTGATCGTGCAGACTGCGTCAGCCATGGGTCTGTCGGCCGAGCAGCTGGCAACCATGACTGCGGCGCTGTCACTGGGCATGGGCCTCACTTGCCTGGTGCCGAGCCTGTGGTGGCGCCTGCCCGTGGTGATCGCCTGGTCGACGCCTGGCGCTGCGCTCCTGGCAGTCAGTCTGCGTGATATCCCTCTGAATCAGGCGGTAGGGGCCTTTATCGCCTGTGCGGTATTACTGACTGCAGCCGGCGCCAGCGGCGTGTTCGAGCGCTGGATGCATCGCATTCCCCACTCACTGGCCAGTGCCTTGCTTGCGGGCGTGCTGGTGCGTTTTGGGATCGATATTTTCCCTGCGCTGGAGCGGGCACCGTGGACAGTGTTGCCGATGCTATTGGTGTTGCTGCTTGGGCGTCGCCTATGGCCGCGCTATGCAGTACCGCTCAGTCTGCTGGCAGGGCTGATCGCCGTGGCCCTGCAGTCCGGGGGATTGAACTGGCCAACCGCAGCCTCTACGACCGTGACCGTTCAGCCGCTGGCATGGCCGCCAGTATGGTCCGCTCAGGCTTTCCTGGGGGTGGCACTGCCGCTCTTCGTGGTGACGATGGCGTCGCAAAACCTGCCCGGCGTCGCCGTGCTGCGGGCCTCGGGCTATGGGCACGCTCCCATCTCGGCATTGCTCACGATCGTCGGTCTGGCCACGCTCATTCTGGCGCCCTTCGGTGCTTTTGCCCTCAACCTCGCCGCCATCACTGCGGCACTGTGCATGGGGCCTGAAGCCCATCCTGATCCGCAGCGCCGCTGGCTCGCGGCGGCGGCCGCCGGCGTGCTCTACCTGCTGGTGGCAGTGTTCGCCGCGCCGCTCGCTGCCTTGTTTGTGAGTCTGCCCAAAGAACTTGTGATGACCATCGCCGGGTTAGCGCTATTGCCCACGATCGGGCGTGGCCTGCATGCAGCGCTTGCGGATGACGCACAGCGCGATGCCGCCTTGGTCACCTTTCTTGTCACCGCCTCGGGGCTGACTCTTTGGGGTATCGGGCCTGCATTTTGGGGTGTGGTCTTCGGACTGATCGCCTTGATCGTATGGCGCACACCTGACGCTCGATAGATTCCAGGCAACGGACTCCACAGGAAATGGGTCGGACCCTTTGCGAAGGTGTCCAGACCTCTGAGCATCCCGCCCGGGCACATGCCCGCGCAGCCTATCCCTTCCCTCAAGCCCTGTCGGTCGCCCATGTCTTGTGGGCAACGGACAGAGACCTTTGGGCAGTCTTACCCAACACCGCAGCCATTCACCCGATTCGATGGTATCTTCGGGATAGTGAAAAGTAATTTTTAGTTGTTCATCCCCATTTCTGAGACTTTTTTCTATGAACTCCAAGGTTTCCAATCGGCCCGTATCTGCCCAGTCGCAATCAACACGGTTGACCCGCGAAGACTGGATTGATGCCGCTTACGCCGCGGTCGTGGAAGGCGGCTTCAGCGCTGTGCGCGTGCTGACCCTGGCCGAAGCAATCGGCGTCACGCGTGGCAGCTTCTACTGGCATTTCGGCAGCCAGGCCGAATTGGTGGATGCGCTGATCGATCGCTGGTGTGCACAGGAAGCCAAGCGGATGCAAGACTTCGTGGTCATACGACCGAAGGATCCCGTGGAAGCTCTGATGGGCTGGGTGGACGCCCTGATCCATAGCGCGCCTGGGTCCGATTTTCCTCACATGCGATTCGGTTTAGCCTTGCGCGCCTTTGCCCGACGCAATGAGGCGGCTGCTTTACGGTTGGAGGAAATCGACAAGTCCCGGCTGCAGGTGCTTCAGATAGTGTTCCGAGACCTGACACCCGACCCAGTCCGTGCCCGAAAGTTTGCGATCGCTTATTACCTCGCGTTGGGCGGTGCCGCGCAACTCCTGGGAACAGACTCCACCAATCCTACGGTGCGTGCCGAAGTCCGCACTGTGATTGCCGACATTCTGGTACACGCCGCCCGGCAAGACTGAGCACTGCCCCCCAGTGCGCGCCCACGCTGATTATCAGCGTGCCAGCGCGGTCTCGGCCAGTTTCACCCAGAAGGCCGCTCCGATCGGCAGGATGGCATCGTTGAAGTCATAGCCAGGGTTGTGCACCATGCAACCACCTGAGGTGCCGGTGCCGTTCCCGATCCACACATAGGCGCCAGGGCGTGCCTTCAGCATCCAGGCAAAGTCTTCTGAGCCCATCGCTGGTTTCGGATCGCGAATGACCCGGTCTGCACCCACCAGCGCTTCCGCCACACGCAAACACAGGGCCGCTTCCTCCGGGTGATTGACCGTGGGCGGATACCGCCGTTCGTAACGCACGCTGATCTGCGCGCCATGCGAAAGCGCTGTGCCCTCACATAGCTGGCGGATGCGCTGCTCCACCTGCTCTTGCACCAGTTCGCTGAACGCGCGGACCGTGCCTCCAATCACCGCTTCGTTGGGAATGATGTTCCAGGCGGTCCCGGAATGGAACTTGGTGACCGAGACGACAGTGGGCTCCAGTGGATCGATATTCCGGCTCACGATCGTCTGCAGTTTCTGAACCAGTTCGGCACCGATGGCGATCGGATCGATGCCTTTGTGGGGCATGGCGCCATGGGAGCCTCGACCGGTCAGCGTGATTTCGAAAATATCGTATGACGCCATCATCGGCCCAGCCTTGACGGCAATCCTGCCCGCATCAATGCCAGGAATGTTGTGCATGCCGAAGACCGCTTCCACTGGAAAGCGATCAAACAGCCCCTCTTCAACCATGACTCGGCCGCCGCCTTCGTTTTCTTCGGCCGGCTGAAAGATCAGATGCACCGTCCCGTCGAAATTGCGGGTGGCGGCGAGGTGACGCGCTGCGCCGAGCAGCATCGTGGTGTGTCCATCATGGCCGCAGGCGTGATGTTTGCCAGCGTGCTTCGAGGCCCAGGGCACGCCGCTGGCCTCCTGCATGTCCAGCGCGTCCAGATCGGCGCGCAGGCCGATGGCACGGGTGCTGTTGCCCGCCCGGATCGAGGCGACTACGCCCGTCTTCGCCAGCCCTTCATGCACGACATCGACGCCAAAGCTGCGCAAACGCTCTGCGACATAGGCGGCTGTGCCCACCTCCTCGAAGGCCGTCTCGGGATGCGCATGAATATGCCTGCGCCACTCGGTCATTTGCGGCAGATAGCGCCCCAATTGCTCGATCGGTTCAAGGTTCTCGATGGCGCCCATGGCGTAGTTCCCTCAGAAAGTGTGGTCGGCCACTCAGGCCGACGGATCTGTGAAGAGCGTGAATGAATGCAGGCTCAGAACAACCGGGTCACGCATCAGCCCGGATGTTGCGTTCGCGAATGACCCGGCCCCATCGCTCGACTTCATTGCGCATGAGCAGGTCGAATTCATCGGACGTAGCCGGTGTGATTTGAGTGCCGAGTTTCTCCAGGCGAGCGATCACGTCCGGGTGCGCCAATGCGGCACTGATTTCATCGGAAAGTTTCCGAACGATGGCGCGTGGCGTGCCTGCAGGAGCGACCAGGCCATACCATGGGACGAAGGTGGCCTCGCCAAAGCCCGCTTCCGACATGGTTGGCACATCCGGAAGTTCAGACCAGCGCTTGGGTGAGCCAATGGCCAGCGCGCGCAAGCGCCCGTCACGTACCTGCGGCAAGGCAAGCGCCGAGGTCACAGCTCCGAAATGCACTTGCCCGCTTGCGATGTCAGGGATCATTTGCGGTTGGCCCGGGTAACGCACCTGAACCATTTGCAATCCGGTGTGCGAGAACAGCAGTTCCTGCCCGAGATGGTTGGAGGTGCCGATCCCGGGGTTGCTGACGCTCAACTGGCCCGGGCGGGCCCGCGCATACTCCACCAGCTCGCGCATCGAGCGCACCGGCAGACTGGGCGACACGCAAAAGATGTTGGGCGGTGCACCCACCAGCCCCAAACCGGAAAAGTCCGTTGATTTGAATTTGGCCGTGTTTGAGAGTAACGGCTGAGTGACCGTTGCGGGAGTGGCCGTCAGCAGGGTGTAGCCGTCAGCTGCCGCACGTGCGGCCGCTTCGGTCCCGATATTGCCGTTCGCACCGGGCCGGGCTTCGATCACGAATGGCTGCTTGAGGGTGATCGCCAACCGGTCGGTCACCGCGCGGGTGACCAGGTCGACCACGCCGCCTGCGGGAAACGGCACGATGACCTTGACCGGGCGCGAGGGCCAGGTTTCTTGCGCGCGCACCAGGGCTGGTGCGGCCACACCGGACATCGCGATGGACAGGCCGCTCAGAAGGCGGCGGCGCTCCAAAAGACGACGTTTCAGGCTGTGTAAATGAGCCACGTGGAGCCCCCTTTATGCAGCGACGTGTGCGCGCGACGACAGTCCTAGCCGCTCCCGTGCAGCCTGATATTGCGCGACCAGTTGCGCGACGTATTCGCCAGCGCCTTGCACCTCGCGCACCGCACCGATCCCCTGGCCGCAGCCCCAGATATCGCGCCAGGCTTTACTCTTGGCGCTGCCGCCGGAACCAAACTGCATCTTGCTTGGGTCGCCTTGCGGCAGGTTCTCGGGGTCCAGCCCGGCAGCCACGATCGAGGGGCGCAGGTAGTTGCCATGCACGCCGGTGAACAGGTTGCTGTACAGAATGTCTTTGGCGCTGGAGTCCACGATCATCTGCTTGTAGCCCTCTGCCGCATTGGCCTCACGGGTTGCAATGAACGCTGAGCCGATGTAGCCGAAGTCGGCACCCATCGCTTCAGCCGCCAGCACCGCTTCTCCGGTGGCGATGGATCCCGACAGGGCGATTGGCCCTTTGAACCATTCGCGGGTTTCCTGCACCAGGGCGAAGGCCGATTGGGTGCCGGCGTGTCCGCCCGCACCCGAAGCGACCAGAATCAGTCCATCGGCACCCTTTTCGATGGCCTTGTGCGCGAAGGTCTGGTTGATGACATCGTGCAACACCATGCCGCCATAGGAGTGGATGGCATCGTTGACTTCCTCGCGCGCGCCAAGCGAGGTAATGATCAGCGGCACCTTGTATTTCACGCACATGGCCACGTCGTGGTCCAGGCGGTCGTTCGTCTTGTGCACGATCTGATTGACCGCAAACGGCGCGGAGGGGCGATCGGGGTGCTGTCGGTCGTATTCGGCCAGCTCAGACGTGATCCGCTGCAGCCACTGCTCCAACACTTCCGCAGGGCGCGCATTGAGTGCAGGAAACGACCCCACGATACCGGCTTTGCACTGCGCGATGACCAGGTCCGGATTCGAGATAATGAAAAGAGGTGAGCCAATCACGGGGATTGACATCCGCCGTTTGATTTCCTGCAGGGTCATGTTTGTCTTCCTCCGTTGTGTCGGGATCGGTTGCGATACAGAGGTCAAAGCATACACGGGCAGTCGCTCCTGCCGGCCGCTCGAAAGGCAGCGAACGGACCAGAAGCGTTAGACTCGCAGGCACACATCCAGCCTAGGAGGCAGAGCAATGAAAGCCGTGTTGTGCAAAGAGTGGGGCCCGCCCGAATCATTGGTACTGGAGGATATTGCGGCGCGTGAACCCGGGCCCGGACAGGTGCGCATCAGGGTGCGAGCAGCGAGCGTCAATTTTCCGGACGTGCTGATCATCCAGAATAAGTATCAGTTCAAACCCGAGCGCCCCTTCTCGCCCGGATCAGAGGCGGCTGGTGACGTCATCTCGGTGGGGGAGGGCGTGACCCACGTCAAGGCCGGTGATCGGGTCCTCGCCAGCACAGGCCATGGCTCGTTTGCCGAGGAGGTGATCGCCGCAGCGGAGAAAGTGGTGGTGTTGCCGCCTGGTCTGGGTTACGACGTAGCGTCAGCTTTCATGCTCACCTATGGCACGTCCTGGCATGCGTTGACCGATCGGGCTGCACTGAAGGCGGGCGAGACCGTGCTGGTGCTGGGCGCCGCCGGCGGCGTTGGTATTTCGGCCATCGAAATTGCCAAGGCTCGCGGCGCGCGCGTGATCGCCGCCGCATCGACCGAGGAAAAACTGGCGGTCTGCCGTGAGCACGGCGCGGACGCGACCATCAATTACGAAACGGAAGACTTGCGCGAGGCCATCAAGCGCACCACGGACGGCAAAGGTCCGGACGTGATCTACGATCCGGTGGGCGGAAAGTATGCGGAGCCTGCTTTCAGGTCGATCGCATGGCGCGGGCGCTATCTGGTGGTGGGCTTCGCGAACGGACAGATTCCCGCACTGCCCCTCAACCTCATGTTGCTCAAGGGCGCGTCGGTGGTGGGTGTGTTCTGGGGCGACTACACCCGACGTGAACCGCAGGCGAACCAGGAAGATGTGCGACAGATGATGGCATTGCTTGCCCAAGGCAAACTGCGCCCGCATATTTCAGCCACGTATCGGCTGGATCAGGTGCCCCAGGCGTTGCTGGACATGGGCGCCCGCAAGGTGACCGGAAAAGTCCTGATCGTTCCTTAGTCTGTGTGATGACCGGGGTGGTGACGCTCAGAGGATGTCGTCAACGGATGTGACCCCCCGTTCGCGCAGCGCGCTGCGAAGCTTGGCCAGCGCGCTGGTTTCGAGCTGGCTGGCGCGTTGGGTGGAGACACCCAGTTGGCGGGCGATTTCAACCAAAGTGAGACCCGTGGCGGCGTCGTCGGCGCCGAGTCCGTAGCGCAGCCGTAAGACGGTGCTCTCATTTGGGGTCAGCATGGCGCGCGGGGCAAGCGTGGCGGTGTCGGTCGGCATGATGGTGGCCTGTGATGGGTCGGGCGAATGCCCGGATCTGTCCGTATATGAGGTTCACACCCCACTGGCTCAAGAGGTGAGCCAGTGGAATGGCGCCCGTATGACGGCACCCGGGCGCCTGCGCCGAACCACAACACAGCACGATTGCCCACCGACCAAGCGAGGCACGAACCGTGCCTGATCTGTGCGCAAGTGCCGATCGACTGTGGTGGGCGTTGAGGTAAACTTTTCCGCTTCCGATCCGCCCTGTGCCCTGTTTGCATGACCGTTCCGGTCCTCGCGGGGTGCGCCCGGGGCGACGATGGAGAGTCCGAATGACTGTCACCGTTCGCATCGCGTCGGCTGCACTGGCTGCGCTGGTCCTGTTTGCAGCGCCTGCGCAAAGCCAAACCAAAAAAGAGCTTGTCAGCAAGGTGCTGGCGTTGCAACAGCCTGGCGTTGAAGCGATGGCTCGCACGATTGCCGAGCGACCGGCCATCGAGATGTCCATGGCCGCACGGCCTTACTTGCAAAACGTTCCTGCCGACAAGCGCGAGGCCGTGATCAAGGCCATTGACGCTGAGCTTAAGAAGTATGCCGACGAGGCGGTGCCTTTGCTGCGTGACAAGGCGATTGCGCTGACGCCCTCCACGATCGGCGCAGAGCTTGAGAGCAACTTCAACGAAGCGGAGCTTAAGCAATTGATCAACTGGTTCGAATCACCTGTGATCAAGCGCTTCAACCAGCTCGTGCCGGGTATGCAGCGCACGATGTCGGAAAAGCTGGTCAACGAAACCCGCGGTCAGATTGAGCCGAAGCTCAAGACACTGGAGGCATTCATGGGCAAGCAACTGGGCGTACCGCCACCTTCGGCTACCCCAGCTGCCTCGGGCGCGCCAGCGCCCGCGATGAGCGCCATGCCTCCGGCAATTCCCACTCCGCCGCCCGCTGGGGCGGGTGCTGCGATGCCGGGCAACCGGGGCGCCGAACCACCGCGCAAGTAAACGCTTTGGAGCGTCTTCCTGATGCGCTGTGAGGCCGGCGCCCAGGAGGATGCGGGTCATCGGTTCAAGTTGAACCATGCCCCCGCAGGGCGCTCCACGCGGGTGTACAGGACGTGGCTCGCCAGCATCGAGGCGACCCACGCCGCGAATAGCGCAAGCGCCTGCACCCCTGGGGTATGGGGTAGCCAGCGCTGCGCAGCGGCGTTGAACACCAGACAAACCGGGTAGTGCACCAAGAACAGCGCGTAAGACCGGTCGCTCAACCAGGCTAATGCACGCGGAGCACTGCGCGCGTACCGAGCCGATGCTGGCCCGCTGCACAGAGCCAGAACGCATGCGGTGATGCCTGCCAGCGCAATCCTGCTGCGCCACAGCGCGATGAGCGAGATGATCGTCAGACCCGCGATCACTACCAGTAGCAGCCATCGGCGTGGAGACGGTGCTTGCGAAGCGGCACTCCACCATGCCAACGCGCCTAACCCGTAGGCGCCGAAAAAGTACAGCCCCCAGGCGTCCCACGTCGGGTCGATATTGAACAAAAGCAGTGATGCCGCCGTGCTGAGGGTGACGACAAGGATTGCACCGGCCTGCAGACCGATCCGGCGCAAGCTCCACATCAGGATCAGCATCAAGGCAAACAGCTGCAGATCGATGGCGACATACCAAAAGCCAGCGGAGAGGGCTGGCAGACCGACGATATCCTGCAGCATCAGTGCATTCGCCAGCACTTGACTAAGGCTTGGTGCCGCCGGGGTGTGCGGCAGACTCACCCAGTCGCGAGCGATCGCGCCGGCCAGAAGCGCCAGGAGCAGCGCGATCCAATAAGGGCTCCCCAGCCGAAGCCACCGCTTGCCCAGACTCTTCATCAAGTCGATGTCTGTCGGTTTGCCATCGGGAGCCAATGTTCGCGCGGCCAGAAAACCACCGATGACCAGAAAGACCTGCACGGCCAGACGGGCATGCTCGGCCAGGGCATCGATCAGGTGAGGCGCAAGGGGCCGCGCGTAGGTGCTCATGGGGCCATAGAGCGCGAAGTGATGCAGCACGATCGCTTGTGCGGCCAGCACTTTCAAAGCATCAATGACAGGCAGTCGCTTGGGGTTTTGCATGCAAGAACAGGCAAGTGGGCAAGGGCGCAACCGGGTCTGCGCCGAAGCGCGGATGCTGCATCAACCTGTCGGGTGTGCCAAGCCATTTGAATCGGGTGCGCTACCATTGCGTTTTGCGACGTTCGACATCATGGTGTCACCGGGTTGCCCTAAGTTCAGCGGCTCGGGGTCTTCGAGCCCCTTCCGACCGGCCGGTTGCGCATGCTTGCTGTGCACCGGCCCCACATGACCACTGGAGATATGCTCATGAAGCTCAGATCCCTTGCCTGTGCGCTGTTTGCACTGGCCGCGTCCTCTACCGCATCGGCTCAAACTGAAATTCAGTGGTGGCACTCCATGAGCGGTGCGCTCGGTGAGTGGGTCAATGGCATCGCCAAAGACTTCAACGAGCAGCAAAAGGACTACAAAGTGGTGCCCACCTTCAAAGGTGGCTACGACGAATCCATGCCCGCTGCCATTGCCGCTTATCGCGCCGGCAACGCTCCTCACGTGCTGCAAGTCTTCGAAGTGGGGACCGCAACCATGATGGCCAGCAAGGGCGTCGTGGTTCCGGTCACGAAAGTCATGGCCGATGCTGGCATGAAGTTCGACGCCAAGGCCTATGTGCCCGCCGTTGCAGGCTACTACACGGCGCCGAACGGCCAGATGATGAGTTTTCCGTTCAACAGCTCAACAACCGTCTTTCACTACAACAAGGATGCCTTCAAGGCAGCCGGTCTTGACCCTGACAAGCCGCCTCTGACGTGGCCCGAGGTGGCTCTGACCGCAGCCAAACTCAAAGCCAGCGGCCACAAGTGTCCGCTCACGACCAGTTGGATGAGCTGGACCCAGCTCGAGAGTTTTTCGGCCTGGCATAACGTTGAGTTTGCGACCAAGCGAAACGGTTTCAACGGATTGGACGCACGTCTGGCGTTCAATACGCCGCTGCACGTGCGCCACATCGAGAATCTCTCCAATCTGTCCAAGCAGGGTTTGTTCCATTACAAGGGGCGGGGCGCCGCACCCGATGCGACGTTTGTGTCCGGAGAGTGCGCGATGTACACCGGATCGTCTGCTGCGCGGGGCAACATCATGCGCAACGGCAAGTTTGCTTCGGGCATCTCGACCCTGCCGTACTACCCCGATGTGGAAGGCGCACCGCAAAACACGGTCATCGGCGGCGCAAGCCTGTGGGTCATGTCCGGTAAGAAGCCTGCTGAATACAAGGGCGTTGCCGCATTTTTCGACTATCTCAGCCGCCCCGACATTCAGGCGAAGAACCATCAGCTGACCGGCTATCTGCCGATCACCGGTGCAGCGTTTGAGATGACCGAAAAGTCCGGCTTCTACAAGCAAAACCCGGGTGCTGATGTCTCGGTCAATCAGATGATTCGCAAGACCACTGACAAATCCAGAGGGATTCGTCTGGGCAACTTCCTGCAAGTGCGTGCGGTCATCGACGAGGAACTCGAGCAGGTGTGGTCCGGCAAGAAGGCTCCCAAGGAAGCGCTTGATTCGGCGGTTAAGCGCGGCAACGAGCAGCTTGAGCGCTTTGAGAAAGCCAACAAGTCCTGATCAGCGGGCAGTGAGCCGGCACGCACAGGCGTGCCGGTAGCCCAGACTTCTGTGTCGATCGAAAAGCGCGTCCGTTTCAGGCATCGCTGGCTGCCGTGGGTACTGATCGCCCCGCAAATGGCGATCGTGCTGATTTTCTTCTTCTGGCCTGCAGGCCAGGCGCTGTGGCAAAGCTTCATGCTGGAAGATGCCTTTGGCACCACCAGCCAGTTTGTCGGCTTGGAGAATTTTCAGCGACTCTTTGCGGACGACACTTACCTGGCGTCGTTCAAGACGACGGCCGTCTTTTCGTTGCTGGTTGCCGTGTTGGGTCTGTCGATTGCGCTGGGGCTCGCCGTGATGGCGGACACCGTGGTCAAGGGTGCGACCGTCTATCGCACCCTGCTGGTGTGGCCCTATGCGGTGGCGCCTGCCATCGCAGGGGTGCTGTGGCTCTTCATGTTTGCGCCGTCGGTGGGGATCGTGAGTCACGCCCTGCGCGCGCTGGGCATCGAATGGAACCATCTGCTCAATTCCAGTCATGCCATGGCCCTGATCGTGATGGCCTCGATCTGGAAGCAGATCTCCTATAACTTTCTATTTTTTCTGGCCGGGTTGCAGTCCATACCGAAGAGCCTGATCGAGGCTGCCGCCATCGACGGTGCGCGCCCGTGGCGCAGGTTCTGGACGATCGTCTTTCCGCTGCTCTCGCCCACGACCTTCTTTTTGCTGGTGATCAACATCGTCTACGCTTTCTTCGACACCTTTGCGATTGTCGATGCAGCCACCCAGGGTGGCCCCGGAAAAGACACTGCCATTCTGGTCTACCGGGCTTACTACGATGGGTTCAAAGCCATGGACCTCGGCGGCTCGGCGGTGCAGTCGGTGGTGCTGATGGCGATCGTGGTGGCGCTGACGGTTGTTCAGTTCCGTTATGTCGAACGTCGCGTGCAGTACTGAGTGCGGGCACGAGCATGGTTGAGCGACGCCCGATCCTTTCTCTGGTGGCACATCTGGTCCTGATCGTGGGAGTGGCGCTTGTCGCGTTTCCGCTGGTGGTGACCTTGATTGCCTCGACGCAGACTGCGCAGCAAATTGTGCAGCAGGCCCCGATGTCCCTGATCCCCGGCACTAATCTGATCGAGAGTTATCGCACTGCGCTGTTTGGTGGACAGTCCGAGTACGGCAGCCGCATTGCACCCGTTGCCCCGATGATGTGGACGAGTTTGCTGAGCGCGCTGACCATTGCGATTGGCAAGATCATCATCTCGCTGTTGTCGGCCTTTGCTTTTGTGTATTTCCGGTTTCCGGGACGCACACTGTGCTTCTGGATGATCTTCGTGACCCTGATGTTGCCGGTGGAAGTGCGCATCGGGCCAACCTATGAGGTCGTGTCCAATTTGGGGATGCTCAATACTTTTGCCGGGCTGACGGTGCCGCTGGTCGCCTCGGCTACCGCGACGTTTCTGTTCCGGCAGTTTTTTCTGACAGTGCCCGATGAACTGGTTGAAGCCGCCCGCATTGACGGCGCCGGACCGATCCGATTTTTCCTGGATGTGCTGATCCCCTTGTCGGCCACCAGCATTGCGGCGCTGTTCGTGATTCAGTTCATCTACGGCTGGAACCAGTACCTCTGGCCCTTGTTGGTCACCACCGACGAAAGCCGTTACCCGATCGTGATGGGGATCAAGCGGATGATTTCGGGTGGCGACGCGGCTAACGAATGGAATGTGATCATGGCCACCGCAATCTTGGCTATGCTGCCGCCGGCGCTGGTGGTGCTTTTCATGCAGAAGTGGTTCGTCAAAGGCCTCGTGGATACTGAAAAATGAGTGCTCCACTGCATCGCTCAGCCGGGAGGCGTCGTGGCCGCATTGTCTTTTCGTAAAGTCTTCAAGGCCTATGGCACCGGGTCGCAGATCAACCGAGTCATCCATGGCGTCGATGCTGAAGTCGCTGACGGCGAGTTCATCGTGATCGTCGGGCCATCCGGTTGCGGTAAGAGCACCTTGTTGCGCATGGTGGCTGGTTTGGAGGAAATTACTGGAGGCGAAATTCTGATCGGCGACCGGGTGGTCAACGACCTGGAGCCCGCCGAGCGCGATATCGCCATGGTGTTTCAGAACTACGCGCTCTATCCGCACATGAGCGTGTACGACAACATGGCCTATGGTCTGAAGATTGCTCGGGTGCCACGCGATCAGATCGAGGCGCGGGTGCGCAAGGCTGCGGCGGTACTCGAGATCAGTGACTACCTCGACCGTAAGCCCCGCCAATTGTCGGGCGGGCAGCGACAGCGGGTGGCCATGGGTCGTGCGATCGTGCGACAGCCGCAGGTGTTTCTCTTTGATGAGCCGCTGTCCAATCTGGATGCAAAACTCAGGGTGCAGACTCGGCTGGAAATTCAAAAACTGCATCGCGAACTGGGTGTGACCTCGCTCTTTGTGACGCACGACCAGGTCGAAGCCATGACCCTGGCACAGCGCATGATCGTCATGAATCAGGGTGTGGTGGAGCAGATTGGCACGCCCGAGGTGGTCTATCTGCAGCCGCGCACGACGTTTGTGGCAGGGTTCATCGGTTCGCCCCCCATGAATCTGCTGCCCGTGCAAGTCGTCAACGGCACGGTACGACTGGACGGCCTCGAATTGCCTATTGAGCATCCCGCGCCGCGCGATGGTGAACTGATCCTCGGTGTGCGTCCCGAGCACGCCTTCTTTGCCGGGCAGGGCTGGCCCGTGCAGGTGGAGGTGGTGGAGATGCTGGGCGCAGAGCGGCTGGTGCACACCCGTTTTGGTCGGCAGTCCTTCATTGTGCGCATGGATGCGGGCCTCACACCTGCCATGCCGGGGCAGATCATCAACGTGCAGACTGTGCCCGGTCAGGTGCATTGGTTTGACCCTCAAACTCGGCTGCGTATCCAATCATGACCCTGACCACACCACCTGGAATGTCTGACGCCGAGTTGCCACCGCTGCCTGACAGCGTGCTGCCGTCTGGCATTCGCTCGCGTTTTGTCGAGGGGGTGAACGGCTTACGCATGCATGTTCTTGAGGCTGGCCACGAAACGCCGAATCGGCCTTGCGTGCTCTTGCTGCACGGTTTCCCCGAACTGGCCTTCAGTTGGCGAAAGATCCTGCCGGCGCTTGCGCAGGCGGGCTATCACGTGGTGGCCCCGGATCAGCGCGGATATGGACGCACCACCGGGTGGGATGGCGCCTACGACACCGATTTGTCTGCGTTCAGGATGATGAATCTGGTGCGCGATGCGGTGGGACTGTTGTTTGCGCTGGGCTATCGGCATGCGGCCTGCGTGATCGGTCATGATTTCGGATCGCCTGTAGCCGCCTGGTGTGCCACGGTTCGGCCCGACATCTTTCGTTCGGTCGTGCTCATGAGTGCGCCCTTCGGTGGGCCGCCCGCATTGCCGTTTGATACCGCCCGTGCGCCCGCCTCCCGTGCTGCACCGCCAGTCGATCTCCATGCCGCACTGGCTGCGCTGCCTCGGCCGCGCAAGCACTATCAGTGGTACTACTCCTCGCGTGAGGCAGACGCCGACATGCGTCTGGCGCCCCAGGGCATGGCGAATTTCCTGAGAGCGTATTACCACGTGAAGAGTGCGGACTGGCCTGCGAATCGGCCTGAGTCTCTCAAGTCCTGGAATGCCGAATCACTGGCTCTGCTTCCGACGTACTACGTGATGGATCTCAATCAGGACATGGCCGCAACGGTGGCGCCAGATATGCCAGACCCTTCACAGGTAGCCGCGTGCGCTTGGCTACCCGATGCAGATTTGCAGGTCTATGCGCAGGAGTTCGCTCGCACTGGGTTTCAGGGTGGACTGCAGTGGTACCGATGTTCGACCAGCGGGCGTTTTCATGCCGAGCATCAGCTCTATGCAGGACGCACCATCGATGTGCCGTCCTGCTTTATCGCCGGTGGCAGTGACTGGGGGATTCACCAAAAACCTGGTGAGTTCGACGCCATGCGTGAACGCAACCTCACACGCATGATCGAGTGCAAGATCATTGAGGGTGCCGGGCATTGGGTGCAGCAAGAGCAGCCGCACGTAGTGATCGATACACTGCTGCGTTTCCTTGACGAGGCAACGAGAGCCGTTGTCTCGTGATGCGCTCAGCAGGGGCGTAGGCCTCTTCAGGAACGCGAGCGCAGCTCAGTGGTCTGAGCCACAAGTGCATCAATCACTTCACCCTGACTGGCAAAATCGCCACTGGCCTTCAGCCGAGTGAGGGCTTCCCGTGTGGTCGCCTTCACCAACACATTGATGTACACCTTGCGCGGGGGTCTGCCGCGTCGCGCTGAGGCTGTGCCAACGTTTGAGGAAACAGGACCTGTGGCGGTGCGTGTGCTGGCTTTGCGTGTCACGATGATTCGGTCGGCGAGAGTTGAGGCCGCGAAGGGTAGCACTGCTTAGGGCGTGCGTAGTCAGTGTGGGCTAAGCTGGCGTTCCGATTGTCTGTTCGGCGCAAACTGGCCAACACTCGGTCAACACTGTTTCGCCGTGCACCGCCACACTGAAAAATTCCTTTCAAGGGTTTGGATCTTTGGGTGGTTAACCGCCAAGTGATGCGCTAGAATCCGCCCGCCTGTCCGAAGAGCGACTCGGAAGAGGTACTCGCGGATCCAATCCGCCCGGCCTCATGCGGCCGACGACAGACTGCCCACATTTGCAGGATCTGGTCTGTCTTCACCCAATACACAAGGAAGGGGAATCACGATGGTAGGCAACATTCTTGAAATGCTGACGTCTGGCGCTGGCAAAGACTTAATCGGCCCGGCGGCTAAGCTGCTCGGCGAGAGCGAGACGGGTGTGCAGTCAGCAGTGAACTCGCTGCTGCCGGTGCTGCTCGGTGGCATGACCCAAAAGGCTTCCACTTCCGGTGGTGCGGCTGATCTGTTCAAGATGGTGACCGGTGCGAATGTCGACACTGGCCTGCTCGGCAACATAGCCGGTGCGTTGGGCGGAGCAGGTGGCAGCGCGCTGACTTCCGTCGGCACCAGCCTGCTGTCGGGTCTGTTTGGTGGCGATAAGTCGAGCCTGCTCGGCAATGCATTGGCCTCGGTGGCTGGCATTAAGCCTTCTTCGGCGACCAGTCTGCTCGGCATGGCCACGCCACTGATTTTCGGCGCGATCAAGAAGCTCGTGTCTTCGCAGAATCTGGATGCAAGCAGCCTGGCTAATCTGTTGCTGGGTCAGAAGGGCAATCTGGCCAAAGCCAATATCGACCCGCGTCTGTCCAGCGTGCTTGGCACGGGCTGGATGGACAAGCTGCCTGCCAGCCTGGCCGCTGTCGCCCCTGCAGCCGTGCGCTCGGTGACACCGCCGCCCCCGCCGCCTGCATCATCGGGTCTGGGCAAGTGGCTGCCTTGGCTTGCTGCGCTGATCGGTGCATTCCTGCTGTGGCAATGGCTGGGCAAAGCGCCTGAGACCAAGCCCGCTGCCCCCGCTCCGGCTGCAGCGCCTGCACCGGCTCCCGCGCCCGCGCCCGCGCCGGCCCCCGCTCCTGTTGCGGCTGGCTTGCCCCAGTCGGTGTTCTTCGAAGTGGGCAAGTTTGATATCGGTGATGAAGGCAAGAAGGCTATCGCTGACGCGTTTGCTGCCGCTGGCAAGGATGGTAAGGTCGCGCTGACAGGCTTCACCGACAAGACTGGTGATCAGGCTGCCAATGAAGAGCTGGCCAAAAATCGCGCCAAGGCCGTGAAGGAAGCACTGATGGCCGCAGGCCTGGGCGAGGGCAACATCGAGATGCGCGCGCCCGAGTTCATCACCGGTGCGGCCGATGACCGTGCAGCACGCCGCGTGGACATTCTGAAAGCCAACTGATGCGCTGATGCGTGTGTGAAACGCCCCGACCTAGGTCGGGGTTTTTTTTTGAAGTGCGTCGAATTCTTTTTTCTGTGTGAGTGATCTCCGTGACGACACCTTTGCTTTTTACCCCCCTCAGTCTGCGTGGTCTGACGCTGCGTAACCGAATTGTGGTGGCACCCATGCATCAGTACGCAGCCGTGCGGGGGTTCCCGACGGACTGGCATCTGATGAATGCAGGTCGGTATGCAGCCGGTGGGGTCGGTTTGGTGATGATGGAGTCCACCAAGGTAGAGCGTCGTGGTTGTGGCACGGTGGGTGACCTCGGCTTATGGGATGACGCATTCATCGAGCCTTTGCGACGCATCGTCGACTTCGTGCATGAGTGCGGCACCGCGGTTGGGATCCAGCTCGGCCACTCGGGGCGCAAGGCACGCACGGGTCGACCCTGGGAAGGTGGTCGCCCGCTCGGTGCAGAATGCGGCGTACAGGACTGGGACGATTGGGAACTGGTGGCCCCAAGCGCGATTGCTGCTGACGATAAATCACCGGTGCCGCGCGCCCTGAGCACTGCTGAGGTGGGTGAGGTGGTGCAGGCCTTTGGTCGCGCTGCGGCACGGGCCTGCAAAGCAGGATTCGATACGGTGGAAATCCACGGCGCGCATGGTTTTCTGGTGCACGAATTTCTTTCGCCCCAAGCCAATCAGCGCACCGATCAATACGGCGGCAGTGACGCCAACCGCAGACGTTTTGCTATTGAAGTGGCGCAGTGTGTGCGGGCCAACTGGCCTGAGGATCGCCCGCTGTTCATGCGCCTGTCGGTGGATGACGACGCCGGCTGGGGGCCCGCCGAAAGTGTCGTGCTGGCCCGCGAACTCAAAGCAGTCGGCGTGGATGTGATCGATTGCAGTGCAGGCGGCATCCTGGCCCGCCCAGTGAGCAGCACGCCGATCGGTTATGGCTACCAGGTGCCGTTTGCGCAAAAGCTGCGTGAAGAGGCTGACATCAAGACCATGGCTGTCGGGCTGATCGTGCATCACGACCAGGCGGAACGTATCTTGTCCGAGGGCCGTGCCGATCTGGTGGCACTGGCGCGCGAGATGCTGCACAACCCGAACTGGGCGGTGGATGCCGCTTGCAAATTCGGACTGGACGGGTATGCCATGACGCCGCCGGCAGCCGGGTGGTGGCTTCAGAAGCGGGTGGCCTCGGTACCAAATCTGGCGACTTCGACTTCCCGCCCCAATGGCCTTGTGATCTAGTGGAGCGTTGATCGGAGGACGCGTCCATGCGAGAACGCTTCATCAGATGGCTGAGGGCGGCAGCTGTGCTGGTCATGGTGTGGGGCGGCCCCGCTGCCGCGCAGCAACAGGCCCAGGCGATGGTCGACCTGAATCTGCGCGCGGGCCCTGCCAAGGAGTATCCGGTGGTCTCGGTCCTGCAGGCGGGCACCTATGTGGCCATCCAGGCATGCCTGACTGACTACTCCTGGTGCGACGTGGTCGTCCCACCTTTGCGAGGCTGGGTGTATGCGGGCAACCTGCTGATCCAGCAAAACGGTTCGCCGCAGGCAGTCAACGTGGCCGGAGCCATTGTGGGTATCGGCGTCACGAGCTTCATCCTCAACAGCTACTGGCGCGACCACTACTACAACCGTCCCTGGTACGGCCAAGCCAACTACTGGAACCACTACCCTCCGTACCAGCATCGGCCGCCCTATTACCATCCGCCGCCACCGCCGCCACACTATCGTCCGCCGCCTCCTCATTACCGTCCTCCGCCGCCGCAGTATCGTCCGCCCGCGTCGAACTATCGGCCACCGCCGCCGCCCGCTCCGCCCCATGCGCGCCCGCCCTACGGCGGATCAGGAGGGTCCGGCTACCGACCGCCTCCCCCACCTCCCCCGGGCGGTGGCGGTGGTGGTCGGCCCCCACCGCAAGCGCGCTGATGGTCGGTGACGGATGTCCACAGTGCGTGCGCCTGAAGTGAGCGACCTGCATGCTGAGTCGACGAGTCAGTGTCTGATCGATGCTGTGCTGGCTGGCCACGATGCGCTGCCTGCGCTGGTCACCACCGACTGCACATTCAATCGGGCGCAATTGCGCGAGGCGGCATACGCTGCCACCGTCGGCTTGTCCGCCATGGGTCTGAAGCGCGGCGATGCCATAGCCGTCTGGTTGCCCAATGGCCCGGCCTGGATCCAGTTGCTGTGCGCTGCTGCGCATCTGGGCGTGCTGGTGGTGCCCATCAGCACGCGCTATAAAGCCCCCGAGGTACGACACCTGCTGGAGGTCTCACAGGCCCGCGCAATCTTCACGCCCCGGCGGTTCCTGGAGACCGACTATGCTGACATTGCGCTGGCATTACAGGCCGAACTGAACGCATTGCAGCAAGTGGTGGCGCTTGATGACTGCGATCGGTTCATCGACTTCGCGCAATCAGCAGGCGTGAGTGCCGCCCCCGAGGCCGGACAGGGGCACGATCTGATGTGCTGTTTCAGCACCTCAGGCACCACCGGATTCCCTAAGCTCGCCGCCCATGACCATGCCAGCATCGTGCGGCACGCACAGCATGTGTCGCGCGCTCTGGACATCCGCCCAGCTGATGCGGTGTTGTGCGCGCTGCCGCTCTTTGGCGTATTCGGTTTCATGACGGCGTTGGGGGCCCTGGCTGGCGCAGCCGCCTGTATTCTGGTGCCCGTCTTCGATGCATCCGAGGCGGCGCACCTGATCGAGCGACACGGGATCACGCATGTTGTCGGTGCGGATGCGATGTTCGACGCTATGTTGCAGGTGCCTGACGTCAATTTCTCCAGCTTGCGCCATGGCGTGCAGGCGGATTTCGTGGGCCTCACGTTGCAGGTCACGGAGCGGGCCGATGCACTGCAGTGTCAATTCACTGGCACGTATGGCTCGTCCGAGTGCTTTTCGCTGATGGCCTTTCATCCTTGGGAGGCTCCTGCCACCCAGCGTGCCAAGGCGGGTGGTATCCCGATCGATCCGTTGATGGCTGTGAGGGTGGTTGATCCTGAGTCTGGCGAGCCGCTGGGTGAAGGCCATGCCGGGGAGCTGCAGATCCGTGGCCCCAATGTACTGGCGCGCTATCTGAACAATCCTCAGGCGACCGCGAAGGCCTTCACCGATGATGGCTGGTTTCGCACGGGTGATCTGGCCCATCTTGAAGGGGCGGGATTTGTTTATCTCGCGCGCATGGGCGATAGCCTGCGATTGCGCGGGTTCCTGGTGAATCCGGCTGAGATCGAATCGGGTCTGATGCAGCACGCTCAGGTACACGGCGCCCAAGTTGTGGGGGTCAATGTGCCGGGCGAGGGCGATGTGGCGGTGGCCTATGTTTTATGCGACGCATCTGCCACGGAAGTGCAATTACTGACGTACTGCCGCGAGCGCATGGCAGGCTACAAGGTTCCCAGGCGGATCATCGCCATCGATGTCTTTCCTGCGATCAACGGCCCGAATGGCAACAAGATTCAGAAGCGTGTGCTGCGCGACATGGCGCGCACTGCATTAGGACTGTAACTCTCCCTGTATCGAGTGAATGGATGATGAGTGAAACGCCCGCCGCTGAGCATGCAGCAGACTTCCGCTTCTGGACGCAGGAGAAGCTGCGCAACGCTGATACCGACCGACAGGGCCACATCAACAATGCCGTGATCGGCACGTTCTTTGAGGCCGGTCGCATTGAAGTGCTCGACGATCCGGCGATCGCAGAGGTGCGCAGCGCGTGCGGTATTGTTGTGGCGAAGCAGACGATCGTCTACCGCAAAGAGCTGTATTTTCCCGGGACGGTGCGAGTAGGTACGCGTGTCAGGCGCATTGGCCGAACATCCTTTGAGTTTGAGCAGACGCTGCTTGCAGTCAATGGTGAAGTCGCCAGTGCCGAATCCACTTGTGTGCTGATCGATCGTGCGTCGCGTAAGCCTAACGCCGTACCCGATGCGATGCGCTGGTTTCTGACGGGTGCGGGAGTGTGATGACCATGGCTGCGATCAAAAGCTTTCGCGCGAGCCTGGCCGTCGCATGCACGGTCGTGCTGTGCTGCGCCGGGTTGCCCGCCCGGGCCGAACCTGAGTTCGGCGCACTTGAATTGCTGTCGTCCAAGGCTCAGTTCAGCCCCGTACCCAGTGGCTTTGTACCCGGCGCGGCAGTCCTGGGCTTTCAGAATCGCTATGCCGCCCAGGATGACTCACTCTACGTTGTGCCGGGCTTCATTTACGTCGACGACAAATTCATCTACCTCGGTGATCGTGCCCGCTATTACCTCCACCGTGAGGGGCGATTGGCCCTGTTTGCCTTTGGCAGGGTGAGAACAGGCAATCTCAACCCGGAGAAAA
>JBIKKG010000167.1:0-7342 GCA_044360485.1 Burkholderiaceae bacterium | reverse complement strand
CGCCCGCCGCAAAGGGCACGACGATGCGCACCGGGCGCGTCGGCCAGTCGGACTGTGCATGGGTCAGGGCGGGCAACAGCGCGGCAGTCAGGAGAAACGTCAGCGCCACGAGGCGCGTAAGGCGGCCGGATAGCAGGGGAACGGTTGAAAACATGTGGGTTGAAAACATGGGCAGTCTCGATCCATTGAAAGGGCTGTGGCGTGCAGGCGCCTGAGCCGCCCACCGCCGCAGATGGTAGCGCGGCCCTGCCCGCAGCCAGGCGATGCGTTCAGGACACCGGAGCCATCGCCTATGATCGGGCTCATGAAGATTGTCATCACACATTGCGACGCCGGCAGTGGGCTCGCCTGGCAGCGTGCACTGGCGCAGCACCTGCCGCACGCTGACATCGGGCTGGATCGCGGTTCGCCGGATGGTGCAGCCAGCGCTGAACCAGGCCAGACCACAGACGCCACCCTGGCGGTCGGCTGGAAGCCTGCCCCCGATTTTTTCGCACGGCATCCAGGCCTGCGCGCTTTTTTTTCCTGCGGCGCGGGCGTCGACCATCTGCTTGCGCACCCGGGCTTGCCCGCCTCGCTGCCCCTCTATCGGCTGGAGGATGCCGGCATGGGTGCGTACATGGCCGACTACTGTCTGCATGAATTACTGCGTCTGTTGAGCCGTCAGGAAACATATGCCACGCAGCAGCGTCAACAGCACTGGCAGGAGCAACCCTGGCTGACCCGAGCCGAGCTGCCGGTCGGGATCGTCGGCATGGGCGTGCTGGGTGAGCAGGTGGCGCGCGCGCTGACGGCGCAAGGCTTTGCAGTGCGCGGGTTTGCGCGCACACCCCGCACGGTGCAGGGGATTGAGGTGATGGCCGGCACCACAGCCTGGCCGTATTTCCTGGCAGCCACCCGCGTGCTCATCCTGCTGGCACCTCACACGCGAGCGACCGAGAATCTCATTGACGCGACCGCCCTGGCCGCCTTGCAGCCCGGCGCATGGCTGATCAATGTGGCGCGCGGTGCGCTGGTGGTGGATGACGCCCTGATCGCAGCGCTGGACAGTGGACAACTCGCCGGGGCCACGCTGGATGTCTTGCGCCAGGAGCCGCTGCCCGCTGCCCATCCGTTTTGGCGTCATCCGCGCATCCGCATCACGCCCCATATCTCCGGGCCCACGCAGGTCGCTCAGTCGGCCCGGCAGGTCGCGGATAAAATGACGCTCCTGGCCCAAGGTGCTGTGCCCAGCGGCCGAGTGAACCCCGACACAGGTTATTGAGACTCTCCCATGCAAGCATCCCTGCCCAAGCGTGTCACGCTGATTGAAGTCGGACCGCGCGACGGTCTGCAAAACGAGCAGTCGCCGATCACCACCGACGTGCGGATCGAACTGTGCGACCGCCTGACCGACGCAGGCTTTCCGAACGTCGAGGCGGGTTCGTTCGTATCGCCCAAGTGGGTGCCGCAAATGGCCGACACAGCCGAACTGATGCAGCGCATCCGGCGCAAACCGGGCGTGGTGTATTCGGTGCTCACGCCCAACATGAAGGGCTTCGAAGGCGCGCTGGCAGCTCGGGCCGACGAAGTGGTGATCTTCGGTGCAGCCTCCGAAGCCTTCTCACAGCGCAACATCAATTGTTCGATCGCCGAATCGATCGAACGCTTCGAGCCCGTTGCCCGCGCGGCCAAAGACCATGGCATGCGGCTGCGCGCCAGCGTCTCGGTAGCACTGGGCTGCCCCTATCAGGGCGAGGTCACCCCGGCGGCCGTGAGCGAAGTGGTCAAGCGCTTTGCCGACATGGGCAGCGACATGATCGATATTGCCGACACCATCGGCACCGGCACTCCACGCGGCACCCAGGCAGCCTTCGAGGCCGCGCTCAAGGTGGTGCCTGCGGAAAGACTCTCGGGCCATTTTCATGACACCTACGGCATGGCGCTGGCCAATGTCTACGCCAGCCTGGAAATGGGAATCGCCACGTACCACGCCTCGGTGGCCGGTCTGGGCGGATGCCCCTATGCCAAAGGCGCTACGGGTAACGTCGCCACCGAAGACCTGCTGTATCTGCTCGATGGCCTGGGCATCGAGACTGGCGTGTCGCTCGAAAAAATGGTCTCGATCGGGCAATGGATCTCGGGACATATCGGGCGCAAGTCCATTTCGCGGGCAGGCAGCGCGCTGGCCGCCAAGCAGGCCGGCTGACGCATGATGACTCCCTTGGGCTATCCCGATGCACGCAGCCTGCGCGAGGCGGCCCTCAAGGGTCAGCCGGTGCCATCGCCGTGCATTGCCATCTGCCGTATCGAGGCCTCCACCGGTCTGTGCGAGGGCTGTGTACGCACACTCGAAGAGATCGCCACCTGGGGCAGTCTGTCAGGGCTTGAACGCGCAGACGTCTGGGCGCGCATCGAAACACGCCGCGCACAGGCCCCGAACCCGCCGCCCTCCCGATGAAGTCGGCGCGCTGGACCTTCGACTTCATCTCGCCCTACGCGTATCTGCAAAGCGCGGTCCTGCACAAGTTTGACGGGCTGGCGCAGATCGCCTACCGGCCCGTGCTCTTTGCCGGGCTGCTCGAGCATCACGGACAAAAAGGCCCGGCAGAAATACCTGCCAAGAAGATCCACACCTTTCGTGACGTGGTGTGGCGCGCGCACGCACAGGGCATTGCACTGAATCTGCCTGCAGCCCATCCGTTCAATCCGTTGCCGTTGCTGCGTCTTTCCATCGCACTGGGCAATCGGCCCAACGTGGTCCAGGCCCTGTTTCGCTATGTGTGGGTCGACGGGCATCTGCCCACCGACACGCAGGCGTGGGCGCAGCTGTGCCAGGGTTTGGGTGTGGAAGACCCGCAGGCCCTGATTGCGCAAACCCAGGTCAAGGACACCCTGCGGCAGAACACGGAACAGGCCATTGCCGAGGGCGTGTTTGGCGTGCCCACCCTGCAGATCGACGATCAGGCGTTCTGGGGCTTTGACATGACCGATGTCGCACTCGCCTACCTGGCCGGTGACCCGGTCTTCACCAGCGCAACCATGCAACGTGCACAGACGCTGCCCGATGGGGTGCAGCGGCGCATCCGATGAGCCAGACCCTCACCGCCATGGCCTCTGCGCTGCCCGCACTGCCTGCCGGCATGCGCTTCATCGAGCGCGATTGGCTCTCAGCCAATGGCGTGCTGTTCGATGACGGCACACACACCGTGCTGGTCGATACCGGGTACATCGCGCATCGCGAGACCACGCTGGCCGTGGTGCAGCACCTGTTGGGTGGGCGCAGGCTCGATGGCATCGTGAACACCCATCTGCACTCGGACCATTGCGGTGGCAATGCGCTGCTGCAACGCACCTGGGGATGCCGCACGCTCATCCCGGCAGGCAGCGCTCAGGCCGTGTCGCAGTGGGATACCCATGGGCTCACCTTCAAGGCCACCGGCCAGCGCTGCGAACGCTTCACATTCGATGACGTGATCCGCGATGGTCAGATGCTGGAGCTGGGCGGCCTGCCCTGGACCGTGATCGCTGCTCCGGGACACGATCCCGAGATGGTGGTGCTCTACTGCGCACCGGCGCGCGTGCTGATCAGCGCCGACGCACTCTGGGCCAACGGTTTCGGTGTCATCTTTCCGGAGCTCGAAGGCGCCTCCGGCTTTGCCGAGCAGCGTGCGATCTTGCAACGCATCGCACAGCTCGACGTCGATCTGGTCATCCCGGGGCACGGGCCGATGTTTGCGGATGTGCAGGGCGCGTTGCAACGGGCGCACAGCCGGCTGGATCACCTGAGCGCAGAGCCTTCCCGCAATGCCCGGCACGCCACCAAGGTGCTGCTCAAGTTCCTGCTGCTGGAGCACCGTCAGGTGCCGATGGTGGACGTGCCTGCCCTCATGGACACGATCCCCCTGATCACCACGGCCAATCGCCTGTACATCGGCATGGAACCTGGCGCACTGGCCGATTGGGCCGTCGACGATCTGGTGCGCGCCGGTGCGGCAGCCATCGAGAATGGCCTCCTGATCGACCGCTGAGTGCCGCCATCGCCTACGCTATATTCGACCCCATGCCTGCGCCCACGACACCCCTGATCCGCGATAGCCTGGACGGCGATCTGCCGAGCATCCAGGCGATCTATGCGCACCATGTGCTGCATGGCACGGGCAGCTTCGAAATTGACCCGCCGAGCCTGCAGGAAATGACCCAGCGGCGCAGTGATGTGTTGCGCAACGGCTTTCCCTATCTGGTGGCCGAAGTCGACGGCCGGGTCGCAGGCTATGCCTATGTGAATTTCTTTCGACTGCGCCCAGCCTATCGCAACACCGTCGAGAACTCCATCTACATGGACGAGTCACTGCGCGGCCGCGGCATCGGACAAGTGTTACTGCGTGCCCTGCTGACGCGCTGCGAGCAGCTGGATTGCCGACAGGTACTGGCCGTGATCGGCGACAGCGCCAACACTGGCTCGATTGCGCTGCACGCCCGCTGCGGCTTCAGATTCGCCGGCACGCTGCGCTCAAGCGGATGGAAGTTCGAGCGCTGGCTCGACACCGTGATCATGCAAAAGGATCTGGGTGCGGGGGACCAGGCACCGCCCACCCGCTCCGCCACGCACACTGCCTGAGGCACGGCACAGGCACGAGCGTCTTACTTGGCCTTGCCACTCAACTTTCGGCTGAGCTCCACACCCACGCCCTTGTTGACAAACTCGGTGGTGTACACCTTGCTCAGGTCCACTTCACCGGCCTTGAAGAGGCCCGACTTCACCATCTTGTCGTGAAAATCCTTGATCTTGGCCGGGTCGATCGCGCCGATGCCACGCGTCTGCGCGTCGCCTGAATCCACAATGCCCAATTCCTTGAGCTTGGCCACACCGCGATCGAGCTCTTCCTGGGTCGTGTCGGGATTGAGCTTGCGAATCATGGCATCGGCCGCAGCCCGATCGCCGTACAGATAATTCACCCAGCCCAGGATCGAGGCTTCAACAAACTTGCGCACCATCTCGGGCTTGGTCTTGATCAGATCAGGCCGGGTTTCGATGGTGGTGGAGTACGTGGACCAGCCGTGATCGGCCAGCAAAAAGACCTTGGGCGGCGAGCCGGTCACTTTTTCGATCGAGATTGGCTCGGCGGTGGCATAGCCCTGCTGCACCATGCGCTTGTCTGCCAGGAAAGGAGCGCTGTTGAAGTTGTAGGGCTTGAGCTGCTCATCGCGAAAGCCGTCGGTCTTCATCCACTGCCACCAGCTGAACTGGGAGTCGCGTCCGATCAGCATGGCCGGTGCTTTTTTCAGATCGTCCCAGCTCTGATACTGACCCGGGTGCGCGATCAGCACCTGCGGATCCTTCTGGAACATGGCCGCCACCACGATCGTGGGGACCTTGTTGCGCACGTTGTCGAAGGTGTGCAGCAGATTGCCGGTCATCAGAAAGTCCAGCCGGCCCGCGGGGAGCAACGGCCGATTGTTCACTTGCGGGCCACCTTCGCGGATGTCCACATCCAGCCCGTAGCGCTTGTAGGTACCGTCGACCAGCGCCTGATAGAACCCGCCGTGAGCGGCCTGTGCCTTCCAGTTGGTGGCAAACACCACCTTCTCCTGAGCCAGGGCCGATACCGGCGCACTGAGAACGGCCACGGCGGTCGAGAGCATGGCGATCACCGTGAGCACACAGCGGCGAGGGCCCAGCCGGCCGGCGAAGGAAGATGAGTCATTCATGGGCGTGCTCCAGAAGAGGGGGGTCACCGATCAGCGACCCGGCAGTTCACTGTCGTGCCAGCGGCCAAGCAGCCGACTCGCCAACAGATCGAAGATGAAATAGATGGCGATGCCCACCAGGGAAACCAGCACCAGCGCGGCAAACATGCGGGGAATTTCAGTACGAAAAGCCGCCTCGAGAATGCGCGAAGCCAGCCCGGTTTCCCGGCCTGCCGCGCCCGCTGCAAACTCGGCCACCACGGCACCAATCAGCGCGAGTCCACCGGCGATTCTGAGGCCGGCCAGAAAGTACGGCAAGGCACTGGGCACAAGCAACCAGCGCAAGCGCTGCCAGGGCGTCGCCTGATACAGGGTGAAGAGATCGTGCAGATGGGTATCGGTGCTGCGCAATCCGGTCACGGTATTGGCCAGAATGGGGAAAAACGCCACGATGAAGGCGCACAACAGCAGGGCGGCGGTGGTGGACTCGACGTAAATGAGGATGAGCGGTGCGATCGCCACGATGGGGGTGACTTGCAACACGATCGCCAACGGGAAGAACGCCCGCTCGATGCGACGCGACATGGCAAACACCGACGCAATGGCCACGCCCCCCGCGACGGCGAGCACAAGTGCCCCGATCGTGATGCGTACGGTGAACCACAGCGAAGGCAAAAGCGAGGGCAGGTCCTGCCACAGCGTCGAAGCGACCAGCGTGGGGGCTGGCAGGATGTAATGTGGGATGCCCTGGATGCGCACCACGGCCTCCCAGAGCGCCAGGAACCCGATCCCGACCGCCAATGGCAGCGCCGCGTCGCGCAGAGCCTGCCCCTTCATGACGCGCTGGCCGCGCGCAGTGCGGCCGAGGCCTGCAGGCAGCGCTCGGTGTAGTACGGATCGGCGCGAAAAGATTCATCACGCAAGCCCGGGGCGTCTACGTCGATGGACGCGATGATGCGCCCCGGCCGTGCGCTGAACAGGGCCACGCGACTGGACAGGTAAATCGACTCATACACGCTGTGGGTGACGAACACCACCGTCAGACCCTGCTCCAGCCAGATCCGCCTGAGGTCATCGTCCAGTCGCCCGCGCGTGATCTCGTCGAGCGCGGCAAACGGCTCATCCAGCAGCAACAGGGTCGGGCGCATGACCAGCGCCCGCGCAATCGAGACCCGCATGCGCATGCCGCCAGAAAGCTCGCGCGGATAGGCATGGGCGAAATCGGCCAGACCCACCCAGTGCAGCACCTGCATGACCTCCTCGCGCACGGACGCGACAGAGCGCCCCTGGATACGCAGCGGCAGGCGCACATTGTCGAAGACATCGGCCCAGGGCATGAGAGTGGGCTCCTGGAAAACCAGCCCCAGGCGGACATCCGCCGCGCGCTGCACGTCGCCCGTGCTCGGGGCGGTCAGGCCTGCCGCCAAACGCATGACGGTACTTTTGCCGCATCCGGAGGGCCCGAGCAGGCTCAGGAACTCGCCGCGTCCGACGTTCAGATCACAGTCCGCGAGCGCTTGCACACCATTTGGATAGCGCAACCCGACGCCATGCAAAGACAGGCAGGGTTCGGGTGTGGAAGAGCGCATCCGGGGATGTTAGCTCACCCCCATGGATGAGCCCGCCGGACGGGTCAGTCGCTACGGGAACGTCCGCGGCGCAAGTACAGCGT